>CAMDAN010000052.1 GCA_945888535.1 Bordetella parapertussis
GTTGTTTGGAACACAGCGCCATGTATCGCGGTCGTTGGAAGCCGCAACCCCACGCCCCAAGGCGCAACCAACGCCCATCAGTTTGCAAAAACGCTGGCGCAGTCGGGACTTACGGTGGTGTCTGGTTTAGCGCTGGGCGTGGACGGCGCGGCCCACGAAGGCGCTTTGAGCGCCGACTCGTCTGAACTTGCCACCATTGCCGTCGTCGGTACCGGGCTTGACCGTGTTTACCCCAAAGCCCACTTAGGTCTAGCCCGCCGCATCGCAGAGCATGGCGTGTTACTCAGCGAATACCCCTTGGGCACACCGCCCACAGCAGCCAATTTCCCCCAGCGCAACCGCATTATTTCGGGCTTGTCTTTGGGCACGCTGGTGGTCGAGGCCGCATTGAAATCGGGCTCCTTGATCACGGCACGGCTAGCGCTCGAACAGGGCAAAGACGTTTTCGCCATTCCAGGTTCTATCCACAGCACGCAGTCGCGCGGCTGCCATGCCTTGATCAAACAAGGCGCAAAGTTAGTGGAGTGCGCACAAGATATTTTGGAGGAGTTGCACATGGTGACCTTCTCTGAGTCTGGCAACTCCGCGACTGAAAAAATGACAGAATTTGGCAGTGAGGGCGGCTTGGATGAAGCCTCTGAACTGCTGCATGCGCTGGGATTTGATCCCAGCAGCCTAGAGGACTTGCAAGCGCGAACGGGCATTGACACCGCGCAACTGCAAGCCCAACTCATGGCACTCGAGTTGCAAGGGCGTGTAGCACGCATGCCCGGCGCATTGTTTCAGCGCGTTGAGCGCGCTTAATGAATAGGAAGGAAAACGACATGACCACAGCACCCGATACCCCCACCCCCTCCGGATTAAAAAAACCCAAGGGCGTGAAAAAAACGCCAAAAGCGATCCCTGCGCCCAAACCCACCGATATTCTCACCACCCAACAAGCCGCGCGGATATTGGGCTTGTCTACCACCACGGTACAAAAAATGGTTGCCAGTGGGGAGCTTGAAGCCTGGGTCACCTCGGGCGGGCATCGGCGTATTTTTCGCTCCGCCTTGGATTCCAAAATCCAACTTCGCACTGATACGGACACGGGCCCGCGCGAATTGCGTGTGCTGTTAGCAGAAGACGATGCGATCCAAGCAGCCTACTTTGAAACGCTGCTCAAGCGCTGTCGCCATCCGGTGCTTTTGACCGTTGCCACAGACGCCTCACAGGCCCTGATTCAGATCGAGCGCCAACGCCCCGACGTGGTCGTGACCGACCTAATGATGCAACCCTTTGATGGCTACCACCTGATTAAAACTTTATCGGCCGAACCGGCCTACCGCGCAATTGAGTTGGTGGTGGTTACCGCGAAAACACCCGAAGAGGCGGTTGCAGACGGCGAGTTACCCGATTGGATTACCTTGTACCAAAAGCCGGTTCAAGCGGAGCGGCTGCTCGGTTATATCGACGCCTTGGCCAGCCGCGTTTCACGCAGCCGACAAGACAAAAATCTTTAAACCGTCGCGCCCGCGTTGGGATCGTTGGGGTCTTGCGGGTCGTTGTCTTTTTTGACTGGCGCTTTGATCAGGTCTTCACGCGCAATGCCCAGCCACATCGCAATGGCAGCAGCGACGAAAACTGAGGAGTAAATGCCAAACAAAATGCCAATAGTCAAAGCTAAGGCAAAGTAATGCAAGGTGGCTCCGCCAAACAGCAGCATCGACAACACCATCATTTGCGTCGCGCCGTGCGTAATGATGGTTCGGCTGATTGTCGAAGTAATGGCGTTGTCAATAATCTCCACGGTATTCATCTTGCGGTAACGGCGAAAGTTCTCCCGGATTCGGTCAAAAATAACCACCGACTCGTTTACGGAGTAACCCAAGACCGCCAGCACCGCCGCCAAAACAGGGAGTGAAAACTCCCACTGAAAATAGGCGAAGAAACCCAAAATAATAATCACATCATGCAAGTTGGCAATGATGGCGGCGACTGCAAACTTCCACTCGAAGCGCATCGCCAAATACAGCATGATGCCCACCACAACGCAGGCCAGCGCCTTCAAACCGTCGATGGCTAACTCGTCCCCCACCTGAGGGCCTACAAATTCAGTGCGGCGCAAGGTAGCGCTAGGGTCACTGGCTTTAAGCGCCTCCAACACTTTTTCGCTTTGCTGGCCCGGCGTACTGCCTTTTTGGACCGGCATACGGATCAACACATCTTGGGCATTGCCAAAGTTTTGAACCTGTACATCTCTGAGGCCCAAGCCGTCCACCGTTGAACGGATAGCGTTGAGATCCGCACTTTGCGAATAGCCCACTTCCATCAAGGTTCCGCCGGTAAATTCCACCGACAAATGCAAGCCGCGTGAGAACAGGAAAAACACCGCAGCCAAGAAAGTAATCAGCGAAATCAAATTGAACGCCAGGGCGTTCTTCATGAACGGAATATCGCGTCGGATTTTGAAAAATTCCATACTTATTTCTCCAAAACCGCTGCCGGCGAAGTCGTACCCGACGTTGCGCCATCAGGACGCCAGATGGTGCCAATGGAAACGCCTTTTAATTTCTTTTGACGCCCGTACCAAAGGTTGACCACGCCGCGCGAGAAGAACACGCCCGAAAACATGCTGGTCAAAATGCCCAAGCAATGCACCACGGCAAATCCCCGCACGGGCCCAGAACCAAAGGCCAACAAAGCCAAGCCGGCAATCAACGTGGTGACGTTAGAGTCAATGATGGTGGCCCACGCGCGGTCATAACCAGCATGGATAGCCGCTTGAGGCGAGGCCCCGTTGCGCAACTCTTCGCGTACCCGCTCGTTAATCAACACATTGGCATCAATCGCCATACCCAACACCAGCGCCATCGCAGCCATACCAGGTAAGGTCAGCGTCGCTTGTAGCATCGACAACACCGCCACCAAGAGCAGTAAGTTCAGGGCCAAAGACACGCTGGAGATCACGCCAAACAACAGGTAGTAAACGCACATGAACACGGCGACTGCCGCAAAGCCCCAGATCACGCTGTTAAAGCCTTTGGCAATGTTTTCAGCGCCCAAGCTCGGGCCAATCGTGCGCTCTTCAATGATTTCCATGGGCGCGGCCAAGGAGCCTGCACGCAACAAAAGCGAGGTATCCGCAGCCTCCATCGTGCTCATGCGGCCCGATATTTGAACCCGGCCCCCAGAGATTTCAGAACGAATCACAGGCGCAGTGACGACCTCGCCCTTGCCTTTTTCAAACAGCAAAATCGCCATTCGCTTGCCCACACTCTCGCGAGTCACATCGCGAAAAATGCGTGCCCCTTTGGCATCCAAGGTCAGGTGAACAGCGGCTTCTTGGGTTTGGCTGTCAAAGCCGGGCTGCGCATCGGTGAGGTTTTCACCGGTCAAGATCACTTGTTTTTTCACAATCACAGCTTGCCCGTTGCGCTCTAAGTAGCGCTCAGAACCAAAGGGCACCGGTCCAGTTCCGTTTTCGGCAGCGCGGGCATCGGTACCCTCATCGACCATACGAATTTCTAAGGTCGCCGTGCGACCCAAAATGTCTTTGGCTTTGGCCGTGTCTTGAACGCCAGGGAGTTGCACCACGATGCGGTCTAGGCCTTGCTGCTGAATCACCGGCTCTGCTACACCTAACTCATTAATCCGGTTGTGCAGCGTGGTGATGTTTTGCTTGAGGGCTTGCTCTTGTACTTTGCGGGCGGCGACCGGCAAAATCGTCGCCACCATTTTGAATTCGCCTGCCTGCGCCGTCTCTACCGTGCTTAAGTCTGGAAACTGTTCTTGAACCACGGCCTTGGCCGCAGTGACCATCGCCGCATCCCGAAACACGACTTCAATGGTTTGGCCGTTGCGACTCACGCCACCGTGGCGAACATTTTTATCTCGCAGGGTGCTGCGCAAATCGCCTGCCAGCGATTCCGCTTTTTTGCTCAGGGCCGCTTGCATATCGACCTGCAACATGAAGTGCACTCCACCGCGCAGGTCCAGCCCCAAATACATGGGCGAGGCATGCAAAGCAGTGAGCCAAGCGGGCGAACGGGATAGCAAGTTCAGTGCGACAACAAATCCAGGCGCATTGGCGTCGGGGTTCAGCGCTTTTTGAATCGCGTCTTTGGCTTTAAGCTGGACATCCGTATTTTCAAAACGGGCTTTGATCGAGTTACCTTCCAAGCTCATCGCCTGGGCTGTGAGCCCAGCGGCTTTAAGCGCTTCTTCCACCCGAGTCACCGTAGCGAGATCCAATGGCATCGACGCTTTGGCCGTTGAGACCTGCACCGCAGGCGACTCGCCAAACACGTTCGGCAAGGCGTACAAAGCGCCAATCACGATAGCGACCACAAGGATCGCGTATTTCCACAATGGATAACGGTTCATGGTCGCTCTCGCCTGCTGCTTTGGTAAATCGGGGGACGTATCGGATTACTTGATCGTGCCTTTAGGCAAAACCTGAACGACTGCACTGCGCTGGATTTGGACTTCGACACCGCTGGCGACTTCCAGGCCGATATAGCCCTCGCCCACTTTGGTGACGGTTCCCAACACGCCGCCTACGGTCACGACTTCATCGCCTTTGGCAATCGCATCGACCATCGCGCGGTGTTCTTTTTGCTTTTTCATTTGGGGGCGGATCATGACGAAATACAAAACCACAAACATCAATACCAAAGGCAGCATGCCCATCAAAGTGGATTGCAAGTCACCACCGGCAGCGGCAGCGGGAGCGGTTTGGGCAAAAGCAGAGGAAATAAACATAAAAGGCATTCCTGATAAAAAAGGGATTACGCACTGCTTACGCAACGCGGAGACGGTGCCAGCAAGACACTAAGAGCGAGTGATTGTAAGGGGCGGCTATTTGGCCCTAAATGCCCTACGTTGATAGGCCAACCAAAGCAGTAGCGCGCCCGTCATAGCCACTGGAATAGTGGAACCCAAGTTCAGCAAGGCCCAGCCGTGGTTGGTGACCAAAGCACCTGAGGCGAATGACGTGATGGCCATGACGGCGAACACGCCGAAGTTGATGACGGCCTGGGCCCGGTCTTTTTCTTCGGGGGCATAGGCGCTAAAAGACAGCGTGGTGCTTGCGGTAAACAAAAAGTTCCAGCCCACGCCTAACAAAAAGAGCGCAATCACAAATTGGTGCAATTCGATGCCAGTCAACGCGATAGCGATACACAGGGCATTAAGTACCACGCCTGCGCCCATGACGGAGAGGGTGCCAAACCGCTTTATCAAGGCACCGGTGAAAAATCCAGGCGCAAACATACCGATCACATGCCACTCCAACACCAAAGCCGTGTCATCAAAGCTTAAGCCGCATTGCTGCATAGCCAAAGGCGTCGCTGCCATGAGCAAGTTCATCACACCATAGCCCAAGGAGGCACCCAAGCAGGCGACTAAAAACACCGGCTGGCGCAACATTTGGAGAGCGCTGCGGCCGGTATACGCCGTGTTCTTCGTGGACTTTTCCTTTGGAAATGTAATGCCCGCCATTAACACCATTGCAAGAATCGCCACCACTGCTAAAACCCAATAGGCTCCAGCAAAAGGCACTTCGGCTAAGCCGCGGCTTCGGGCAGCTAAGTTAGGGCCGGCAATGGCACCAAGCAAACCGCCCGCCAAAACCCACGAGGTGGCTTTTTCGCGTTGGCTGGGCTGCGCCAATTCGGCAGCTGCAAAACGGTAGAGTTGTCCGTTGGCGCTGTAATACCCCGCAATCACCGTCGCCGCGACCAACCACCAAAACTGGTGATGGGTAATCGCCCATGCTGCCAATAAGGCTGAACCGATAGCGACCACCAAACCCAATTGAAAGGAGACCTTTCTGCCCCAGCGCATCTGCGTATACGCCACCAGCGGGGTGCTCATGGCGCCACCCACGACATAGCCCATGACCGGCAGGGTTGCCATCCAGCCCAGCGGCGCCAGACTCAGGCCTACCAGCCCGTTAATGGCAATGAACGCGACGTTATTGGTAAGAAAGAGACCCTGGCAAAGGGTTAATAGCCATAGGTTTCTGTTCATGCCCCAGTGTAAGGGCACAAAAAATTTGGTCTTTAAGATTGACTCCAGATATTTTTACGCTGCATCGCACGTACACCGGACAGGCAACGCGCACGAAAGCCGCCGCTTATTTTTTCGCAATAGCCAGAGCTACCGCCCGTCATGGCTTTGCAATAGTTAATCCCATCGGTAGTTGATATTTGAGAACACAAGGACATTGATTTCATCGCCAGTGCTGTGCAGTGATAACGGTCATCGTCTTTTGCGAATGCGGCGCAGTGACCTGTCTCTGCCCCCCAACACACGGAACCAAACAGCCCGATAAGAATCGCAATACCCAAGGAATGTGCTTTCATATGCCACCCATAAAAATGAGATGGCTAGAGATTAAAAGCAAAGAAAAATGCGTGCTGGTCTTACTTCGAAATTTTCATCCTAAATAACAGTTTTGTCATGTTAGAGGCCCCATGGCAAGCTAGCAAAGATAGTGACGGTATGGTCTGGGCTGGTTCGGATGCCAATCTGACCGCCATGGGCCGCTATGATTTCTTTGCACAAACTCAAACCCAAGCCAGAGCCCGAACCGGTGCTTATGGATTGGCTACCCACCTCTAGGTGTCGGTAAAAACGCTCAAACACCCGGTCGTCTAAGCCGTCTAAGGTAAGTTGGGTGGTGTTCGTCAGCGAAAAGTGAAAGGCCTGTTTATCTTCATGGGCTTTAAACTCAACCACGCCACGCGCGTCGTTGTACTTGATGGCGTTGGCAAATAAGTTGCTTAATAATTGGTACATCAGATCGCGGTCAGCCCACACCACGGCGCTGCCACTCCAATCGCTAGTCAACACCAAGTGAGGTGAAAAACTTCGTAAGTCGTCCACCATTTGGCCGACCATGTCTTTGAGATGCACCGATGTTTGGGTGAGGGCGAGATGACCTGAATCGGCTTGCGATAAAAACAACAATTTATTGGTAATGGCGATGATGCGGTCTACCTCTTCCGCCACCAATGAGAGCTGCATTTGCGCATCCGATCGGTCTTCAGATTGATTGATGAGGCGCTGCAGGTGGCCACGAATGATGGTCAGCGGTGTTCGTAATTCATGCGCAGCATCGCTAGAAAATCGACTCGCCTGCGTGTAACTTTCTCGAAACCGGTCAATCAAGGCATTGAAGTACCCGATGAACTCCGCAAATTCACGGTAGTTGGTGGCTTGGTTGATGTGCTCACTGCTGGAATCCAAATGGATTTGGGTGAAGGCCTTTTGCAAGTTGCCAATCGGCTTGGCGGCGGCGTAACTAATAACAGCGGTCGCAAGAATCAAAGCTGCCAATAAAAACGGCCAGGTGATTTTTATGATGGAATCACGAACCTCGACGATGTTGTTGTAATTTCTTTGAAACACCACGCTCTGGGTTGCGACAAAAATGGTTTCGCCGTTGAAGGTGGTTTGTAATACTTTCCAGCGATTGGGTCCTGCTACCAGCGTCGCAGATTCAATCAAACCACCCTTCGGTAAAGCATCTAACTTTTCCCAAACCAGTGCGCTCGAAGCCAAGGCATTTTTTAAGCTCTTTTGGGTTTCGTTGGTGGGCAGGGCTGATTGGAAAAAAACTTCCATTTCGCCCGCCTCAATATCATCTATCGACTTTTCGAGATTTGCTTGCAGCTGCAACGCAGTCAGCCCGTCGACTGGTGCCGCCAGTTCTTTGACTAGATGGCGGGCTAAAGCATTGCTAAAGTAATTAAGTAGCGGCTCGTCGCCAGAGTAGCGCGCAATCATTCGCATTGACAAAATGACCGTGAGCGCACACACCACGGCCACCAAGAACACATGCACACGAAACGAAGATCGCATCGCTAGTTATGCGTTATTGAGGCGGTAACCGACGCCGCGAATGGTTTCTAAAGGAAACACGTCAGGGAGGTTGGCATCGGCATGCGCAAATTTTTTTCGAATGCGTTGAATACACACGTCCACCACATTGGTACCTGGGTCAAAGTCCACGTTCCAGACGTGTTTCAAAATTTGTTGGCGCGAAAGAATTTGTCCAGGCGAGAGCATCAAGTATTCCAACAAAACAAACTCCCTCTGCGTCAGCGTACTAGAACGCCCACCCCACTTCACCAAGCGGGTAAAGCGGTCTAAGGTGACGCCACTTTGTTGAACCGTTTTTTCAACGTTCCCCGCTTTACGCGCAACGATGGTCTGCACCCGAATAATCAGCTCTTCGATGAAAAAAGGCTTGGGAAGGTAGTCGTCCGTACCCAATTCAAACGCCTTGAGGCGGTCTGCCAGGTCGGTGCGCGCGGTGAGCAAGACGACGGGGGTGTGCAAGCCTTTTCGCCGAATTTCTGTCAGTACTTGAAAACCATCCATCAAGGGCAGATTCACATCCATGACGATGGCGTCAAAGCTACGAATCAGTGCGGTATTAAGCCCCCGAAAACCGTCGGCTTCGTGGTGGGTTTGAAAGCCGTGTGCTTCAAAACCCGCAACAATAAAGTCCGCGATCTTTTTTTCGTCTTCTAACAATAAAACATGCATTCAAGGATTGTCGCCTTGAATGCCATGGGGCACATCTTTCATGACAAAGTTGTAATGCCCCCGGTTCTTCAAGCCACTGCGCTGGGTTGCTGGCTGTTGCGCCAAGCCAAGGCGGCTTGCATGCCTTCAGTCGTACGCAGGCGTTCAAACTCGGCGTTTTCTGGCCGCACGTTGGACTCGATCAAGGTGGCGGCGTCAATGGCTGCGAGCAATGCTTGGCGCATACCGCTGATATCAAAGCCCCGGTTGATAGCGCGTTTGGTGAGCTGGATCGACAAAGGCGAACAGTTGGCCATGCCCGTCGCAATGGCCAAGGCACGCTCGAAATGCGTACCGCCTTGCGTCACTTCATTGACCAAGCCGACCTCATAAGCACGTTGGGCGCTGATACGGTCACTGGCAGTGAGCAGCATTTCCTTGGCGTATTTCGCGCCCACCAACCAAGGCACGATCATCGCGGCAATGCTAGAGCCAAACTTCATCTCTGGCTCACCCATCAAAGTCTCGCTATCGGCAATGGTGAGGTCACAAGAGACTGCCAACTCCAAGCCCCCACCAATACAAAACCCATGGATCGCAGCGACCGTGGGTTTGGGGCAATCCCAAAACTGAATCACAAAATCAAAGTCGGCTTTGAGCACCGCGCCCCATTGCTCGGCCGTGGTGTTGCCCTGCTCGGCGAGTTCTTTCAGATCAAAACCAGCGCTAAACGAAGGGCCGTTGGCTGCCAACACAATCGCGCCAATATCCGGGTCCGCGCTAAACGCTTGTAAGGCGTGACTCACTGCGGCCATCATCGCGCCGTTGATCGCGTTGCGTTTTTTGGGACGATTCAAGCGAATCACGCCGACACGGCCAATGGTTTCGGTTTGAATCAGCGGGTCTTGTAACAAGGCAGGTTGAAGGGCTTGGCTCATAAGGCAATTTTTTCTTCAGTTTGAATGGGTAGCAGCAACAGGAATCACCAAACAGTCCACGGCCGCCATGTCTGCGCCACTGACCAACAAGGGGTTGATTTCTGCTTCTTGAATATGGTCTTGCAAGGCCATCCCCATGGCCATGAAGTTTTGAATGACCTGCGTCAAAGCATCGATGTCAGCCACCGCCCGCCCACGCGCACCTTGCAGCAAAGCGGCGCTTCGCAAACCCAAGACTGCGTTGCGAATGGTTTGTTTGGAATCACTGGGCAAAAGCAAGGCCACGTCTTTCATGATTTCGACAAAAATGCCGCCCAATCCCACCGTAAAAATCGGACCAAACGAGGGGTCTTTTTGCATCCCCAAGATCAACTCGGTGCCTTGCAACTGACGCTGCAACAACACCGCGCCGGGCAACTTGGCCTGCAGTTCGTTCCAAGCCGCTTGCAGCTGCTGGGTATTGGTGATTCCCAAAATCACGCCGCCCATATCGGACTTGTGTGCCACTTCAGGCGCATCAATTTTGGCGACCAAGGGGAAACCCACTTTGTCAGCAAAGGCCAGCGCTTGGCTCCAATCGCTGGTGCTGAGGCCTTGGGCTGTTGGCAGTCCAAACTCTTCTAACAGCGCAAAGCTTTGTAGGCTTTGGTCTGCTTTGGCGCAGTCTTGCAATGCCGTTTTCCAAAACGCGAGTCGCTCGGGGCTTGGCATCTTGGGGGTGTGGGTTAGCGCATCCGCAATGCTGTCCTCAGGCGCTTGGGGCTCAAAGTGCGCGCTGTAATGCGCGAGCGCGCGCAAGGCGGTTTCGGTGCCCATCAACACAGGGATGCCCATAGCCCGGAAGCGATTGCACTCAGCAGGCGACATGGTCGCGCTGACATTGCCCATGAGCACAATGGGTTTGGTACTCGCCGCCCAGGTTTTCTCCAGCGCATGGGAACAGGTCACCATAAAGTCTTGGCCCTGGGCCATATTGGTGGCCATCACCACCGTTCCTACGGCTGGGTCATCGGCCATCGCCAGCAAGC
The DNA here is from genome assembly GCA_945888535.1 of Bordetella parapertussis. Classification (GTDB taxonomy): domain Bacteria; phylum Pseudomonadota; class Gammaproteobacteria; order Burkholderiales; family Burkholderiaceae_C; genus Allorhodoferax; species Allorhodoferax parapertussis_A. The sequence continues at coordinate 10,484 of CAMDAN010000052.1, forward strand.
ACTCGGCAATCACGTCTTGGCCATCACCCCAGTAATCTAGCGGGTTGGTGGCTTCCACGCCCGGACTGAGTAAGCCGTTTAAGCGTTCTACCGTTGCCTCGTTCAATGGCGCAAACGAGATCTTCAAAGGCTCCGCCAGGTCGGCAATCAACTGACGCTCACCTCCGGAGTCACTGCCCAAAGCAAAGCTGCCGTTGTGGGGTTTGCGCGTGGCGGCAAACAACTCAGCGGTGTCCATCATTTCGTCCAAGGTGTGGACGATCACAACGCCATGGCGCACAAATATTGCGTCCAATACATCCGCGCTTCCTGATAGCGCGCCGCTGTGCGATTTGGCGAAGGCCTGGCCCCGCTCGCTGCGTCCGAGTTTGAGGGCCACCACCACAATGCCCGCTGCGCGGGCGCGGTCTAAGGCGGCTAAAAATTCAGCCGGTTGGCGCACGGTCTCCAGCACCAAGCAAATCACCCGCGTGGAGGGTTGCGTGATCAGGTAGTCCATGTACTGCGCAACACCGGTTGCTAATTCTTGGCCAGCAGAGATCGCGGTGTTAAAGCGCATGCCGCGCAAGTTACCGACGATGCCCGACCAAGTGGAGCCGCTGTGAGAAATCAGCGCCACGTGACCAGGGTCGCGCAGAGTTTCAAACGGAAAGCCTGTCATTTGCAACTTGGCATCTAAATTGACAAAGCCCATGCAGTTAGCGCCGCACAACTGCATATTGGCTTCTTGCGCAATCGCAGTGAGCGTCTGCGTGAGTTCGCGGCCCGAACTGTCAACGCCGTACGAACGACCAAAAAGGACGGCGCTGCCAGCATCGGCGCGGGCAGCCGTTTCAAGCGCTGCGGGCAAAGCGGCATCTGCAATTGCCATAGCCACGCAATCTGGGGCAGTTGGCAAATCACTCAAACTGGCATACGCGGGGCGACCATGGATTTCGCTGTACTTGGGGTTGATTAAAAACACCTGGCCCTCAAAACCCAACGAGGCGATCGAGCGCTCAATCATGTTTCCGAAACTGCCTTCGCGTGGGCTGGCACCCACGATGGCAATCGATCGCGGTTTGAGAAGTCGGTCTAAGGCGTGGCTGGGAATAGCCAGTGCGTTATCAGCGGTAACGGAATTGGGCAGACGTGCGCTCATGGGGCCGCTTTCAAATCAACGACCACGCGACCATGGGCTTTACCAGACATCATCTCTGCGGCCAAGGCAGGCAGCGCGGTCAAACCGACGACGCGCTGCATGTCCGCATACGCATCGGCTGAACACAGCGTTGCCAAGCGCGCCCAGGCTTGGGTGCGCTTGTCTTGCGGGCACATGACCGAGTCCACGCCTTGCAAACGCACGCCGCGCAAAATAAATGGCAGCACCGTGGTTTCAAGTGACACGCTGGCTGCCAAACCGGAGGCGGCGACTGCGCCTGCGTAATGCACTTCCGAGAGCGCTTGCGCCAAAATTGCACCACCAGCCACGTCGATGACGCCAGCCCAGCGTTGCGCAGCCAAGGGGCTGATTTTGGTTTGCCATTGCGCGGTTCCCAACACCTCGGTCGCGCCGAGCTTGGTCAAATAGTCTTGGTTTTCTTCCGGGCGGCTGGTCAAGGCCGTGACCTCAAAGCCCAAGCGAGACAGCAAAGCCACCGCCACACTTCCCACGCCGCCGCTGGCACCCGTGACTAAAATTTTTCCTTTGGGAAGCGCTGCCTCTTCCAACGCCATCACACACAGCATGGCCGTCAGCCCCGCCGTTCCCAAAGTCATTGATTGCAAAGGCGACATGTCTTTTGGCAAAGCCGTCAGCCACTCCGACTTCACGCGCTGAACTTGGCTGTAACCGCCCCAAAAACGCTCCCCCACGCCCCAGCCGGTCAGCACCACGGCGTCGCCGGTTTTCCAGATGCCGCTTGTGCACTCGATTACCGTTCCCACCAAATCAATCCCAGGAACCATCGGGAACTGGCGCACGATCTTGCCTTTGCCGGTCAAGGCCATCGCGTCTTTGTAATTCAAGCTGGAGTGGCTCACAGCAACCAAGGTGTCGCCTGCGGGCAAATCCGCCTGGGTGAGCGGCTGAACCTGGGCGTGGGTTTTGCCGTCCACTTCGGTTAAAACCAGGGCTTGGAATGGGGTTTGCATAGAAATAAAGTTCCTTAAATTGCAGTTTTTACGATGGGTGAGATTCTGATGGAAGCCCTCACCAGAGGCAAACAAAGAAACTTCAGTTGTAAAATTAGTTTGACTAATGAATAACTAATGGCTTTTATGTCCAGACTTCCTCCTTTAAATTGGCTGCGTGCTTTTGAGGCCTCTGCCAGCGCCTTGAGCTTTACCGAAGCCGCGCAAGCCTTGCATATGACCCAGTCAGCGGTGAGCCAGCAGATCAAAGCCCTTGAAAGCGCATTGGGCCGGCCCTTGTTTATGCGCCGGGCGCGCGGCCTAGAACTGACTGCGGCAGGCAGAAGCTATTTACCCACCGTCCAAGCGGCTTTTGCGATGCTCGAGGAAGGTACCAGCGTTCTCACCGGGCGCAAGAACCCGGGCATTTTGGAGGTGCACGCCAACCTCTCGTTTTCTATTTTTTGGTTGGCTCCGCGCTTACACCGTTTCATGGAAGCCTACCCGTGGGTACAAATGAACGTGGTGACGTCGATTTGGTCCGAAGACCGCCAGAGCCCGACCGCTGCGGTTGAAATTGTGCTGGGCTTAGGCAAGTGGGAGCGCCGCGTGGGCCAACGACTTTGGGAAGACACAACCTACCCGGTTTGCGCCCCAGAGGTCGCGCGTCGAATTCACAGCGTACAAGACCTGCTTCAAGAGCGCTTGCTCGACCTCTCCAGCAGCGTGCAAAGTTGGGACAGTTGGCTCGAAGCCCACCCCGACTACGACAGCTCTGCACCGCCGCCAGTGGTCCACCGCGCTAGCACCTGGGCGCTGAGCTTAACGTGGGCCCAGCAAGGCTTGGGCGTGGCCTTAGCGCATGACACCGTAGCCAGCCACTTGATTGAAACGGGGCAGTTGGTACGCCCGTTTGCGTTATCCCTGCCAATGAAAGAGGCGTATTACCTCATCGCCTCAGAGGGCACCGGGACCAGCGCCGCAGCCCAAGCTTTTACGTCTTGGCTGATGCAAGAGGTGCGCCGCCCCAGCGCGCGGCCCCTGCTTCCCACTGGGGACGAACTTGCGCTAAGTGCCGTGCCTTGACGTGGCCAAAGCCACGAATCCCTTCGGGCAATTTGGCAAAGGCTAATGCATCGTCGAAGTTGTCTGCGTTCAGTTGCGTCAACATCGCTTGCACTGCGGCGCGGTATTCGCCCACCAAAGCCCGTTCCTCTTTGCGCTCGTGGGTATAGCCAAAAGGGTCTAAGGCCGTGCCGCGCAAAAACTTCAACGGCGCGAGGATACGAAAGGCGTACGCCATCCACACCCCCATTTTTTGTTTTTGCAATTGGCCTTTGTCGTTTTTCTTTGCGAACAAGGGCGGGGCCAAGTGGTAGTGGACTTGGTAGTTGCCTTCAAACATCGCACCGATGCGCTGTCTGAACTGCGGGTCGTTGTGTAAGCGGGCCACTTCGTATTCGTCTTTGTAGGCCATCAACTTAAACAAATTGCGCGCCACCGCAAAACTAAGCGTTCGCTGCGCAGGTTTCAAACCTTCTTCCGCCCGCTCCACCTGTTGCACCAAGTCTGCATAACTTGCCGCATACGCGGCGTTTTGGTAAGCGGATAAAAACTCAATACGCTTGGCGACCAATGCATTCAAGGCCTGCGGCGTTTCTTTTTCAGACTTCACCCATTGAACGGCTTGACCGGGTTGCAACGCACGCTCCAACGCTGCAGAGTCATGCGCTGCAACGCGACCCCAGTGGAAGGCAGCCACATTTTTTTCAACCGCGACGGCGTTGAGTTCCATGGCTTGCAACAAGGAAGCGAGCCTCAAAGGAATCCAACCTTTTTGCCACGCAAAGCCGAGTAACACCGGATTGGTGTAAATGCTGTCGCCCAAAAGTTGGGTGGCAATGGCATCGGCGTCGACCGTTCCCAAAGCCGAAGGCTCGTCTAAGGCGCTGGCAATGGCAGCCAGACACGCTTCGCCCGGATTGTTCCAATTGGCATTTTTAACAAAGGCCGCAGTCGGTGCGCTGTGGCTGTTGAGCGCCACATGGCTGCGCCCGGCACGCAAGCGCATACTGGTTTCTTTGCCTGCGGTCACGATGGGATCGCAACCAATGACCAAATCAGCGCAGGCCATGCCGACGCGGGTCGTGCGAATCGCCTCTTGCGTTTGTCCAATGAGCACATGGCTCCAGGTGCCACCGCCTTTTTGCGCCAAACCGCCAGCGTCTTGGGTCACGATGCCCTTGCCTTCCATGTGCGCCGCAACACCAAGCAACTGGCCAATGGTGATGACACCGGTCCCACCCACCCCGGCGACCACCACACCCCAAACACCATCGTGGGCTTGGCTTAGATCAGGCAAGACCGGTTCGGGCAAGGTCGAGATATCAAACGCAGAAGATGACGCCATTTTTTTCTTACGCAAACTCCCGCCTTCAACCGTCACAAAGCTGGGGCAAAACCCTTTGACGCAAGACACATCTTTATTGCAGGTGCTTTGATTGATCTGCCGTTTGCGACCGAATTCAGTTTCCAAGGGTTCGACACTCACGCAGTTGCTTTGTTCGCCGCAGTCGCCACAGCCCTCACACACAAGTTCGTTAATCACCACCCGAACCGCAGGATCGATCAGCGTTCCGCGCTTGCGGCGGCGGCGTTTCTCAGTCGCGCAGGTTTGGTCATAGATGATGACGCTGGTGCCTTTGATCTCGCGAAACACGCGTTGAATCTGGTCTAAGCTATCGCGGTGTTCAATCGAAATTCCGTCTGGAATGCCTTGAACCGCTTCGTATTTTTCTGGCTCATCGGTCACGATGACGATGCGCTGGGCGCCTTCGGCTCGCATGCTTTGTGCAATCTGAACCACGCTGTGACCTTCCGGACGCTCGCCGATTTGCTGACCACCGGTCATGGCTACGGCATCGTTGTACAAAATTTTGTAGGTGATATTGACGCCTGCCGCAATCGACTGGCGCACCGCCAACAGGCCGCTATGAAAGTAGGTTCCGTCGCCTAAATTGGCAAACATATGCGCGTCATTGGAGAAGGGTTGCTGCCCCACCCACGGCACGCCTTCGCCACCCATTTGGGTAAAGCCCGTGGTCGATCGGTCCATCCATATCGTCATAAAGTGGCAACCGATACCTGCCATGGCTCGGGAGCCTTCAGGCACTTTGGTGGATGTGTTGTGCGGACAACCTGAACAAAACCAAGGTTGGCGGTCGCCTTGGGGGCTGCTCAATTGCAACACCTGCATGGAGCGTTCTTTAGCATCCAAAATGGCGAGTTGCGCATCCATACGCGCTTGGGTGTCGCTGTCGACTCCCATCTTTTTCAACCGCTGCGCAATCGCCCGGGCAATCAGTGCGGGTGACAAATCGGCGTTCGCCCGCAACAAAGTGTTGGCGCTGGGATTGGGCATCGACCACTCACCGCCGCTGCCGTAGGTGTTGTCAGTTGCGTCTTCGACTTCGTTGAACTTGCCCAATACGTGGGGCCGCACATCAGAGCGCCAGTTGTACAGCTCTTCTTTCAGCTGGTATTCGATGACTTGGCGTTTTTCTTCCACCACCAAAATTTCTTGCAATCCCGTGGCAAATTGGCGCGTCAGTTGGGCTTCTAAAGGCCAGACCACGCCGACTTTGTGCAGCCTTACGCCAATGCGTTGGCAGGTTGCGTCATCCAGCCCCAAGTCCAACAAGGCTTGGCGGGTGTCGTTAAAAGCTTTTCCGCTGGCCATCAAACCAAAGCGGTCGTTGGGGCCTTCAATCACGTTGTAGTTGAGGCGATTGGCGCGAATGTAGGCGAGTGCCGCATACCACTTGGTATCAAACAA
>CAMDAN010000053.1 GCA_945888535.1 Bordetella parapertussis
AACTCACACGCGCTTTAATTGCAGCCCAAGCTGAAAAAATTCAAGCGATCATCGTTTTAAACAAACAAGATCTTTCGCAATTATTCGAGCGCGCCTGGGAGCGCCTTGGTCCTTACCGGGCCATGGGCTATACCGTGTTACCCATGGCCTTAAAGCCACGAGCGCCAGCGATTGAAGACCCGAGCGAGAAAACTACCGCACTTTTTTCCAACAAGAACCAGCCCAGCCTTGAGGAAGTACTCAAAGGAAAAACCAGTTTGATTTTGGGTCCTTCGGGCGCTGGCAAAAGTACCTTAATTAACCGCCTTGTACCCCAAGCCCAAGTGTTAACCCAAGAAATTTCTACCGCTCTTAATTCCGGCAAACACACCACCACCAGCACCACGCTTTACTGGCAAGACGCATCTAAAACAACGGCACTTATTGACTCACCAGGGTTTCAAGAGTTTGGTTTGCACCATATTGATCCGATGCATCTCGCTGGGTTGATGCCCGATATCAAAGCACACGCTGGCGCATGCAAATTTTACAACTGCTCCCATCTGCATGAGCCGGGTTGCGGCGTCTTAGCAGCCTTGAAAAATGAAGCCTCGGAGAGCTCTATTACCGCCCATCGCTATAAAATTTACTGCGATTTATTTGCCGAACTGTCTCAAAGTCGGTATTAGCCTAGCAATCTGGCGAGCGACAGCAACGCCAAAAAAATCATCCACATCACCACCGTGCGCCAAACTAATCCAACCACTGCACGTAAATGCGCAAGCTGGGGCGTCTGGGCGCTTGTAGATTGGGTACCAAATCCCAATTGAACATTCACCGCGCCTGCCGTGGCAGCCAAAACAATTCCGTCGTTATCGCGCGGTGTAGATGCTTCAAACTGTCGCCACCTAGCGATGGCATCCTCAAAACTTCCGACAAAAGCAAAGCCTAATGCGGTGATACGGGCTGGCAACCAATCAATCGACCACCACGCCTGCTCAGCACACTGTTGCACAGATGGGCTCACCATCACGTTAGATGAACTGGCTGCATGCTTAGTTATTACTCCAAAGTATTCAGCCATCCTGTAAAAAACTGCGCCTGCAGGACCTAATCCCAAGGCGGAAAGCAAGGTATACCAAGCGAAAACACCGAAAACATAGCGGTGGGCACTCAGCACCGAATGCTCGATCACATGGCGAATCATTTCGCTGCGTGGAAGATTGCTAGCGTCGGAGTGCATCCATTTCGCAAGCAGTTGGCGAGCCAGAACTTCATCGCCTGCGTCTAAGGCATCGCGAATTTCTGTGAAATGGTGACTGAATTGTCTAAACCCTAGGGTGCTGTACAAAATCGCAATATTAAAAATCACTGCGGCAAGCCAGCCCAAAGTCAACAACAAAGTCCAATGCACTGCGGCAGCTAAAACGGTGGGCAAGAGCACAGCCACACCCCAAGTCAGCCAGCCGTGTTGCGGCTTGCCCGCATCAAAATGATGAAGCGTCCAACTCACCCAATTGCGAACACTTCCGTGCACAGGGTTAATAGGCTGAAGTGGCCTTGCCTGCTCCAGCAAAAGCGCGAAAAGAATAGACAAAAAGCTCATGGGAAAGATCATAACGACCCCGAGAACGTTAAGCGACCAAAAACCGGTATAAATTACGCAACATTCCTGCGGTCGCGCCCCAAATAAACCGTTCTTGTGACCCTTCAACGTAGGGCATTGAAAGCCACTCCCTTTGCACTCCGTTGCGCTCATAGGCGTGGCGTCTGTGGTTGGCGGGATTCATCAAAAATGACAATGGCACCTCAAAAATACTTGCCACCTCATTGGCATTGGCACGCAATGGCATGTCAGGACGAAGCAAAGCCACCACCGGAGAAACCAAAAAAGCACTGCCCGTCGTGTAAATGGGTAACACTCCTAATACATCCACGCTATCAGGATCCAAACCCACCTCTTCATAGGCCTCTCGCAGCGCTGTAGCTGCGACATCTCGATCTTCGGGATCCATTTTTCCACCCGGAAAAGCCACTTGACCTGAGTGGCTTGACAGGTGGTCTGTGCGCTGTGTCAGCAACACCGTTAATTCTTCGCGCATCACCAAACCGATTAATACCGAAGCAGCCACCGGAGAACGATCGGAAAAAGACAACTCAGCGAGGATCTCTGGTGTCCAATCGGGTGCTACGGCAAAGCGTTTACGCAAAGCATCCGGCGTCATGGATTCCATAGGCACTTTCGGCAAATGCCGATCGACACCGATCACGGGGATTAACCGAGGGTCTGGAATTGAAATGCCACTCATTTAGCGTTTCCAAAAAAAGAAAACCGCCACAGGAGAACCTGGGCGGTTTTGTTCAAACAGAGGTCGGTTAAACCGCTGTTTTCTTAGCTGGCAACTTTTCTTTGATACGCGCAGATTTACCGCTGCGATCACGCAAGTAGTACAACTTAGCGCGGCGAACATCGCCACGGCGTTTGACTTCAATACCAGCAATCAATGGGCTGTAGGTTTGGAAAGTACGCTCAACGCCCTCGCCGCTCGAAATTTTACGAACGATAAAGCCGCTATTGAGGCCGCGATTGCGTTTAGCGATCACAACGCCTTCATACGCCTGAACCCGTTTGCGAGTTCCCTCAACGACGTTCACGCTGACGATCACGGTGTCGCCTGGGGCGAATTCAGGAATGACTTTTCCTAAACGAGCAATTTCTTCTTGCTCTAAGATTTGAATGAGATTCATAGCTTCTTTCAAGATCATGCCAGCGCCAGTACCAAAAGGGTACAACTCAAATACAGCACCATTGCTGTTTCAATTTGACCGAGCAGAGGATCAGTTAGCCTTCGATTATAACCTCGCAGCTGCCATATTCTTCAAAAACTGTTCGTCTTGGGGGCTAAGTTTGCCCAATTGGCGTGCAATTTCAATTAAATCAGGCCGATGTGCCGCAGTTAAGGCCAAGCGCTGTTCCCGGCGCCAACGCTCAATGTGTTCATGGTGTCCGGATAGGAGCACCGCAGGCACGGGCTGCTCCGACCAAACCTCGGGGCGTGTGTAATGCGGGCAATCCAACAACCCATCGAGCTCCGGATTAAAACTGTCAAGCTGGTGGCTTTCTTGGTCAGACAACACGCCGGGTTGAAGCCTTGCCACAGCGTCAAGCAGCACCATCGCAGGCAACTCACCACCCGACAGCACAAAATCACCCACGCTGATTTGAAGATCCACATGCCGATCAATAAAGCGCTGATCAATGCCTTCGTAACGTCCACAAACCAAAATAGCACCTTGGCTGTGAGCCCACGTGTCAATATCTGCGTGGTCTAAGCGTTTGCCGATAGGCGAGAACAAGACGACCGGCGCTTGGTCTTGCCGTTGTGATTGAATCTCGATAAGCGTTTTTTCCAAGGGCTCCGCCATCATGACCATGCCGGGGCCACCACCAAAGGGACGGTCATCGATGCGCCGGTAATTACCCAGAGCGACATCACGCGGATTCGAAAGGCGCACATCCACCAGTCCAGCCTCAAAGGCTCGGCGGGTAATTCCAGTCGTTAAAAACGAACCGAATAGTTCAGGAAAAAGGGTAATGACGTCAAAACGCATGATCTTGACGCTTCAATAATCGGCTTGCCAGTCCACCACAATCCGGCGGGCCTGCAAATCTACAGAATCGACGTAAACCGAGACAAATGGAATCATTCGCTCCAGTGTTTTTCCATCTTCCAAATACTCCAGAACCAAAACCGTTTGTGGTCCGGTTGACATGAGTTCGCGAACCACGCCCATCGGCTCGTTTTCACGGTTAACTACATCCAAACCAATTAAGTCGACCCAGTAAAACTCATCAATGGCAGACGCTGGGAAATTAGAACGGGCGATAAAAATTCGTGCGCCGCGCAAAGCCTCGGCCTCGTTGCGGTCAGACACGCCTGCTGCACAGGCGACCAAAGAACCCGAATGGGATTTAATTTCTTTAACAGAGAGCTGCGCTACGCCATCAAAGGTTTTTAGACCTTTTTCGGTGGGCAACATAAACCACAATTTGGAGGTAAATAAGGCCTCAGGATCACCGCTGTAGGGCAACACCTTGAACCATCCTTTGATGCCCCATGCCTCTGCAACCCTCCCCACCTCAATCGCATCCTTAGGGAGCTCGGCGGGTTCAAGGCCAGCAATCATGCGAAACAATCGGTCAAAGGATTGTGGCGGCTTGGCCCATCAGCACGAAGGGCCAGCCTGCACACGAAATTAAGCCGCTTTTTTAGCTGCTTGATTAACTAAACGTTCAACCGTAGGAGACGCTTGCGCACCAACGCTTCTCCAGTAAGTCAGGCGGTCCTGAGCAATACGGATGCTTTCTTCATTGGCAGTTGCAATCGGGTTATAAAAACCAATGCGTTCAATGAAGCGGCCATCGCGACGAGTGCGCTTGTCCGTAACCACGATATTAAAAAACGGGCGGGCTTTAGCACCACCACGAGCGAGTCGAATGACGACCATGATTGTTCCTTTGGGTGATTGAAATGAATTTCAACCATAGAATTCAGAGTTGAGACACGCAACTGACCACCCGGCCAGTGACACTCAGAATAGCCCACTATTATAACTTTTTCAAAGCCATGCCAACCATCCGACCTTGTACAGACGCAGATATACCTGCTGTCACCGCCATTTACCAACACCACGTACGCCACGGAACAGGCACCTTTGAAATCGAACCACCCACTGAAACCGACATGCAAAGCCGCAAAGCTGACGTTTTATCAAAGAGCCTGCCTTACCTAGTGATCGAAGAAAACGCTGAAGTTCTAGGGTTTGCCTATTGCAATTGGTTTAAACCGCGACCAGCCTACCGCTTCTCTGCGGAAGACTCCATCTACCTTAGCCCCCTGGCAACTGGCCGAGGCTGGGGACGCCTACTGCTCGCTGAATTGATGAGCCAAGCCGAACGCGCTGGGGTGCGGAAATTAATCGCTGTGATTGGCGACTCCGATAACGCGGGGTCAATAGGCGTACATCGCGCTTTGGGCTTTACCTCTGTCGGAGTTCTTACCGATTGCGGTTGGAAGTTTGATCGCTGGCTTGACGTTGTGCTCATGGAGCGTGCTATTGGCCAAGGCAGTCGCACGACTGCGTCACAAGCGTCACAATGAGCGATATGAAAAATAAAACAATCGCGGTTTGGCTTACTCTTATTACGGGCCCCATAGGCTTGCAGCGGGTCTATCTCACAGGACACTTTGACGCGTGGAGTTGGTTCGCCATCTTTCCCAGTGCGTTAGGGGCTTACGGCGTCATGCGCGCGCGAACGATCGGATTAGACGACCACCTCAGCTGGCTTTTGATTCCGTTCTTGGGTTTTTGCGTCGCTGCTTGCGCACTCGCTGCGATTGTTTATGGTTTAACAGACGCTCAGCGGTGGAATCAAAAATTCAACCCTTTGGTTGATGAGGAAGACGAATCAGGCCAAACCCATTGGCTCACCGTGATAGGTCTTGCTAGTTCCCTGTTCATTGGAACCACGGCGCTCATGGCAACCTTGGCCTTTAGCTTTCAACGCTATTTTGAAATGAGCACCTAAAAAAAAAGCCTCTAGGTTTTTTTACCCAGAGGCTATCAATGAGTCAGACAACTGCCTGCTTAGGCCGTCACACCCTTAGCGATATCCACATACTCTTCAATCTGGTTGAAGTTCAAGTATTTGTAGATAGCCGCGCCGTCTTTGTTGACGACTCCCATGGCTTCGTGGTACTCGGCCACTGTGAAAATATGACCCACCTTTGACGCGATCGCTGCCAGTCTAAATGCTCCTGTGCTGGTGGCCCTACCCTTACGGACTCTTCATGAGCGCATCTGCCATAGCCGCAAAAGCAGGCAAGGTGAAAGGATCGTTTGCATTGCCTGTAGCGATGGGGTGCGAGCCAAAACGGGCAATCACCATTTCTGCTTTCGGATCAATATAAAGCGACTGTCCATGGATACCCCGCGCCATGTAGGCACCATGGTCGTTGTGCGAAATCCACCACATGTTGCGGTACGACCAACCCTTTAACCACGGGAAGCCAGCTTGGGCAAACTGCTCAGGGCTAGCCCCCTTGGCGATATCTGCCACCACGGCTTCTGGCACCACCTGATGGGTACCAACGCGGCCTTTGTTGCGCATCATTTCGCCAAACCGGGCCATGTCTCGCAAATTAGTGTTCAGACCGCCCCCGGCAAATTCGGTCCCGATGGAGTCGACAGTGAAATAGGCGTCGTGCTCAACGCCCAATTTGCTCCAGATGCGCTCAGAGAACATTTCGCTCATGGACTTGCCTGTGACGCGCGCAATCACCCAAGCCATCACGTCCGAATTGACGGTTTTGTAGGCAAAGGCCTTGCCGTGTTCACCCTCTTTTTGAACCGTGAGTAAAAACTCATAAAAAGTCTGGGGGCCTAAGTAATTGGCTGGCTTGGGCAGCACACCCCCCGCACGCACATGGCTCCAAACCTCCGCATTAGGGTCGACATAATTTTCTGAATACTGAAGACCCGTGGTCATGTCCAGCAGTTGACGAATCGTGGCATCTCCAAAGCCACCGTCTTTGAGTTCAGGCAAATATTTGCTCACGGTCGCTTTTTCGTCCAGCGTTCCATCAGCCACCATGCTGGCACCCAAAATGCCCACAAAAGATTTGGTCAGCGAGGCCGCAGCGTGATGGCCATTGGGTTTTAAAGCACCCGTGTATTTTTCATACACCACTTGACCACGGTGCAGCACCACAATGCCGTCGGCATAGGTTTTCGAATACATGTCGCCAAAGCTGAACGTCTCATCGCTATCGAGATTTTTGAATCGCACGGCTTCCAGTTCGGGCTGCAAAGCCGATTTCAGGGCGCTTGCTGGCATTGGGCCCCGCCCTACTGGGCGCGTAGGGAGCAGTTGCCGGTAATTGGAAAAAGTCCAACGCGTTTGGGGAAATTGGAAGTAGCTCCCATCGGCAAATCGGATCACTCGATTGGCTGGAGGCGGTGAGCCCATCATCCACCCCATGGTCACGGGATCACTGGCCTGGGCATCCAAGAATGCGGGGGGTGTACTGCTCGGCTGAGCCGCAGCAAGAGCAGGCGCCACGGTCACAGCCACGGACAAAATGCCATTTTCATACCATCTCCTTCTTTCTTTTAATTCGATTAACTTTTTTAAATATACATCTATTGAATGCTTTAGTGGCAAGGGACAACCCGCTAGGTTTGTCTTCTTTATGGATAGGAAATCCAACCGCATGAGGACGACGTTGGCCCAGGTTTTTGGCAACACAGGCAAACGGCCCAAGGATTACTCCCTAGGCCGTTCGTACGACTCAGCGAACCAGAAGTTAGGCCGTCACGCCCTTAGCGATATCCACGTACTCGTCAATCTGATTGAAGTTCAAGTATTTATAGATAGCCGCGCCGTCTTTGTTGACGACGCCCATGGCTTCGTGGTACTCGGCCACGGTGGGGATGTGGCCTAGCTTGGAGGCGATCGCTGCCAACTCGGCTGAGGCTAGATATACATTGGTGTTCTTGCCAAGGCGGTTAGGGAAGTTTCGGGTTGATGTTGAGACCACGGTGGCGCCTTCGCGCACTTGGGCTTGGTTGCCCATGCACAGCGAACATCCCGGCATTTCGGTACGCGCACCGGCAGCGCCGAAGTTGGCGTAATGGCCTTCTTTAATCAACTCGCTTTCATCCATTTTTGTAGGCGGTGCGACCCACAATTTGACCGGGATGTCGCGGCTGCCGCCAAGCAATTTAGCCGCTGCGCGGAAGTGTCCGATGTTGGTCATGCACGAACCGATGAAGGCTTCGTCGATCTTGGTGCCAGCGACTTCGGACAAGAACTTGGCGTCGTCCGGGTCGTTGGGGCAGCACAGGATCGGCTCTTTGATCTCGTTCATGTCAATCTCAATGACGTGCGCGTATTCGGCATCTTTGTCGGCTTCGAGCAGGTTGGGCGCGGCCAACCAGGCTTCAACTTTTTCGATGCGGCGCGCCAGGGTGCGGGCGTCGGCATAACCGTCAGCGATCATGTTTTTCATGAGTACCACGTTGGACTTGAGGTATTCCTCGACTGGCTCTTTGTTGAGCTTGATCGTGCATCCGGCAGCTGAACGCTCAGCAGAGGCGTCAGACAACTCAAACGCTTGCTCGACCTTGAGGTTGGGCAAGCCTTCGATTTCCAGAATGCGGCCCGAGAACTCATTGATCTTTCCGGCCTTGGCCACGGTCAACAAACTTGTCTTAATGCCGTACAAAGGAATGGCGTGCACCAAATCGCGCAATGTCACGCCAGGTTGCATCTCGCCTTTGAAGCGCACCAAAATAGATTCGGGCATATCCAAAGGCATCACGCCTGTAGCTGCACCGAACGCCACCAAGCCAGAACCGGCGGGGAAAGAAATGCCGATAGGGAAACGCGTGTGTGAGTCGCCGCCGGTACCGACAGTGTCAGGTAACAACAAACGGTTCAACCAAGAGTGAATCACACCGTCGCCTGGGCGCAATGCGACGCCGCCACGGTTGCTGATGAACGCTGGCAATTCGCGGTGCGTCTTGACGTCAACAGACTTGGGGTAAGCCGCGGTGTGGCAGAACGATTGCATGACCATGTCGGCCGAGAAGCCTAGGCATGCCAAGTCTTTTAACTCGTCGCGTGTCATCGGGCCGGTGGTGTCTTGTGAGCCCACGGTGGTCATCTTGGGTTCGCAGTACGTGCCAGGGCGAACGCCTTGGCCTTCTGGCAAACCAACCGCACGACCGACCATCTTTTGCGCCAACGTGAAGCCCGCTTTGGTAGCGGTCGGCGTAGAAGGGAAACGGAATAAGGTTGATGCGGGCAAGCCCAAGAACTCGCGGGCCTTGGCAGTCAAGCTGCGTCCGATGATCAAGTTGATACGGCCACCAGCGCGCACTTCGTCAAACAACACATCGCTTTTGAGTTTGAACTCAGTCAACACCTCTGGTCCATTAGCGCCGTTTTTCATGATCTTGCCGTCATAGGGCAGGATATCGATGACGTCGCCCATTTCCAACTTGGTCACGTCGACTTCAATCGGCAATGCGCCCGAGTCTTCTTGGGTGTTAAAGAAGATAGGTGCAATCTTGCCGCCCAGAGTTACGCCGCCGAAACGCTTGTTAGGAACAAACGGAATGTCTTGGCCTGTGGCCCAGATCACGCTGTTGGTGGCCGACTTGCGGCTTGAGCCGGTACCGACCACGTCGCCCACATAGGCCACCAAATGGCCTTTTTTCTTCAGGTCTTCCACGAACTGCATAGGGCCGCGCTTGCCGTCTTCTTCGGGCTTGAACGCTGCGCCTTCACGGGTGTTTTTTAACATCGCAAGGTAATGCAAAGGAATGTCAGGGCGGCTCCAAGCGTCAGGCGCTGGAGACAAGTCATCGGTGTTGGTTTCACCGGGCACCTTAAAAACGGTAACCGTGATTTTTTTCTCAACTTCAGGGCGGGTTGTAAACCATTCGCCGTCAGCCCAGCTTTGCATCACTTCTTTGGCCTTGGCATTGCCCGCCTTTGCTTTGTCGGAAACGTCGTTAAAGAAGTCGAACATCAACAACGTTTTCTTCAACGCTGCAGCGGCCACGCCAGCCACTTCAGCATCGTCGAGCAATTCAATCAAGGGGTGCACGTTGTAGCCGCCCACCATGGTGCCGAGCAATTCAGTAGCTTTGGACTTAGAGACCAAGCCTACTTTGATTTCGCCGTGTGCTACAGCCGCCAAGAAGGAGGCTTTGACTTTGGCCGCATCGTCCACACCGGGTGGAACGCGGTGGGTCAACATATCCATTAAAAATACATCTTCTCCCGCAGGAGGCGTCTTGATAAGCTCAATCAGCTCAGCGGTTTGTTTGGCATCCAAAGGCAGGGGTGGGATTCCCAATGCGGCGCGTTCAGCAACATGGTCTCGGTAGGCTTTCAACATGTGTATCTCCTCATCAATGACTAAAAAAGTGACGAATTTCGTTGGGAACGGCAACCCCAGTGTGTTGCGCACGTTCTAACAACTGCCAAAAATAACGGTAACTTGCGCGGTCATGCAAAGTCCCGTCGATGGCGATAGGGGCCCACGCTTGGGCGCTGGCTTTTTCTAAAATACGGGCGGCCAAATCAACCTCAGAGGGGTCGGGTGCAAAGGCCCGAAGAATCGGCCGAATTTGATCGGGGTGAATACTCCACATGCGGGTGAATCCCAAAGCGCTAGCAGCCACACGCGCTGCCGTCTCTAAAGCCACGGTATCACGCAGCTCGGTGACCACACAATGCGAAGGTACTTTGCCATGGGCATGGCATGCGCTGGCGATTTCTAACTTTGCCCGCACGACCAAAGGATGATGAAACTGATCTAGGGTGTTTTTGTCCGCAATGGCACCCAAGCCCATTGCCGAAGAAGGAATGGCGCCCGCATGGGCCGAGACAAAATCCATGAGCCCAAAACTCAACGATTGAACCCGGGGATGGGCTGCAATTGCAAAAGCGTGGTGCACAGCCGCCGGGGATTCGATCAAAACATGCAAGGGCAAAGTCACCGATCCGGAATGCGCATCGATGGCTTTAAGCGCAATTTCCACATCGCTTAATGACTCCACCTTAGGAACCATGACGTAGCTCAACGCTGTTGCACAAGCGCCGACAACGATGGCCACATCATCTGCAAACGCGGGATGGTTCACTGGATGGAACCGCACGCCTCGGCGCAAAGCTGAAAAATTTTGCGGGCTTGGATTCGATTGCCTTAGCAACTCAGAAACCAACTGCGCTTGTTCAATTTCACCGCCAACAGGAGCGCCATCTTCGCAATCTAGCGTGACGTCAAAGACGCAAGCCCCAAACTCCTCTGCCATTTCCGCTTGCAACTGCAAACTCTTGCGCATACGGGGTTCAACACCGCTGTAATGGTCACACACCGGCAAAGCACCCGCTTGCGCTTGTGCGCCAAGGAGGATTTCGCGGGGATGGGGCATCGCGGCGGGTTACGAATTACAGCAAATGGGCGACGCCGGCTTGCTCGTCTTGCAACTCTTTGAGTGTTTTGTTGATGCACTCTTGGCTGAATGCGTCGATAGGCAAATCTTGCACTACCTTGTATTCACCAGCTTCACAAGTGACCGCAAAGCCAAACATGGTGTCTTTAGGAATGCCGTATTGACCGTCCGAAGCAACACCCATAGTCACCCATTTGCCGTTGGTGCCTAAAGCCCAATCGCGCATATGGTCAATCGCCGCATTAGCCGCAGACGCGGCAGACGACACGCCACGGGCGGCGATGATGGCCGCGCCACGCTTACCAACGGTTGGCAAAAAGGTGTTGGCGTTCCATTCTTGGTCGTTGATCATGTCTTTCACGCTGGCGCCTTTGATCGTTGCGAAACGGTAATCGGCATACATGGTGGGTGAGTGGTTGCCCCAGACCGTTAATTTTTCGATATCAGCAACGGCTTTGCCGGTTTTTTCAGCAATTTGGCTCAGCGCACGGTTGTGGTCTAAGCGCAGCATGGCGGTGAAGTTTTTACGTGGCAGATCAGGCGCACTCTTCATGGCGATATACGCATTGGTATTGGCCGGATTGCCGACCACGAGCACTCTGACATTGCGCCCGGCAACGGCGTTCAGGGCCTTGCCTTGAGCTGTGAAAATCTCTGCATTGACGGCTAGCAACTCAGCGCGCTCCATTCCTGGGCCACGAGGTCGAGAGCCGATCAACAAAGCGTAGTCAATGTCTTTGAAAGCGGTCATTGGATCGCTGTGCGCTTCCATCCCCGCGAGCAAAGGAAATGCGCAGTCTTGCAGCTCCATCATCACGCCTTGCAAGGCTTGTTGGGCTTTCTCAACAGGAACTTCCAACAAACTTAAAACAACGGGTTGGTCTTTTCCAAGCATCTCACCGGAGGCGATTCGAAACAAAATGGCGTATCCGATTTGACCTGCTGCGCCAGTAACGGCAACGCGAACGGGCTTCTTTGTCATAAAAAACTCCTGGAAGTATGGTTAAAGTGGTGAATGCTAGGGCCGCTTGAAACACAATTTAGGCCTGTAGGATGGGTTAGAGTTTACCCTGAGTTCTTCGCCAAAGTCAACCTGTCTTATGTCTTATATAAGATATGATTGGCCACTAATTTGAGTCTGACTTGAACCTTACTTTTCGCTGCATTTTTTTATGCCCACTGAGCCCATTTCATCAAGCTCCCTATCGAGCCAACCGCTTGTCTCGGAGATGGAAAGTCACGTTGAAATAACGCCACTCGCAGCCACTCCATCTTTTAGCCCGCTGTACCAACAAATCAAAGTACTTTTGCTACAAAGCTTGCAGTCCGGCGAATGGAAATCAGGCGCTGCCATACCTAGCGAGCAAGATTTGGCGTTGCGCTTCAAAGTAAGCCAAGGAACCGTCAGGAAAGCCATCGACGAGCTCGCTACTGAGAATTTACTGGTTCGTAGGCAAGGCAAAGGGACTTTCGTGGCCACCCATGCGGAACACCATGTGCAATACCGCTTTCTAAAGCTGTTCCCCGACAACGGCGACCCCAACAGCGAAGGCCCAGCGCAGCGAAGAATCATTGACTGCAAGCGTTCCCGTGCCAGCGCAGACATCGCAAAAGGACTGGATTTGCGAAATGCCGAACCCGTTTTACAAGTTCGTCGCGTTCTTTCCTTTGCGTCTAAACCCACTATTTTGGAAGACCTGTGGCTTCCTGCTGCGCCCTTCAAGGGCCTTACGGCCGAACGACTTGGCAACTACGATGGTCCCATGTACGCCTTGTTTGAAACTGAGTTTGGCGTACGGATGGTGCGAGCCGAAGAAAAAATCCGCGCCGTGCTGCCTGATGCTGAACAGGCCGAGTTACTGGGTGTCTCTCCAACCGCCCCATTGTTGAGCGTTGAACGCATTGCTTATACCTACAACGACGTCCCCATGGAAATGCGCCGTGGGCTTTACCTGACGGACACCCATTACTACCGCAATGAACTCAATTAATTCTGACCCAAGTCCAAGGCTAAGTTGCAAGGCCACTGTCAGATTGGTGCAGTGCAATAGAATTTACCCTGCTTGAATACAAAGTTACAAGTCAGTTACCTCATAGAAAGTCTTTGCCCATGTCTTCGACCCTGCCTCCATCGCGCCCTAAACGGCCTGAATTTCGAAATATCAATGCACTGACCGACTTACCCAGCTACCGTTTACCTGTAGCGGGAATCGTTTCTATCTTGCACCGTGTCAGCGGCGCACTGATGTTTTTATTGATGCCCTTCATCATTTGGATGTTTGACACGTCTATCTCGTCCGAAATCTCTTTCGCTAAATTCAGCAGCGCCTTCACTGTGGGCTTGGGGTTTGTTCCTGGTTGGTTCATGAAGCTGGTCGCAATGGCCCTGATTTGGGCTTTTCTACACCACCTAATTGCGGGTTTGCGCCACCTCTGGATGGATATGCGTCACGCGGTGAGTAAAGAATTCGGGAAATCTTCGGCCATTTTTACGCTCTCTGTGAGTGTGGGACTGACCCTTGTTTTGGGCGCCAAATTGTTTGGTTTGTATTGAACCAGCCCAGTCACTCTCTTATTTCAAAAAATAAAACATCAAAAGGATAAACGCCATGGCAGTAAATTACGGGTCTAAACGCATCGTTGTTGGCGCACATTACGGACTGCGCGACTGGCTCGCACAACGTGTCACCGCCGCATTGATGGCGGTTTTTACCCTCATTCTTTTAGCCCACCTTATTTTCTCTAAAGGCCCCATTGGTTACGACCTGTGGGCTGGTATTTTTACGACCCAGTGGATGAAGGCTTTGACCTTTGTCGTC
Source organism: Bordetella parapertussis (assembly GCA_945888535.1). Taxonomy (GTDB): domain Bacteria; phylum Pseudomonadota; class Gammaproteobacteria; order Burkholderiales; family Burkholderiaceae_C; genus Allorhodoferax; species Allorhodoferax parapertussis_A. Next base: position 13,830 of record CAMDAN010000053.1, read on the forward strand.
ATCATCGCCCTGCTCTACCACGTCTGGGTGGGGATGCGTGATATCTGGATGGACTACATCAAACCCGTGGGAACACGCCTCACGCTTCAAGTCTTTTCCCTTATTTGGCTCGTTGGATGCGCCGGATGGTCTATCCAGGTTTTGTGGCGCGTTTAAGCGTCTCCTCATACAGGCACTCAACTCATGTCTTACTCAGTATCCAAACGTAAATTCGACGTCGTCATCGTAGGCGCTGGCGGCTCGGGAATGCGCGCTTCCCTGCAACTGGCTCGCGCAGGCCTTAATGTGGCTGTTTTGTCTAAAGTTTTCCCCACCCGTTCGCACACGGTGGCTGCCCAAGGCGGTATTGGTGCTTCATTGGGAAACATGAACGAAGACAATTGGCATTACCACTTTTATGACACCGTTAAAGGTTCCGACTGGCTCGGCGACCAAGACGCGATTGAGTTCATGTGCCGTGAAGCGCCTAAGGTGGTTTACGACCTTGAGCACATGGGCATGCCGTTCGATCGCAACCCTGATGGCACGATTTACCAACGCCCTTTTGGAGGTCACACCGCCAACTACGGCGAAAAAGCCGTTGAACGCGCTTGTGCTGCCGCCGATCGCACCGGCCACGCCATGCTGCACACGCTCTACCAACAAAACGTTCAAGCCAAAACCAGTTTCTTTGTAGAGTGGTTGGCCATGGATTTGGTACGCGATGCTGATGGCGATGTGGTCGGAGTTACCGCCATTGAAATGGAAACGGGTGACGTTCACATTTTGGAAGCCAAAACCACCTTGCTAGCTACCGGTGGCGCTGGACGCATCTTTGCCGCATCGACCAATGCCTTCATTAACACGGGTGACGGCTTGGGTATGGCTGCTCGCGCTGGAATTCCCTTGGAAGACATGGAGTTTTGGCAATTTCACCCCACCGGGGTTGCGGGCGCGGGTGTCTTGTTAACTGAGGGTTGCCGTGGCGAAGGCGCTATTTTGCGCAATTCCAACGGCGAGCGCTTCATGGAGCGTTACGCTCCTGCCTACAAAGATTTGGCTCCCCGCGATTACGTGTCGCGCTGCATGGACCAAGAGATCAAAGAAGGCCGAGGCTGTGGTCCCAACAAAGACTACATCAACCTCGATATGACCCACCTCGGGGCCGATACGATCATGAAACGGCTACCTTCGGTGCTGGAGATTGGCCATAATTTTGCTAATGTGGATATCACCAAAGAGCCTATCCCGGTGGTTCCCACGATCCACTACCAAATGGGCGGAATCCCCACCAATATCAACGGCCAAGTGGTGATTCAAGATGCCAACAACAAGAGCCAAGTCGTCAACGGCTTGTATGCTGTGGGCGAATGCTCCTGCGTTAGCGTTCACGGAGCCAACCGACTCGGTACCAATTCACTGTTGGACTTGTTGGTCTTTGGCCGCGCTGCGGGTAACCACATTGTTGAATTCAACAAAACCAGCAAAGACCACAAAGCATTGCCAGCGAATGCCGCTGACGCGACCTTAGCCCGCTTGGCGCGTCTTGACAACAGCACCGAGGGTGAATATGCCCAAGATGTTGCCAACGACATTCGAGCTGCAATGCAGCAATACGCTGGCGTTTTCAGAACCCAAGCGTCGATGGACGAAGGTGTCGCCAAAATTGCTGCGTTGCGCGAGCGCGTCAAAAAGATCGGCCTCAAAGACAAATCCAAAGTCTTTAATACAGCGCGTATTGAAGCCTTGGAAGTCGAGAACTTGATTGAAGCGGCCCAGGCCACCATCGTCTCTGCAGCAGCCCGCCGTGAAAGCCGCGGTGCGCATACCGTCGATGACTATGGCGATACGCCTGCCCACCCCAACGGACGCAACGACACCGATTGGCACAAACACACCCTTTGGCACAGCGCTAGCAACAGCCTGACATACAAACCCGTGCAAATGAAGCCTTTAACGGTTGAGAGCATCGAGCTCAAAACCCGCACCTTCTAACCAGAATTAAGCGAGAACACACCATGTCCATGCGCACTTTTTCGATCTACCGCTACGATCCTGACAAGGATGCAAAACCTTACATGCAAACCATCGAGGTCGAACTCGATGGAACCGAGCGGATGCTGCTTGACGCACTCATGAAGCTAAAAGCGGTTGATCCCAGCATCACTTTTCGCCGCTCGTGCCGCGAAGGCGTTTGTGGGTCAGACGCGATGAATATCAACGGCAAAAATGGTTTGGCATGTTTGACCAATATGCGCACCCTGCCGGGAACAATTGTTCTTAAGCCCTTACCAGGCCTGCCCGTGGTACGCGACCTGATCGTCGACATGACGCAGTTTTTCAAGCAATACAACTCCATCAAACCGTATTTGATTAACGATAACGTTCCGCCTGAGAAAGAACGTTTGCAAAGCCCTGAAGAGCGCGAAGAACTCAACGGCCTGTATGAATGCATTTTGTGCGCCAGCTGCTCCACTAGCTGCCCTAGTTTTTGGTGGAATCCCGATAAGTTTGTTGGCCCTGCTGGATTGCTCCAAGCCTACCGATTTATCGCTGATAGCCG
>CAMDAN010000054.1 GCA_945888535.1 Bordetella parapertussis
AATGGCCTTGGCAAACGAAACACGCTCGGTTGAATGGGCCTTAGAAAAACTGCCCTGCCAAAGCGTTGTGGTTACCTTGGGAGCAAAAGGATGCTTGGCGCGGCATAAGGGCACGGTGTACCAACAAGCCGCTTTCCCCATCCAAGCCATAGACACCACGGCAGCAGGAGATACTTTTTGCGGCGTCTTGGTCGCCCAATTAAGCCAAGGCGCTTCTTGGCCGACGGCTTTGCGGGTTGCCAATGCGGCAAGCGCATTGACCTGTCTGACATTGGGCGCCCAATCAAGTATCCCGACAGCGCTTGAAGTGGCTCAATTTTTAGAAAATCACTAAGCATGCAGATTAACCGCAAACACACCGCGATTTACGACACCGACCCCGGGGTTGACGACGCGATGGCGCTGTATTTCGCCCTCGCGCACCCGGACATCGATCTGATCGGCGTCACCACCACATTTGGAAATGTCACCGTAGAACAAGCCGCCCAAAATGCGCTTTACCTTTGTGCAATCGCAGGTCGCGGCGAAATTCCTGTTACCCAAGGCGTATCTCAACCACGCGTCAAACATGCAGAAGCGCCGCCTGATTACATTCACGGCGCCGACGGCTTGGGAAATTTACCTTCACGGCATTCCACATCGAACACCCTTGACCCGCGAAGCTCCGCCCAATTTATCGTGGACACGGCCCGCCAATATCCCGGAGAAGTTTCAGTCGTTGCCGTGGGGCCTTTAGGTAACCTTGCTCGGGCGTTAGAGCTGGAGCCTGAGCTACCTGCCCTGCTGCGTAAGGTCGTGGTGATGGGAGGCACAGTTTTAGAGCCCGGGAATGTTTCGCCGGTTGCAGAGGCCAATATTTGGAACGACCCCCACGCGGCCGATCTAGTATTTGGAGCGGGCTTCCAACTCACCATGGTCGGGCTTGATGTCACCCACCGCGTCATCCTGCCAGTGGCGCTTTTTGAACGTATCGCAAAGCACCACAAGCAACCGGCAACCGACACCCTGTTGCATGCGGTGGCTTTTTATTCTAATTTTTACAGCGCGTTGCACCCCCAGGTAGCCAAAGTACATGGCTGTTTTGGACATGATGTTTTGGCCTTTTTGGCACTAACTCAACCCGAACTCTTTAGCTGTGAAAGTGGCCGCGTTCGCGTAGCAACTGAGGGACTGGCGCAGGGCCAAACGATCTTGAAGCGCACCACTGCAGATTATCCGCAGCCGGGCTGGGGAAACGACGTGCCAGAAACCACGGTTTGTATGCAAGTCGAAGCGGATGCCTGCATTCGCCAGATCGAAACTGTCTTGATGAGCGACTGGTTGAAGACGAAGGTGGAGCGTCAGGCGCAATAGGTGATTTGGGAATATAGAAATAGCAAAAATGTAGTTTTAGTTTGATTCAAGAGGCTCTACAGTCGCAAGCAATTCTTATTTCTTGCTTGTATGTACCAGTACACCGATTTCGATCAAACCTTCGTCCAAACCCGCGCCGCCCAATACCGAGACCAACTCACACGTAATTTGGCCGGTACTTTAGGGGACGACGAATTTCGTCCCTTGCGCCTGCAAAACGGCTGGTATATCCAACGCTATGCGCCCATGCTTAGGGTTGCAGTGCCTTACGGCGAACTCAACAGCGCCCAACTGCGTGTTTTGGGCCGCATTGCAGAAGAATTCGATACCCCGCCCGCTGAGCTCTTAGCCCACGCGCAAACCACCCAAGACAAAATTGGCAACGGTCCTGCCCCCAAGCTCACCACCAACTACGGCCACTTCACCACCCGACAAAACGTCCAGTTCAATTGGATTCCGATTGAGAAAAGTGCCGATGTGATGGACCTGTTGTCCAGCGTGAACTTGCACGGCATCCAAACCAGCGGCAATTGCATACGCAACATCACCAGCGACGAACGCGCTGGCATTGCTACCGACGAGGCTGTGGACCCGCGTCCCTATGCCGAAGTGTTGCGCCAATGGAGCACGCTACACCCCGAGTTTGCTTACCTTCCACGCAAGTTCAAGATTGCAATCACCGGCTCAGTCGAAGACCGCGCCGCTATTGCTTGGCACGATGTGGGATTGCGCGTACTGAAAAATGCCTCGGGTGAAGTGGGCTTTCAGATTTTGGTCGGGGGCGGTATGGGTCGAACCCCTGTTATTGCCACTGAAATCAAGGCGTTTTTGCCTTGGAACCAAATCATCAATTACCTAGAAGCAATTGTTCGCGTCTACAACGGCTGGGGCCGACGCGACAATATTTACAAAGCGCGTATCAAGATTTTGGTGAAAGCCGAAGGCCAGCGGTATTTTGATGAAGTAGAAGCCGAATACCAACGCATCTTGGCTGATGGTGCACAACACACGATTCCCCAAGCCGAGTTGGACCGCGTTCGAGCCTGCTTTGTTTTCCCCGCACTTGACACCGTGTCGACAGCACAACAAAGTACAGCCGAGCATGCTTTGGTTGAAATGGCTGGCCACAACACAGAGTTCGCCCGTTGGCTAGAGCAAAACGTCGCGTCACATCAAAACCCTGGCTTACGTGCTGTCACCCTGTCGTTTAAACGCTTAGGCCAAGCTCCAGGTGATGCCACGGCCGACCAACTGCAAACCGCTGCTGACATTGCCGAGCGCTTTAGCGCAGGCGAAGTGCGTGTTACGCATGACCAAAATTTGGTACTGCCTTGGGTTCGGGTCGATGCATTGATTGAGCTATGGAACGCCGCCAAAGCGGCTGGCTTTGCGCGTGCGAATATCCGCTTACTGAGCGACATGATTGCTTGCCCCGGCGGTGACTACTGCGCTTTGGCCAACGCCCGCTCGCTGCCTATCGCCGCTGCAATTACCGAGCGTTACCAAGACCTCGATGAGTTGTTTGACTTGGGTGAAATTGATTTGCATATCAGCGGGTGCATCAACTCCTGCGGCCACCACCACAGCGGCCACATTGGCATTCTGGGTGTAGATAAAGACGGCCAAGAGTGGTACCAAGTGACACTCGGCGGATCCGATGGCTCCGAGCTAAGCGGGCCGGCTAAACCCGGCAAGGTGGTTGGCCCCTCGTTTGCCGCTGCCGAAGTGGTTGATGTGATTGAAGCGGTTCTTGACGTTTACAAAGATAGCCGCGATGGGGGAGAAAACTTTATTGACACCCTGCAACGTGTGGGGTTTGATACGTTTAAAACAGCAGCTAATTCGGCCCGCAATGCGACGGCCCGAACCACTGACCACGCAGCCGCTTAAAAATCGATTGAGACAGAAATTCCATGACGACTTTTGATATCCTGACCATTGATACGAACCTTGATAACGCTACCGATGGCGCAATATCCTCAGATACATTAGCCTTAGCCAATGATGGTGACGCTCAGACCCTGTCGCTTGAAGGCATAGCCCGTATTGACCTTCACTTTCCCAAGTTCACTGATGGACGCGCTTTTAGCCAAGCATTTGTTCTTCGGCGTCGGGGGTTTCAAGGGGATATTCGCGCCAACGGCGACGTACTCATTGACCAGTTGATGCAAATGCAACGCACCGGGTTTAGCAGCGCCCTGCTTCGGGCAGATCAAAATGCCGAGCACGGGAAAAAGTTGCTGAGCCAATACAGCGCGTTTTACCAAGGCGATACCGTCAACAAGCCGCTATTTACGCCGGCTTAACGGGTCAGCGGTAAAACGCTTCGACCTTACCCTTGAGCTTAATCAGCAGAGGGTTCCCTTTTCGGTCCAGCGTTTTGCCAGCGGGGACTTTAATCCAGCCCTCGCTGATGCAATACTCTTCGACGTCTAGGCGCTCTTTGCCATTAAAGCGAATCCCAACTTCCCGCTCAAAAACCGCCGCCACGTAATACGGGCTGCGGGCATCGATGGAAAGTCGGTCTGGAAGCGCTGGCGCTTCAGGGGTATCGGTGGGTGTTGTCATAGACTCAATTATCGTTTCTTATCAATGTCGCAACCTCACATAGTGGAAAATGCGCCTCTAGGGGAGTGATAAAGCCAATGATAAAAATCGCATTTCAACGCTACGCCAAAATTCTTGCAGCCTTGGTCGGCGTGGTTTTCATTTACGCCGCAGCGGGGTTTTGGGTCATTCCCAGCTTTCTTCAAAATCAAATTCCGGGATGGGGCGTGGCGACTCTGGATCGCAAAGTCAACGTTCAAGCCATCGCGTTCAATCCCTTTACCCTGCGCCTGAAAGTGGATGGATTGGGTTTGGGCGAGAACGATGACACTCCAGTTTTAACTATAGCGCGGGTAGATGTCGCTTTGGAGTGGGCCTCTTTGGTTCGCGGTGCTTGGCGTTTTTCTGACCTACACCTTTCGTCACCAGAACTGCAACTCAAGGTGTCGAAAATTGGCGATTTCAATATGGCTCAATGGATTGAAAGTTACCAAGAACGTAACCCCGCGTCTTCCAACGCCCTGCCCCGTTTATTGATTCAGCAATTTCAGATCACCGATGGAAAAGTCCATTTTCAAGACCTGCAAAGCGGCTACCAAAACCAGTTTGATCCTGTCGAATTCAAACTTAAAAATCTAAGCACGCTCCCCAATGAATCGGGGAGCTATACCTTTCATGCGCAATCAGACAACGGCGCTCAATTGCGATGGAACGGCGAGACCACGCTCAATAGCCTCAAAGGCAAGGGCGAACTCGTTTTCGAAAAAGTTGCGCTTTCAGAATTAGCCAAGTACCTGAAACCTCTAACAAATATTTCTGTCGCTTCGGGTCAGATGGATTTGCGTTTGCCCTACACCTTCTCTTATGCCGCTGGGAAATTTGACCTCGGGCTGACGGATGCACAACTTAAAGTGGGCGACCTCAGCGTTCTTATTCCGCAAGCCGATGGCGCTGAAAACCTGAAGTTGGATTTGGTAAGTGGCGTCATTGATTTAGCAGAGCTCCACAACGATCCGGCCCGCCCCATCCCCTTCAATGCCAGTTTGGTTCTTAAAGATGGCGGCGAACTCCAGACCCAGGGACAGCTCACCTCAACAAACAAGCTCTTAGCAGCCGACCTGAGATTCAAAAGTTTGGTCTTAAAACCTTTGCAACCCTTTTTAGCGCCTTACACCCCACTCCAAATTGCAAGCGGCACGGTGTCTGGACAAGGGCGTATCAGCCCGGGGGTTGGGCGGAGTACTGGCCTGCGTTATGTTGGCTCTGTCAAGGTTGCAGGGGTGGTACTCAAAGAGCCAGACGGCGATGTTTTTGCGCAGTGGAAAGACGCCAGCGCAGAAAAAATAATTCTAGGACTTGATCCTATTGCAGTTCGTATCCCAGAGTTAATCTGGGTTGAACCCTCCGCCAAATTCACGATTGAGGCCGATCGGAGTTTTAGCGCGGCCGGGTTAATGGTTCAGAAAAAAGAGAGCGATAGCGAAAAGGTCAGCAATCCATCGCCCGTTGTATTTAACGTACAACGGCTGCGAATTCAGCAAGGCCAACTGGACTTTACCGACAGCAGTTTGACTCCGCAGTTCAAAACCAAACTGTTCGAGCTAAACGGCGTCATCAACAGCTTATCCAATAAAAAAGACACACGCAGCCAAATAGCGCTAGACGGCAGAGTCAACGAATTTGGTCTGGCGCGTATACGAGGTGACATGGATTTCCTCAATCTAAGCAACAACACTCAAATCAACGCGCAACTTAAAAACCTCGACTTACCTTCTGCCTCACCCTACGCCATCAAATTTGCGGGTTACACCATTACCGATGGAAAGATGACGCTGGACCTTCAGTACAAAGTTCGCTCCAATCAAATTGAGGGCAATAACAAAATTACGATTGACGCTTTGACCTTGGGGCAAAGGGTTGACAGCCTGACCGCCCTCAAGATTCCCCTTGAATTAGCCATCGCTTTACTCAAGGACGAAGCGGGTCGCATTGAGCTCGGACTTCCCGTTACGGGCAACATGAACGACCCGCAATTTAGTTTTGATTCCCTCATTTGGAAAGCACTGGGGAACGCGCTGACCAAAATCATAAGCGCGCCTTTTAGGGCCATTGCCAGCCTATTTGGAAAGGGCTCAGACGCCAACACCTTAGACGCCATTGGTTTTGACCCTGGAAGCGAAACGCTCTTTCCTCCTGAGCAAGAGAAACTTCTGCAAATCGCACGCATGCTGTCTCAAAGACAACAACTGAAAATCACCGTTCCAGAACACTACGACCGCGCGCTTGACGGCCCTGTTTTGATAACCCAGGCGCTACGCAAAGAAATTTACACACGCGCCGGTAATCAATTTGACATCGATGCGCCGCTCGCGCCCTTGAATTTTTCTGGCCGGGCGATCAGAAAAGCAATGCGAGAAATATACGTACAACGCTCGGGCGCTGCCGCCTTGCAAGAACGCATCAAAGCTGCTGAAGACAAAAGCTTGCTGCAACGCTTAGGCCAATTGGTTCAAAGCGAGCCACAGTTTGCCGACCCAGCCGCGTTTTACCAAGGGCTATATATGCGTCTTCGGGAGACGCAAACTCTAGCTCCTGACGCACTGAATCAATTGGGTGTTCAACGTGCTATGGCTGTTTCTAAAGGATTGAGTAAAACGGGAGTGCCATCGGAGCGGATCGTTGTGACTGCCCGAGGGCTTAACGAAAAAAGCGTGTCAAAGGACAGTCAAGTCCAGCTTCAGTTGGGGTTGGTGGCGCGTTAAATAATCCCACAGGATTTCAAACTACGTTCATTTCGGATTGAACATAGGAAGAAAAGCCGCTAAGTGGTTATCCTTAGCGGCCTTTAAACGGGGTCTTGGTGGAGCTGGCGGGATTTGAACCCGCGTCCGCAAGCCATCTTCGAGCAGATCTACATGTTTAGTGGTCTGATTTGAGTCTCGCCCTTGTGAACGCGCAGTCACACGCTGTCACAGTCGCCAGTACCCTATTGTCTCGCCCCAAACCAAGGTACCCGGTTCAGTGCCAGCCGATGAAAATGACCTTACAGCCTGGACGTTTTAGCTTTCACCAAAACACCCTTGCCCAGCCCATCGGCCTGCTGTTGTAAGGCTCACTGGTTATTAAGCAGCGAGTGCGAAACGTTCGTCGTTTGCAGTTAGTTTTTTTGAATCTGATTTACGAGCGCATTCAGCTCGACATGCACCACAGCGATTCCGTACCCACGTCGAAACCAGTGCAGCCCCAAGCTTCCTATTTTAGGCGCTTACGATCAATTGCAAGAGCTCTGCGGGAGAATTTATCTCTGCGTGTGCGCCCCACGCACGGGTATCGCTCTTTTCACCCAAATATCCGTAGGTTGCGGCAACGGTTTGCATGCCTGCGGCTAAACCGGCGACAACGTCGCGCTCATCATCGCCAACGTATAAACATTGCTCCGGTGGTAGTCCTAGCCTTCGGGCGGCTTCAAGCAAGGGTTCTGGATGCGGCTTAGCGTAGGGAGTGGTATCACCACTGATAATCGTTTTAGCCGTTTGAAACAATGGCATTGCGGCGGTTAACGGGTTCGTAAAGCGCTGCGACTTATTGGTTACCACGCCCCAAACCATGGATCTTGCGTTGATTTGTTCGATCATTGCAGGCACGCCATCAAACGCAAAAGTTCGCTGGGTCATACAGGCGGCGTAGTTGACAAAGAATTCTTCTCGAAGCGTCTCAAAATCAGGATGCTCTGGAGCCACACCAAACGCCACCCCTAACATGCCTCGGGCGCCCGCCCCTGCCATCGGCCGGTATTGCGCGTAAGGCAACGAAGCCAACCCGCGCTTGACACGCATTTGGTCTGCTGCAGCGCCTAAGTCGGGGGCACTGTCGATCAGGGTTCCGTCTAAATCAAACAGAATGGCAGAAATGTTTTTAAAGATCACTAGCGGGTCTTGGTAATTCAAAGGGCTTTTTGGGTTGCAAAAAGGTAGTTCACGTCGGTGTTATTCGTTAAGGCGTAACGTCGAGTTAGAGGGTTGTAGCCCATTCCGCGGGTGTGGCGCAGGTTTAAATTGGCTTGGCGGCAGTACCCGGCAAGCTCACTGGGCCGAATCATTTTTGCAAATTCATGGGTTCCACGGGGTAGCAAATTAAGCAAATACTCAGCACCCAAAATAGCAAATAAAAACGACTTGGGATTGCGGTTGAGCGTGGAAAAGAAAACCCAGCCTCCGGGCTTGACGAGGGCGGCACAGGCCCGAACCACAGACGCAGGGTCCGGAACGTGTTCCAACATTTCCATACATGTCACCACATTGAATTGTCCCGCCTTCTCAATGGCCAAGGCCTCGGCGCTGACTTCACGGTAGCTCACCCCGATTGTCTGGGCCTCCATCGCATGCAACTGGGCGACCCGAAGGGCTTTGGTGGATAAATCGATCCCTAATACCTTGGCCCCTTTGCGGGCCATAGAGTCAGCCAAAATTCCGCCCCCGCACCCCACATCAAGCACTTCTAGGCCTGCGATAGGCTGGAGGTTATTGATCCATTCTAAGCGCAGCGGGTTGATTTGGTGCAAAGGACGGAACTCGCTTTCCGTGTCCCACCAGCGATGGGCCAGTTCAGAAAATTTTGCAAGTTCAGCAGGATCGGCGTTGACGTTGGTATTCATGGTTTGATTATCTGACGAATGGAGTCAAGCCGTTTTATAGGCAACAAAAAACCCGCCGAAGCGGGTTTTTTGATATTCGAGAAAACGAATTACTTGGAACGGGTTCCAACCACTTCGATTTCAACGCGGCGGTTTTTAGCGCGACCTTCTTTGGTCTTGTTATCAGCCACTGGGCTGGTTTCGCCTTTACCTTCAGTGTAGATACGGTTTTTGTCAATGCCTTTGGAAACCAAATACGCCTTCACTGCTTCAGAGCGAGCAACTGACAATCTTTGGTTAGAAGCGTCGGAGCCAACCGCGTCGGTGTGTCCAACAGCGATTACCACTTCCAAGCTAATGCTTTTGACTTTGGAAACCAAGTCGTCCAACTTGGCTTTGCCTTCAGGCTTCAATACGGATTTACCGAAATCAAAGAATGCATCAGCAGCGTAAGTCACTTTACTAGCTGCGGCGGCTGGAGCTGGAGCAGCGGCTGGAGCTGGAGCTGGAGCTGGAGCTGGAGCGGCCTTGGCAGCAACTGGAGCAGCAGGAGCTGGAGCAGCGATAGCACCGTCGCAACCTGGGGCTGCGGTAGCTGGAGTCCAGCTCGCACTACGCCAGCATTGACCGGTGCTGTTTTTCCAAACGTCGCCCGAAGCGCTGCGCCAGTTTTGAATTTCTTGAGCGCCAGCAACGCTTGTGAGAGCGACCAAAGCGATCAGCGCAGCCAATTTGTTCATTTGTTTCATGGTGTACCTTATGTAAATCAATAGCAGCAACACTGCGGGTAAATTAAACCACGCCTTGAACCAGCGCGGTTAAAGCGTTGGAAATGATTGTGCCATAGAAAATGCTCCATTTTGGATGTTTGGCGCATTTGCGCTACACAACGCCATTATTTAACAATTTATAAGATTCCCGCAAGATTTGAATCAAACTAGCTTCAAATAAGGGCCGGAAAACAGCTTTCTCGGCCGTAGAATGCAAGGTTGTCCAAGTCACCGCACTAAGCAACCCCATGACCCAGTTCGCTAAAGAAACCCTACCGATCAGCCTAGAAGAGGAGATGCGCCGCAGTTATTTGGATTACGCCATGAGCGTGATTGTGGGGCGGGCCTTGCCAGACGCGCGCGACGGCCTCAAACCGGTGCATCGCCGTGTGCTCTTTGCGATGCACGAGCTCAACAACGACTGGAACCGCCCCTACAAAAAGTCAGCCCGTATTGTGGGCGACGTGATTGGTAAATACCACCCCCACGGAGACCAGTCGGTCTATGACACGATTGTCCGTATGGCGCAAGACTTCTCGATGCGCCACATGCTGGTAGACGGCCAGGGTAACTTTGGTTCGGTAGACGGCGATAACGCAGCCGCCATGCGTTACACCGAAATCCGCTTGGCCAAGATTGCCCACGAGTTGTTGGCTGATTTGGACAAAGAAACCGTTGACTTCGGCCCGAACTACGACGGCTCCGAAAAAGAGCCTTTGGTGATGCCAACCCGGATCCCGAACTTGCTGGTTAACGGCTCAGGCGGTATTGCCGTGGGTATGGCGACCAACATTCCACCGCACAACTTGAACGAAGTCGTAGACGCCTGTTTGCACCTCTTGCGCAACCCCGAAGCCACGATTGACGAGTTGATGGAAATCGTTCCCGCCCCCGACTTTCCGACGGCGGGCATTATTTACGGCATCAACGGCGTTAAAGACGGCTACCGCACGGGACGTGGAAAAGTCGTGATGCGGGCCAAGTGCCATTTTGAAGACATTGACAAAGGCGCACGCCAAGCCATCATCGTTGACGAGTTGCCTTACCAAGTCAACAAAAAGACTTTGCAAGAGCGTATGGCCGAACTGGTTCACGAGAAGAAGATTGAAGGCATCAGCCATATTCAGGACGAGTCTGACAAGTCCGGTATGCGCTTGGTGATTGAACTCAAGCGCGGTGAAGTACCCGAAGTAGTTCTTAACAACTTGTACAAGCAAACGCAACTGCAAGACACGTTTGGTATGAACATGGTGGCCCTGATTAACGGCCAACCTAAGCTTTGCAACCTTAAAGACCTGTTGCAGGTATTCCTTCAGCACCGCCGCGAAGTCGTTACACGCCGTACCGTCTTTAACTTGCGCAAAGCCCGCGAACGGGGCCATGTTTTAGAAGGTTTGGCCGTCGCTTTGGCCAATATTGATGACTTTATTGCCATCATTCGCAATGCGCCTACGCCTCCGGTGGCTAAAGCCGAATTGATGACCCGCAGCTGGGATAGCAAGCTGGTTCGGGAAATGCTCACCCGCAGCCGCAGCGATGGTGGTGCGATCAACGCCGATGACTATCGCCCAGACGGGTTAGAGAAAAGCTACGGCATGGGCAGTGATGGCCTGTACCGTTTATCCGACACGCAGGCGCAAGAAATTTTGCAAATGCGTTTGCAACGCCTGACCGGCTTAGAGCAAGACAAAATTGTTGCTGAATACAAAGAAGTCATGGCGGAGATTGAAGACTTGCTGGATATTTTGGCAAAGCCAGAGCGCGTCTCCACCATCATTACCGACGAGCTTGGCGCGATCAAACAAGAGTTTGGCCAAAGCAAAATTGGCGCTCGCCGAAGTTTGGTTGAACACAGTTCTTTTGACTTAAGCACCGAAGATCTGATCACGCCCACCGACATGGTGGTCACTTTGAGCCACAGCGGCTACATCAAGAGCCAGCCCTTGGGCGAGTACCGCGCCCAAAAACGCGGTGGCCGTGGGAAACAAGCGACCGCGACCAAAGAAGACGATTGGGTGGACCAACTCTTTATTGCCAATACCCACGACTATATTTTGTGCTTTAGCAACCGGGGGCGCCTTTACTGGCTCAAGGTTTGGGAAGTGCCGCAAGGCTCGCGCGGATCACGCGGACGCCCGATTGTCAACATGTTCCCCATGCAAGACGGCGAAAAAATCACTGTTGTGTTGGCCTTGACAGGTGAAAAACGCACCTTCCCCGCCGACCAATACGTTTTCATGTCCACTTCGATGGGCATCGTTAAGAAAACGCCTTTGATTGACTTTAGCAACCCCCGCAAGGTCGGCATTATTGCGGTTAACCTCGATGAAGGCGACTTCTTAATTGGCGCTGCGATTACGGATGGCAAACACGATGTGATGCTCTTCTCAGACGGCGGCAAAGCGGTACGCTTCAATGAAGATGAAGTCACTGCCCACGGTCGCCAGTCGCGCGGCGTGAAGGGGATGAATCTTGAAGAAGGCCAAAGCGTGATCGCCATGCTGGTTGCCGAAGACGAGTTGCAAAGTGTCTTGACCGCTACCGAAAACGGCTACGGCAAGCGCACCAGCATCACCGAATACACCCGCCACGGCCGTGGTACCAAAGGGATGATTGCGATTCAGCAGTCAGAGCGCAATGGCAAAGTGGTTGCAGCCACTTTGGTTCACGCCGAAGATGAAATTATGCTGATTACCGACCGCGGCGTGTTGGTGCGAACCCGTGTGAGCGAGATCCGTGAACTTGGCCGTGCGACTCAAGGCGTCACCTTGATTGGCTTGGACGAAGGCTCCAAACTCAGTGGCTTGCAACGCATTGTCGAAAACGATGCCAATCCAGGCGAAAGCAATGACGCCGGCGATGACGAGCCGACCGTTTAACTTTTCAGCCGGCCCGGCAACGATGCCGGCGGAGGTGTTGGCACAAGCGGCCGACGAGATGTTGGACTGGCCCGATTCCTCCGGGAAGCGTTGCGGCATGGGCGTCATGGAAATGAGCCACCGCGGCAAAGAGTTTCTTGAAATTTACACCGAAGCGCATGACACTTTGCGCGAGCTTCTCGATATTCCGAAGAACTTTAAAGTTCTCTTTATGCAAGGCGGCGGGCTAGCAGAAAACGCCATCGTCCCGATGAACCTCGGTGCCCTTCGCGCGTCAAAAACACAAGGCGGAAGTGCGGATTTTGTGATTACCGGAAATTGGAGTGAAAAGTCTTTCCAAGAAGCGGGGAAATACTGCGACTCTCGCATAGCGGCCTCTGCCAAAGATACAGACTTTCACACTATTCCTGATGTCTCTAGCTGGGAACTCAGCGACCACGCCAGCTATGTGCATATTTGTAGTAACGAAACGATTCACGGGGTGGAATTTCAATCCCTGCCGGACCTGAAAGCCCTAGGCAGTAAGGCTGAATTGGTTATCGATTTTTCTTCCCATGTGGCCTCCCGATCAGTTGATTGGAGCCGCGTTGGCTTGGCCTTTGGGGGCGCTCAAAAAAACCTCGGGCCGGCCGGACTGACATTGGTAGTAGTGCGCGAAGATTTACTCGGCCATGCTTTAGAAATGTGCCCCAGCGCGTTTAACTACCAAACCGTGGCTGACAACCATTCGATGTTCAATACGCCGCCGACCTACTCCATTTATATGGCGGGACTGGTGTTTCAGTGGCTCAAGCGCCAAGGGGGAATTGGTGTCATGGAAATGCGCAATATTGCGAAAGCCAATCTCTTGTATGGCGCGATCGATGCATCGGGCTTCTATTCCAACCCCGTTGCGCTTGAATGTCGTTCACGGATGAATGTGCCCTTCTTTTTGCGTGACGCGTCCTTGAATGACGCTTTTTTAAACGGCGCTAAAGCAGCAGGCCTGTTGCAACTCAAGGGGCATAAATCGGTTGGCGGCATGCGGGCAAGTATCTATAACGCCCTTCCTATCGAAGGCGTTCAAGCCTTGGTGCAATATATGCAAGAATTTGAGCGAACCCACGGCTAAGGCAAACTCGTATGGCAAAAACACTTCTCGAACTTCGCTTTCAAATCGATGCAGTTGACCAAGAGTTACTGCAACTGCTTAATCGCCGGGCGGCCTTGGCGCACGAGGTGGGGGACATTAAAAAAGGCGAAGGTTCCGTCGTCTTTCGCCCCGAACGTGAAGCGCAAGTGATTGGCGCCTTGCAAAAAGCCAACAGCGGAGATCTGAAAGACACCAGCGTCGCCTTTATCTGGCGCGAAATTATGTCAGCGTGTCGCGCTCTAGAAGCGCCGCAACGCGTCTCCTATCTAGGCCCCGCGGGAACGTTTAGCGAAGAAGCGGCCTTGCGCTTTTTTGGCTCGAGTATTCAACATATTCCTTGCAATAATTTTGATGAAGTCTTTCACGCTGCGAGCGCAGGTTCAGCCGAGTTTGGTGTCGTTCCGGTAGAAAACAGCACCGAAGGTGTGGTGACGCGTTCTTTGGATTTGCTGCTCCACTCCCCCTTACATATTGTGGGAGAAATCAGCCTTTTGGTGCGCCACCATTTGCTTCGCAACCAAGATTCCCTCGAAAAAATTGAAACCGTTTTAGCCCACCCACAGGCCTTGGCACAGTGCCAACAATGGCTTAACACCCATTTACCCCATGTAGAGCGACGCGCAGTTTCTAGCAATGCCGAAGGCGCTCGCCTAGCTGCCAATAACCCGGCTTGGGCCGCTATTGCCAGCGAACGGGCCAGTTCGGAGTTTGGCCTTCACATTGCGTCTCGCGCCATTCAAGATGATGCCTTTAACCGCACCCGCTTTGTAGTGGTGTGCCTTCCCAGCACCCTGCCCGCCCCCGAGGCCAGCGGACGCGATTGCACCAGCTTGGTCGTCTCTGTCCCGAACCGGCCAGGCGCGGTGCACGATATGTTGGTGCCTTTAAAGCTTCATGGTGTCTCCATGACGCGCTTTGAATCGCGCCCTGCCCGCTCTGGGCAATGGGAGTATTTTTTCTATATCGACCTGAATGGTCATCCGTCCGAGCCGCATGTCAAAGCCGCTTTGAACGATCTACAAGCCCGGTGTGCTTTTTACAAAGTTTTGGGGACTTACCCCATGGCGGATTAAAGCGACTCAAAGCCTATGTATGAACAATTGGGTTTGGTCGGCTGCGGTTTGATGGGCGGATCTTTTGCCTTGGCCCTTAAGCGCGCAGGTTTGGTGAAACGGGTTATCGGCTTCAGCCCTTCTGAAACCACGACTTCGCGTGCCTTGAAAATGGGTGTGATTGATCAGATCGCAACTTCTGCGTCCAACGCGGCAACCGGATCCGATTTAGTTTTGATCGCAGTCCCAGTTTCAGCGACTGAAGCCAGCTTTCAAGCCATCGCTCAGGAACTAAGCAGCAACTGCCTGGTGATGGATGTTGGGTCCACCAAAAGTGATGTTCTCGCTGCCGCCAAAACAGCTCTTGGGAACAAGTTAGCCCAGTTCGTGCCCGCCCATCCGATTGCAGGCAAAGAAGTCGCCGGCGTTGAACACGCCGACGCTGATCTCTATACCGGTTGTCAAGTGATTCTGACGCCCACAGACCTTATTGACCTTACTGGCAAAACTCAGCTACAACAAGCCACCTCGGTTTGGCAGGCGCTAGGCTGCAAGGTACACCGCATGACCGCAACGGACCACGACGCTGCCTTTGCGGCAGTCAGCCACCTCCCCCATTTGTTGGCATTTGCTTTCATGAATGGCATTTCCAGCCAAAAACAAAGCTCAGAGTTTTTAGACCTCGCCGGCCCCGGCTTTCGCGACTTCACGCGCATTGCCGCTGGAGACCCTAAAGTTTGGCGTGATATTTTCTTAGTCAACTCCGCTGAAGTTCTCGCCCAGTCCCAGAACTTTCGATCCAGCTTAGAGGCTTTGGAGCGTGCTGTTTTAGCCGGTGACTCTGCCGCGATTGAGGCACTGATTTCAAAAGCCAGCCACCTTCGCGCACATTGGTCTTTGAACGGGCCTTCCATTCAATAATGTTTTCTACCGCTTTTCTTGACCTCCCTGCGCTCCTTACGGCCTCAGGAACCGTCACCCTCCCTGGCTCTAAAAGTATTTCTAACCGCGTTTTGTTGTTAGCCGCCTTATGCGAAGGTGTCACTACGCTGCATGATGTTCTTGATTCTGATGACACGCGTGTGATGCTGAGAGCTTTAGAAGCACTGGGTTGCAAAATTGAATCGCAAGGTCAAACTTTCAAGGTCCACGGCCTCGCCGGACAATTAGCAGACCTGCCTTTGCAATTATTTTTAGGCAACGCGGGTACCGCGATGCGACCCTTAACGGCTGCGCTGGCCGTTCTTGGCGGCGATTTTGAGCTCAGCGGTGTTCCTCGGATGCACGAACGGCCCATTGGCGATTTGGTTGACGCCTTGCGCCAACTCGGTTGCACCATTGACTATATTGGCAACGCAGGCTTTCCGCCCCTGCGCATTGGCCAACCCGATTTGCAACTGTCAAAACCGATACAAGTCAGAGGCGATGTCTCCAGCCAATTTTTAACGGCCCTGCTGATGGCTTTGCCATTGGTGGCAAAAAAAGACATCGTGATTGATGTCGTGGGGGAACTGATCTCGCGTCCCTATATTGAAATTACCTTGCAACTGCTCGCGCGGTTTGGGGTTACGGTACAGCGCGATGGATGGCAACGGTTTACGATTCCCGCTGGCGCAAAACTGCGCTCCCCAGGCGATTTACATGTGGAGGCCGATGCCTCGTCTGCGAGCTACTTTATTGCGCTCGGGGCAATCACACAAAGCGCCAATACTGGTGCTAATGCCACGCAAGGTATTCGAATTCAGGGCGTAGGTGCGAACTCTATTCAAGGCGATATTCGATTCATTGAAGCAGCCCAAGCGATGGGCGCCCATATTGAAAGTGGCCCCAATTACTTGCACGTGTCCCGCGGCGCTTGGCCGCTCAAAGCGATTTCCTTGGACTGCAATCACATCCCTGATGCCGCCATGACTTTGGCGGTCATGGCGCTTTACGCCAAAGGCACCAC
>CAMDAN010000055.1 GCA_945888535.1 Bordetella parapertussis
GGCCTGCAGTTTCTATTGCAACGCCGAGGCCCTTTGAGTATTGGAGTGAACCAAATGGGTGGAATGGTTCGTACCGATTCCGCGCAGGTCCGTCCCAATGTCCAACTCTATTTCAGCCCAATCAGTTATTCCGCGACTTTTGTGAACCAGCGCCCTTTGCTGCGCCCGGATTCTTTTCCAGGCTTCATCATCGGATTTAATCCTTGCAGACCCCACAGCCAAGGGCATATCCGCATTCGTTCCAACAATCCGTTTGATGCGCCGAAGATTGATCCCAACTATCTCAATGATCCGCATGATCTTGCCGATGTTTTAGAAGGCGCACAGTTGATAGCCCGCCTGCAACAAACCCCATCGATGCAATCTCTGATTGACGCGCCCAAAGACATTGACTTAGCGAGCGCTAGCCCCCAATCTATCGAGGAAGATTTTCGCCAGCGTAGCGGAACGGTCTACCACCCCTGTGGAACCTGCGCTATGCGGCCTTTAGCCGCTGGAGGCGTCGTCGATTCTGAACTGCGGGTTTACGGCGTAGAAGGTTTGCGCGTTGCAGATGCATCGATATTCCCCAACATTACGTCAGCCAACACCAATGCGCCCGCGCTGATGGTCGGGCACCAAGCCGCGCGTTTTATTCTTTCCAGTGTTTAAAGATTACTTATGCCAAAAATTGCAAAGTTAGAAACTTTCTCCAACGAATTTGTTGGCTTTGTCAAACTCACCACCGATGCCGGACAGGTCGGCTGGGGGCAAACCTCAACTTACAACGCTGACATTACCGCAACTATTTTTCACCGACAAGTTGCGCCTTGGGCTTTAGGTTCTGATGCTCTCGATATCAACGCGCTGCTACACACCATCCAAGAACGCGAACACAAATACCCGGGCAGCTACCGTTGCCGCGCTTTAGCGGGCTTAGACACCGCTATGTGGGACTTGCGCGGAAAAATAGAGCGCAAACCCGTGGTGGAACTCTTGGGTGGCAGCGCAAAAGTATTGCGAGCCTACGCCTCTTCTATGAAGCGCGATATCAGCCCCAGGGATGAGGCTACCCGTTTGGTGCGCTTGCGCGATGAACAAGGCTTTGATGCTTTCAAGTGGCGGGTTGCTGCGGAATGTGGGCGCGATGTCGATGAGTGGCCCGGACGCACCGAGGAAGTGATTCCTGTCGTTGCCCGCGCATTGGGACAAGACGTTGCCAAGCTGGTGGACGCCAACAGCGGTTTTTCTCCCGCTCGCGCCATCGTCGTAGGAAAAATACTCCAAGACGAAGGGATCAGCCACTTTGAAGAGCCCTGCCCCTATTGGAATTTTGATGAAACCAAACAAGTCACGCTCGCACTCGACTTAGACGTGACAGGCGGCGAGCAAGACTGGGACTTACCCACTTGGCAACGCATGATGGATCAAGACGTTGTCGACATTGTTCAACCCGACGTGATGTACATGGGCGGCATGACGCGCACCCTTGAAGTTGCCCATATGGCCGCACTTGCAGGCTTACCCTGTACGCCGCACAGCGCTAACCTCTCGCTAGTAACTATTTGCACTATGCATCTGTTGGGCGCCATCCCTAACGCAGGAAAGTACCTCGAATTTTCTATCGAAGGGCCGGACTACTACCCCTGGCAACAAAACCTGTTCTTAGGCGACCCCTTTGCGGTGCGCGACGGAAAGGTGCACATCCCCGCCGACCCCGGGTGGGGCGTTGAAGTGAACCCAGAGTGGTTAAACGGGGCGCACTACCAGGTGAGCGAACTAAAGCGCTAACCCAAAGGCGCCCACTGCAGATACCAAAAGCCCAAGACCGCCGCCACTAAAACCACCGCGACGCTGACCCACGCTCGGCTGATGCCATCTGCGGCTTTTCCTTGCTTGAATCCGTTGACCATCGCGCGGGCTAAATTTTCTTTGTGAAGCCAACTGGCTGCAATCACTCCAACGATGTGAATCCCGACAAGAATGAGCATGATGTGTGACGCAACTTCATGCAACTCGGCGACCCACTCCCCGCCGATCTCGTTGAACGCTGCATAGCCCGTTACAACGATTGCGATACCCGACGCAATGAGTAAGACGATCGCCACCGCGCCTAAGGGGTTGTGGCCCACAAAGTGTTTGGGTTTTAAAGTCGCCATCGATTTTGCATACTGAAGCACTTCCGACGGCCCTTTTACGAAGCTTGTGAACCTGGCGTAGCGAGTTCCAACAAAGCCCCAGAAAAAACGAAAGGCGAGGAGTCCGCCTAAGGTGTACCCCAGCGTGATGTGAACCAAGCTCCATCGTTCGCTTTCTGATGTGAGGTAAGCCCCCGCAAAAGACAAGACCAAAAGCCAATGAAAAACCCGAGTGGGGGCGTCCCATACGCGGATCGCAGTTGTCGTTGTTTCCATGCGTTTTCTTTCTGTGATTATTTTGGAATGCGGATCTGGTTTTCGTTGAAATTGCCCTCTGCCGCGCCTCCGTGGCACGCAACGCAATTGCCAGCCCCGCCCACTGACGCTCGCTTAAAAACGCTGGCGCTCACCTCGTCATGCTTGCGAATGAACCATGCCGATTTACTAATTCGGTTTTCTGGCGGAACTTCACTCACGCGTTTGTAAGTCCCCGCATTGGCTTCAAGCCATTTTCCGATTTGCATCACAGTCGCAGTGTCTAACGATGCGTCGGTTCCGTAGTGTTTTTGCAAACCACCCATGATGTTTTTCCAAGCCGGCGCCGGTAACATCCCGACAGGGTAGGCCAAGTGACAGGCCGAACACTCCGCTTTGTATGCGGACAAAACTGGGGCTTTATTCACCGGCGAATCGGCCCACGCCGCGAACGAAAAGAGTGCGAAACCACACGCGAAGATCCATTTGTTTTTATATTGCATGGCTTTGGCTTTCTATATTTAAGATTTCAAACTGATCAGCCACGCTAAGACATCGGCCTTTTCGCTGGCGCTGCATTCGCGTCCGACCACGTCATTGCAGTTGCGACGAAACCACTTTTCAGTTTTGGCGCTATCGGTAAACCGATCGGGGTTGAATGCGGGGGCTAGGGGACTAATGCGCTTTTCGGTCTTGGCATGTTTGCCTTCTCCCTTAGGGCTAGAGGTATGGCAGGAAGCGCATGACCACTCAGCCCCGTGTTTGTTGTTAAAAAAGGCTTGGCCCTTGGAAATTTGCGGGGGCTGCCCAGACTGCGCAGCAAAGGCTGCCAATTGGTCGGCGGGGGTGGTGGCATACGCTGGCGCTGCGATACATACAGAAGCTAAAACACTACCCATAAAGCGGGTCAGAAAAATGCGTTTACAAATTGATTGCATAAAACCTCCATACCCACGATGGTGGCTTATGAAGGTAAACGCTGTGTGAAGTTATGCCAAGCTAAGCCAAAGTTGGCAAAGAAATTTTTCAACGTTTAGTCCAGCCCGCGAACAATCTCCATGGCTTGTTCAACACGCTCGACGGCATGGATCGTCATGCCTTCTATCGGTTTTTTCGGGGTGTTGGCTTTAGGAACGACGGCTACAGTAAACCCCAACTTGGCGGCTTCTTTTAATCGCTCTTGGCCTCTTGGGGCGGGGCGTACTTCGCCTGCGAGTCCGACTTCGCCAAACGCGATAAATCCTTTGGGTAAAGGCTTCCCGCGCAGCGATGAGGTGATAGACAACATCACCGCCAAATCAGCCGCAGGCTCGCCGATACGTACACCGCCAACGGCATTTATAAAAACATCTTGGTCCATACAAGCAACACCCGCGTGGCGATGAAGTACCGCCAACAACATCGCCAAACGGTCTTTATCAAGCCCTACGCTTAAACGTCGTGGGCTTGGGCCGCCGCTATCAACCAAAGCTTGAATTTCCACCAAAAGTGGGCGCGTCCCTTCGAGCGTGACCATCACGCAGCTGCCCGGAACGGGTTCGGGGTGTTGGCTTAAAAAAATCGCACTGGGGTTGCTCACGCCTTTGAGCCCGCGCTCGGTCATGGCGAACACACCGATTTCGTTAACTGCCCCAAAGCGATTTTTGATAGCGCGAACCAAACGAAACTGGCTGTGCGTATCGCCTTCAAAGTACAACACGGTATCGACCATATGTTCCAAAACACGCGGTCCTGCTAACGCACCTTCTTTGGTGACGTGGCCCACGAGCACGATGCAAACTCCGCTGGCCTTGGCAGCGCGGGTTAGGTGGGCCGCACATTCACGCACTTGGGCCACCGACCCAGGCGCTGACGTGAGCTGATCGGAATAGACCGTTTGGATGGAGTCAATGACCGCAACATCAGGCCGAAGCTCAGTCAGCGTTGAGAGAATTTTTTCTAATTGAATTTCTGCCAACACCTTGACCTGCGAACGGTCTAGGCCCAAGCGGCGCGAGCGCAAAGCGACTTGGGCGCCGCTTT
This sequence comes from Bordetella parapertussis, assembly GCA_945888535.1. GTDB lineage: Bacteria > Pseudomonadota > Gammaproteobacteria > Burkholderiales > Burkholderiaceae_C > Allorhodoferax > Allorhodoferax parapertussis_A. The sequence goes on from CAMDAN010000055.1 coordinate 4,395, forward strand.
CTTCGCCGGTAACGTACAAGGTATTTTTACCAGCGCGTTGTAGTGCGTCGAGCGCTTGCAAGAGCAAGGTGGATTTACCGATACCGGGATCTCCGCCGATTAGAACCACGCCGCCTTCCACAATACCGCCGCCCAAGACCCGGTCAAGCTCTTCGTGTCCGGTGGGTGTGCGCTCCACATCGCTTGCTTGGATGTCAGATAACACCGCCACCTCGGCCGTTTTGGCCAATGATGCAAAACGATTTTTAACTGCGGAGTCAGCGTGTGCGACCGATTCAATGAGCGTGTTCCATGCGCCGCAACTCGGGCACTTCCCCAACCATTTGGGGCTGGTTCCGCCACAGTCGCTACAGGTAAATACGGTTTTATCTTTTGCCATACGGCCGATAATACTGTATTTAAATACAGTTGATTTGTATTTTTTATGGGTCGACTGTTACCGGCACCCGCTGCGCCAAGGCGCACATGAGCTCGTACCCAACGGTTTGCGCACAGGCCGCAACCTCATCAATCGGCAAGACTTGACCCTGACTCGCACGGCCCCACAGCGTCACTTCGTCACCGAGGCCAGCCTCTGGCGTGGGTGTTAAATCCACCGCCAACATATCCATGCTGACGCGCCCTAGTGTGCGGCTGCGAACACCCGCAATCAAGACCGGCGTGCCCGTGGGACAAATACGCGGATAGCCATCGGCATAACCGCAAGCCACGATCCCGATGCGCATAGCCTCTGGTGCCACAAAGCTCGAGCCGTAGCCTACGGTGTCACCCACTTTTAAGTCTTGCGTGCCGATGATGTCGGCGTTCAAGCTCATGGTGGGCTGCAGTTTCCAATGCGCGCCCGTGTGTTCAGGGTGGTCTGGCGAACTGCCGTACAAGGCAATGCCACCGCGAACCCAGTCGCCGGCTAACTGGCTGTGGCGCAAGATGGCGGCACTGTTGTGAAGCGTGCGTTCACCGGGAAGCTCTGCGCTTGCCGTATTAAACGTTTCCATTTGCGCAGCAACACCGACCGGTCCGTCGGCGTCACTAAAGTGCGCCATGAGGGAAATCTCATCGACTTGTGGCAGCGCGTTCAAACGTGTCCATGCAGAGCGGTATTGCTCAGGGCGAAAACCCAAACGGTTCATCCCCACATTCATTTTGAGAAAAACGCGGTGGGGCAGATTGGTTTTATGGACCGCAAGCATGTCAATTTGCGCCTCGCAATGCACCGTGTGCCACAAATCCAAGCGGGAACACAGTTCTAAATCTCGCAACTCAAAAACGCCCTCTAACAACAGAATGGGCCCGCGCCAGCCCAGTGTTCGTAGTCGTTGCGCTTCTTGCAAATCAAGCAAAGCAAATCCATCAGCGCCGCGCAAACCCTCAAAGACCCTTTCAATCCCGTGGCCATAGGCATTGGCTTTGACGACAGCCCAAACCCGCGCATCGGGAGCAACCGACTGCAAGGCCTGCAGGTTATGGCGCAGGGCCTGGGTGTGGATGGTGGCGCGAATCGGACGGGGCATGGCCTATTTTGGCACTTGCTGGCGTGCTATAACCCGTGCACTCTTAGGAAGCGACTAAACCATCCATGAAACGCGGCTTTTTTACCATCATGTCGGCGCAGTTTTTCAGCTCGCTGGCCGACAACGCATTGTTTGTAGGCGCGGTTCAACTGCTGCGAAGTTCACAGGCACCAGAGTGGCAACAAGCGGCGCTGGTTCCCATGTTCGCTTTGTTTTACGTCGTCTTGGCGCCTTTTGTCGGTGCTTTTGCAGACGCCTACCCCAAGGGCCGGGTCATGTTGGTGAGCAACGGCATCAAAATTGTGGGTTGTTTGATGATGCTGTTTGGCAGTCATCCTTTGATGTCCTATGCAATCGTCGGTTTGGGCGCTGCGGCTTACTCCCCCGCGAAATACGGCATCTTGACTGAGTTACTTCCGTCCTCTCAATTGGTCAAGGCCAACGGATGGATTGAAGGCTTGACGATTGCTTCTATTATTTTGGGCGTACTCTTGGGCGGTCAGATGGTCGGCCCAAATATCGCGCCGTATTTGCTGTCCTTAGACTTGCCGTTTTTAGAAACCGGCATCGACACCGCGCCAGAAGCCGCGATCAGCGTTTTAATTTTGGTGTACCTCTTAGCCGCTTGGTTTAACACCCGCATTCCTGACACCGGCGTTGACATGCGCCCCTTGCCGCGTAACCTCATCATCCTCTTGCCTGATTTTTGGCATTGCAATATGCGTCTGTGGAAAGACAAGTTAGGTCAGATCTCTCTTAGTACCACGACGCTGTTTTGGGGAGTCAGCGGAAATTTACGTTATATCGTTCTAGCCTGGGCTTCGGTGGCTTTGGGCTATACCGTGACCCAAGCGTCGGCCTTGGTCGGAGTCGTCGCTATCGGAACCGCTGTGGGCGCAGTGGCTGCCTCATTACGGATGCGTTTAGAACACGCCACCTTAGTGATGCCGTTGGGAATTGGCATGGGGATATTGGTGCTCTTATTGAACTTCATTGATAACGTGTGGGTCGCTGCCCCCTTCCTCATTTTGCTCGGTGGACTGGGAGGCTTTTTGGTGGTTCCAATGAACGCTTTGCTTCAGCACCGCGGCCACAATTTGATGGGTGCGGGGCGCTCTATCGCCGTTCAAAACTTCAATGAGCAAGCCTGTATTTTGTTGTTGGGTGGCTTGTACAGCCTCTCCACTGGAATGGGGCTCTCAGCCTTTGGCGCGATCAGTGCCTTTGGCATTTTGGTTGCGGGCTTTATGTGGCTGATTAAGCGCTGGCACAGTTACAACTGCCGCGAACATGGTGCGGAAGTGGAACACCTGCTCGACATCGCTCGCAACGATAACCTGCACGGTTGAGCCTCGTGAAAAACGCGCTCGCCGCTTTGGCATTGGTGGTCAATGCCTTTTGTTACGGCGTGATGTGGTGGCCGTTTCGCTACTTGCAAGACCATGGCATTCACCCCCTTTGGGCCACCGTATTGGTGGATCTGGTGGCGCTGTCATTTATCTTCGCCGCGAACCCCAAAATTTGGCGTCAATTTATTGCCTTCCCCGGCTTATGGGTGCTCTTGATCGGCGCGGGCATGACCAACGTCGGCTTCAACTGGGCGGTAACGATCGGCGACGTGGTGCGGGTTGTGATCTTGTTTTATTTAATGCCCGCTTGGGTGGTTTTGCTGGCGTGGCCGCTGCTCGGTGAAAAACCCACGCTGAAGTCTTTAGGTCGTTTGGTGATGGCGCTGTGTGGCGTGGTGATTGTTCTTAAAACGCCGGAGTCGCCTTGGCCCTGGCCGGAGAGCATGGCTGACGGCTTAGCGCTCTTGGGCGGCTTTAGTTTTGCGTTGACTAACATCATGCTTCGCAAGCTCAGCGGACCGCCCCCTGCGGCTGTGACGGTTGCGATGTTTGGCGGGGGCGCAGTGATGTGTACTTTGGCGGCTTTGCTGGGAATGCAACAGGGATTGGTGGGCGCCCTGCCGAATATGGCCACCGACTGGGTTGTCGCCGTTTTGGGTTTGAGCTTGATGATTTCAGTGGCTAATTTGGCGCTGCAGTACGGCGCTTCGCGCCTAAAGGCCAACACCACATCGCTCATCATGCTGTGTGAAGTGATTTTTGCCAGCGTTTCCTCCGTGCTTTTAGGCGCGGGCACGATCAGCCTGCGCGTGGCTTTAGGTGGCGGGTTGATTTTGCTTGCGGCCCTGCTCGCTACGCTAAGCTCGAAGCCTTCGCCGAACCCATCCACTGGAGAACCGCTATGACCACCGCCTACGATTTTGAAGCCCTGTCGATTGACGGCCAACCCGTCCAACTCAAAGACCTACAAGGCAAAGCCCTGCTGATCGTTAACACCGCCAGCGCCTGCGGTTTCACGTCGCAGTTTGCCGGTCTCGAAGAGCTACACCAACGCTACCAACCCCAAGGCTTGGTGGTCTTAGGTTTTCCGTGCAACCAGTTTGGCGCACAAGACAAAGGAAGCAACGCTGAGATCGGTGCGTTTTGCCAAAAGAACTATGGCGTGAGTTTTTCTATGATGGAAAAAATCAATGTCAACGGCGCCCAAGCGCACCCGCTTTACCAATGGCTCACCCAAGAGGCTCCCGGCATCTTAGGCAGCAAAGCCATCAAATGGAACTTCACAAAATTCTTGATCGGCAAAGACGGTCAAGTCGTTAAGCGCTATGGGTCGATGGATGCCCCTAAGACACTCACCAAAGACATTGAGGCTGTTCTAAGCCAGGGCCGCGTCTAAGAACTCGACCCAATGTTTCACGGGAATATCCGAGCCACTTTGAAGGTGGGTGATACAGCCGATGTTGGCCGAAAGAATAGCCTGGGGCGCCAGGTCATTGAGGTGGCCGAGTTTGCGGTCACGCAATTGGTAAGCCAGTGTGGGGTTGAGAACAGAGTACGTTCCTGCAGAACCACAACACATATTCGATTCGTTAGTGGTGACGCTCACCTTAAATCCCAAAGCCTGCAAGTGTTCTTCCACGCCGCCGCGCAATTTTTGTCCGTGCTGCAAAGTGCACGGTGGATGAAAGGCTTGCAGACCGGCCGCTTGAACCGCATCGTTTTGCAATTTGGGTTTTAACAACGGCACCAAATCGGGCAGCAACTCGCTGATGTCTTTGGTCAAGGCGCTGATGCGTTGGGCTTTTTCCGCATAGGCCGGATCGTCTTTGAGCGCATGGCCATAGTCTTTGACCATCACGCCACAACCCGAAGCGTTCATCACGATGGCCTCCACGTCCCCTGCGCTTACCAAGGGCCACCACGCATCAATGTTGATACGCATATGGTATTTGCCGCCTTCATGGTCGTTCAGATGAAACTTTAAAGCGCCACAACATCCCGCTTTGGCAGCAACCACGGTTTGAATTCCACAGGCATCGAGCACACGCGCAGTCGCACTATTGATGTTGGGGCTCATGGAAGGTTGCACACAACCGGCCAGCATCAGCACTTTGCGTGTATGGGTTCGGGTAGGAAGTTGGCCAGCGTTTTGACGCGCAGGCACTTTGGAGCGAAGACTCGCAGGCAACACGCCGCGCACGGCTTGCCCCATTTTCATCGCCACGCCGAACAAGGGGGAAGGCAGCCCTTCTTTCAGCGCCCAGCGCAGCGTTTTTTCAAGCACCGGTCTTTTGACTTTCTCATCGACTAGCTTACGTCCAATGTCAATGAGGTGTCCGTATTCCACGCCGCTGGGGCAGGTAGTCTCACAATTGCGACAGGTTAAACAGCGGTCCAGGTGTTGCTGGGTTTTGCGCGTGGGCTCTGCGCCTTCTAAGACTTGCTTGATCAGGTAAATGCGCCCGCGTGGGCCGTCAAGCTCATCGCCAAGTAACTGGTAGGTGGGGCAGGTGGCGGTACAAAAACCACAGTGCACGCAGTTGCGAACAATGGCTTGCGCTGCCAAGCCATCGGCGCTGTTTTGGTATTCGGGGGAAAGAGTAGATTGCATGGCGAAAATTTGTTCTTTGGCTTGCGTTTACGTTGGAAGCACGTGGTTCAAACGCCGGGTGTTGAACACGCCATGCGGATCGCATTGTTCTTGTAAGGCGCGTTGAATGCGCTGCTGAACTGCGTCTAGCGCCGGGAAGACCGCGGCCTGTATCGACTGATTTGCCAATGCACCCTTGGGCCTGCGAAACAAGGTGGCGTGGCCGCCCACACGCTTTGCAAGCGCGTGAAGCGCGGATGCTGCTGACGCCGGCGCCCAAACCCAACGCTGCGCTCCGTGCCATTCAATGAAGGGGCCGGATTGAACGGAAGCAGGCAACTCCAAAACCGGCGCGGTTTGGGGCACCGACAAACGCCAAAGGCAAACCTCGGGGCTGGGCGCTTGGGTAAAAAACGGCAACTGCTGTTCGCGACAGGCCGCCCAATCGGGCCCCGCTTGCGCGTTGTCCATCTCAACGACGTCGCCGTTTTGTGCCTCCACATCCGAGCGCATGCGAACCAATGCGGCCTTCACCGCTGCTGCAGCACCACGCAAACGGACAAACAAAATATCACGGGGCGGGCTTGCGGTCGTGTCATGGACCCAGCAACTCGCATTCAAAGGCAAAGGCTGGCCGCCCCATCGGTGTAATAGATCCAAGGCTTTGTCTTGCGGCAAGCCACACAACAAGGTTGCCTCGCTGGGCGCAAAAGCCAAAACTTTGATCGACACCTCGGTTATCACGCCCAAGGTTCCCCAACTGCCCGCGAGCAAGCGGCTCACGTCATACCCCGCCACGTTTTTCATGACCTGGCCGCCAAAGGTGAGGTGTTCGCCTCGCCCATTGATAAACCGAGCGCCTAAGACAAAATCTTTCACAGCCCCCGCCGTGGCCCGCGACGGTCCGCTCAGCCCAGCCGCGACCATGCCGCCCACCGTGGCTTGCGTCGCTTGCCTCTTCTTTCCTTCATCGAAGTGAGGCGGCTCAAACGGCAGGCACTGGTATTTTTCAAGCAAGACCGCTTCTAACTCCGCCAAGGGCGTTCCCGCCCGAACCGTCACAACCAACTCCGATGGCTCATAACTCACGATGCCTTGAAGCTCTTGCGTACTTAAAACTTCGCCGTCGAGGTTGGAGCCATAAAAATCTTTGCTCCCCCCGCCGCGAACCCGCAAAAGGGTGCGCTGGCCCGGGGGCTGGTGAAAGGCGGCGCGAACGCGTTCAGCCAAGCGCGCAGTGGCAGCGTCATAGGGACTTTCAGTCGCAGGGGTAATAAATGACATCCGGCTAATGGTAAAGGCTCAGACTGCTGTCCCCGCGTGAATTTTTTGAACGCACTTTGGTTGAAATCTTGGCTAAGCGCGGTTCCAAGACTTAGTTTTAGGCCCCATCGTCAAAGAAATTAACCGCCAGCCCCGGCACTTCCACTGGCAAGGAAAACACACAACCTGAGTTCGGGAAGTGCGCCAACTCCGCCTCACTGCGGCCGTGGCGGGCCGTGGTGATAAACAAAGTTTTGAGATCTGCACCGCCAAAGCAAGGCATCGTGGGGCACTGGGCGGGCGTTTTAATTTCAGCCATCAGCGTGCCATCGGGCGCAAACTGGCACACCCGCGCCCCTTCAAACATCGCCACCCAATAATTTCCTTGGGCGTCCACCGCTGCCCCATCGGGCCGGCCTTTGTAACTTGAATCCGTAAAGCGCCAATCAGCGGGCTTAGGGGCAAACTGCAGGTGGGTTCGGAGCGCAGTCAAGGTGTTGCTTTGCACATCAAAGTCCCACGCGTGAACCAGGTGTTTGGGGGTGTCGGCCCAATACATCGTCTCCCCACTCAAACTCCACGCTAAGCCGTTGGCAGTCAAGGCCTGCTCTGCTTGGGTTTTTACAAGCGCTGCCCCGCTGTGGCGGGCGTCAATGCTAAACAAGGCCGCAGACTGCGCCTTCTTGGTCTCGTCAATCGTACCAACCCAAAAGCGCCCCAAGGCATCGCACTTCCCGTCATTGGCCCGAACCGTCTTCGTGTCGTAAGGCAGCGTGGTCACCAGTTCCAAAGCGCCGCCCCATTGCCGCGCACGAAACACCCCATGGCGCAAAGCCATCACCCAACCACCACCCAGCGCGGGTGCAATACAACCGGGCTCCGAAGGTACATCCCAACGCTCTACTCCGCCGCTGTTAGTTCGCAAAATCTGTTTCCCAGGAATATCCACCCAATACAGTCGCTGCTCTTGCGGATGCCAAAACGGCGATTCGCCGAGTTCGCAGGGCGTTGCATCTAAAAGAGTCCAGGAAGGGGAGCTGGGCATGCGGGTCTTTGGCATTAAGCGCTTGGGGTTAGGTCAAGTCACTATTGTGGCGGGAAATAGAAAAAGCCCCACACAACCGAAGCTGCGTGGGGCTCGATTTAAAACCAGCTCAGCGGCTGTAAGCGGTCTCGCCGTGCGAAGTAATGTCTAAACCTTCGCGTTCGTCTTCTTCACTGACACGCAGGCCGATCGTCAGATCCACCAGCTTGAAGGCGATGATAGACACCACGCCTGACCAGATCACGGTCGTAAACACGGCTTTGGCTTGAATCCAGAGTTGCGAAGCGATCGAGTAGTCTGCGGCAGCGATGCCGGTTGCAGTCACCCAATCCGCAACAAAGCCTGGGCCGCCTAAGCTGGGGGAGTTAAATACGCCGGTCAACAAGGCGCCCACAATTCCGCACACGCCGTGTACGCCAAAAACATCTAAGGTGTCATCTGCGCCTAGCAATTTCTTCAGGCCGTTTACGCCCCACAGTCCGGCAAAGCCTGAGATGAAACCAATCACCAACGCGCCGCCGATACCGACGTTACCCGCAGCGGGCGTAATCGCCACCAAGCCCGCCACCGCGCCAGAAGCCGCTCCGAGCATGGATGCTTTTCCGCGCATCATCGCCTCACCCAAGCACCAAGCCAAAACGGCCGCTGCCGTTGCGCCAAAGGTGTTGATGAAAGCCAGCGCAGCAAAGCCATTCGCTTCTAAAGCCGAGCCCGCGTTGAAACCGAACCAGCCCACCCACAAGAGGGATGCGCCGACCATAGTCAATGTCAAACTGTGGGGGGCCATGGCTTCTTTGCCGTAACCGATGCGCTTACCAACCATGTACGCACCGACCAAACCTGCAACCGCTGCGTTGATGTGCACCACGGTGCCGCCAGCAAAGTCCAGCGCACCAGACTGCCACAGGTAACCGGCTTTGGCGTTCATCGCGTCAACCACTTCTTTACCGGTGTAAGCGTCAGGGCCCATCCAGAACCACACCATGTGCGCGATCGGCGCGTAGCTAAAAGTAAACCACAAGACCATAAAAGCTAGCATGGCGGAGAACTTCATGCGCTCAGCAAACGCGCCAACAATCAAGGCGCAGGTGATACCGGCGAACGTAGCTTGGAATGCCGCAAAAATAATTTCAGGAATCACTACGCCTTTACTAAAAGTAGCCGCGTTGGCAAACGTGCCTGCTGCGTTATCCCACACACCAGCCATAAACAAGCGGTCCCAACCTCCGAAGAATGCGTTGCCTTCGGTGAAGGCCAGGCTGTATCCGTAGATAAACCACAACACCACAATCAGGGAGAAGGTCACCATGACCTGCATAAGTACCGAGAGCATATTTTTGCTTCGAACCAAGCCGCCGTAAAAGAGGGCCAACCCGGGAACGGTCATCAATATCACGAGGATGGTGGAGACCATCATCCAAGCGGTGTCGCCCTTCTTGGGACTGAGCGCGGGTGCTGCAGGAGCTGCAGTGTCTGCCGCTACGACGGCTGCTGCAGGCGCAGGGGCTGCGGCTTTTGCTTCCGAGGCCGCTGTTGCGGGCGCTTCGGTTTGGGCCATTGCAAAGGTGCCAGCGGTTAAAAGACCCAAGCCCAAGGCCAGAGATACCAGTATTTTTTTCATGATGATTCCTTTTTCAGTGGCGTGGCTTTAAAGCGCTTCTTTGCCGGTTTCACCGGTGCGGATACGCACAACTTGTTCTAAGTCGTACACAAAAATCTTGCCGTCACCGATCTTGCCGGTGCGGGCTGCGCCTTCGATGGCTTCAATCACACGGTCCAAAAGGGCCGCGTCAATCGCCGCTTCGATCTTGACCTTGGGTAAAAAATCAACCACATATTCCGCCCCGCGGTACAACTCGGTGTGTCCCTTTTGGCGACCAAAGCCTTTTACCTCGGTCACCGTGATGCCTTGAACGCCCATGCCAGAAAGGGCTTCACGCACCTCGTCAAGCTTGAACGGTTTAATGATGGCCGTAACTAATTTCATGTGTTCACCTCAGCTTCAAAAGAGTTGATGGCAGGTCCATCCGAAAACAAACCTGCTTCTCCACGGGGTCGGGAGATAACTTGAGTTAGCAGAAGCCGTGCCAAGCTAGAAATCGCGTTTTTTTCGTTAATGCACCACCACGCGGCTAGCCAAGCCCGCCTAATTGCAGTAGCATCACTGTAAAAAACCACAGTACGCACCGCCTTGGTGCTTTTTTTACTGATGGGGCGCACCCAAATCGCGCACAGTTAAGGGAGTCGAAGTCATGGGTTTATCTTTAGTGCAGGGCCGTGCCTTGCTCGGTTTAGAGGCGGCGCAGGTGACTGTGGAGGTGCATCTGGCCAACGGCCTTCCCAGTTTCACGCTGGTGGGTTTGGCCGATGTGGAGGTAAAAGAGGCGCGAGAAAGGGTGCGCTGTGCGATTCAAAACTCGGGGCTAGAGTTTCCTCACAACCAACGGATTACCGTTAATTTGGCCCCGGCGGATTTACCTAAAGACTCCGGACGGTTAGATTTACCCATTGCTTTGGGAATTTTGGCGGCCAGCGGTCAAATTGATGGCGCACGGCTTGCCGATTACGAGTTCGCTGGGGAATTGTCTCTGTCTGGGGCTTTACGACCGGTTCGCGGCGCATTAGCGATGGCTTTGGCCTTACACACTGCCAAAGTCGCAACGCGCTTGGTCTTGCCTCCGGGCAGCGCCGAAGAGGCGGCCTTGGTGCCTGATTCGCAGGTGTACCGTGCAGTTCACCTGCTTGACGTTGTGCGCCACTTTGCCCCAGCCGCAGCTTCCAATTTAAACGCCGTTCAAGACGAACACTTAAATGACGAAGGCTGGCAGAGGGTAAGCGCCTTGCCCCCGCGATTTCTCGCTGCCCAACCCGATATGGCCGATGTCAAAGGACAGTTGGCAGCTAAGCGGGCTTTGGAAATTTCTGCCGCAGGCGGACACAGTTTGCTTTTGACCGGGCCGCCCGGATCAGGCAAGTCGATGTTGGCGCACCGCTTTGCGGGGCTGCTGCCCGATATGAATACGGACGAAGCTTTGCAAAGCGCTGCGATTGGAAGCTTGAGTGGTCGCTTTGATATTGCGCGTTGGGGCCAGCGCCCCACCTGCAGCCCGCACCACTCCGCTAGCGCGGTCGCCTTGGTCGGCGGAGGCTCACCGCCTCGGCCGGGAGAAATATCTTTGGCTCACCATGGCGTTCTCTTTTTAGACGAGTTACCGGAGTTCCCCCGCGCCGCTTTAGAGGCCTTGCGCGAACCGCTTGAAACCGGCACCATCACCATTGCCCGCGCCGCCCGCCGAGCGGAGTTTCCCGCCCGCTTTCAACTGATCGCAGCCATGAACCCCTGCCCTTGCGGTTACCTCGGAGCGAGCAAGGTCGCGCGGCCCTGCCGCTGCACGCCCGACCAAGTCAGCCGTTACCAAGGCAAACTCAGCGGGCCTTTAATGGACCGCATTGACTTGCATGTAGAAGTGCCAGCGCTGGCAGCCCACGAGCTACTTGGATCGGCGCCAGGTGAATCCACGCAAGCGATTCGTATGCGTTGCGCCCAAGCGCGAGATCGTGCGCTTGCCCGTCAGAACCAAGCCAACCACGTCCTGCAAGGTGCAGACATCGACCGCTACGTGCAACTCGAACCCGCAGCGGCAACGTTCTTAAAAAATGCAGCCGTTCAACTTGGCTG
>CAMDAN010000056.1 GCA_945888535.1 Bordetella parapertussis
GGGCTGCACTACAGAAGCGATGCAGTTTCGTGACCGTTACAAAGATTTTGTAAAGGCCGGTGCCCATGTTTTCGGCGTTTCCCGCGACAACATGAAGTCCCACGACGAATTCAAAGCAAAGTTAGAACTTCCGTTTGAACTCATTGCCGACACCGAAGAAAAAATGTGTCACATGTTTGGCGTAGTCAAAAATAAAATCATGTACGGCAAAAAGGTCAAAGGAATTGAGCGCAGCACGTTCTTGGTTGGCCCAGATGGCGTTCTTAAAGAAGAATGGCGCGGCCTGAAGGTATTGGGGCACGTTGATGATGTTCTCAAAGCAGTTAAGGCGCTTAAAAAAGCCACTTAATTGAGTCACACGGCTCATGCATAATAGTTGCATGCTGTTCCAGTTTTCGAAAAAACAACTTATAAAAGCCGCCTTGGCCCAAGGCGGCTTTTCCATTTTTACAGCCTCGGTTTTCTGACTTCTCTTCTCACTTTTTAAACCATGCCACTTCCTCCTGCCCCGACAAAACGTGCCGATCGACTTCTTGGTAAATCCTCGAACGCTATGGAGTCTTCCGCTTCAGGGCCCGGAAAGCGTAAAACACCCCCCGCGCAAGTGGTAAGCGCTAAGCAGTCCAGTGTGAAAAAGACCTCGGCGACCGCCCCGAAGGTGATTGCCGCTGCACACAAGCCAGTGTCTTTTGATCGAGCCATTCCAAGCCCTGCCCCCAGCCCTGTTCTCTCCAAAAAGTCCAAATCCAAGGGACCTAGCAAACTTTTTGTACTCGACACCAACGTCCTGCTTCACGACCCCATGTGCTTGTTCCGATTTGAAGAACATGACATTTTCCTGCCCATGATCGTGCTCGAAGAGCTTGATGGCCACAAAAAGGGAATGACTGAAGTGGCTCGCAACGCACGCCAAACCAGCCGAACCTTGGATGCGCTCGCTGGAACACCGGGGGCCGACATTACGGCAGGCTTCATGCTCAACAGCACGGGGCAGCGGGAAGCCAAAGGCAAGCTTTTATTCCAAACGCAGCCTTTGGATTACTCCCTGCCCAGTAGCTTGCCCCAAGGCAAAGCGGACAACCAAATTCTTGGAGTTGTTGAGGCCTTGCGCCAGAAATTTGCTCCTCGTGAAGTGGTTTTAGTTTCCAAAGATATCAATATGCGCGTCAAAGCGCGAGCTTTAGGCTTGGCAACCGATGACTACCAGAACGACAAGGCACTTGAAGACGGCGACTTGCTTTACTCCGGCGCCCTAGCGCTACCCACGGACTTTTGGGCAACCCACGGCCAAAGTGTAGAAAGCTGGCAGCAAGGACAACACACCTTTTACAAGGTTGCAGGGCCTTCCGTACCTTACATGTTGATTAACCAGTTTGTTTACTTCGAGTCGCCTGGTGAACCTAGCCTCTATGCCCGCGTGACAGAAATCCGTGGTGACATTGCCGTCCTTAAAACCCTCAAAGACTTCACGCACCTTAAAAATGCGGTGTGGGGTGTGATTGCGCGTAATCGGGAACAAAATTTCGCCCTTAATTTGCTCACTGACCCGGAAGTCGATTTCGTCACTCTGACCGGTACGGCGGGAACCGGAAAAACCTTGATGGCACTGGCTTCTGGACTCACCCAAGTATTGGATGACCGACGCTACACCGAAATTATCGTCACGCGTGCCACTGTCAGTGTGGGCGAAGACATTGGCTTTTTACCTGGGAGTGAAGAGGAAAAAATGGGCCCTTGGATGGGCGCATTGGACGACAACCTCGAAGTCTTAGGCAAGGCCGATACCAGCGCAGGCGAATGGGGCCGCGCTGCTACCAATGAACTGATTCGCAGCCGCATCAAAATTAAGAGCATGAACTTCATGCGCGGGCGAACCTTTTTAAATAAGTACGTCATCATCGATGAAGCCCAAAACTTAACCCCTAAACAAATGAAGACGCTGATTACCCGGGCCGGGCCAGGTACAAAAATCGTCTGCATGGGAAATCTGGCACAGATCGACACGCCCTACCTCACTGAAGGCTCCTCAGGCTTGACCTTTGCAGTGGACCGGTTCAAGGGCTGGCCCCATGGCGGCCACATCACGCTAGCCCGTGGCGAGCGCTCACGGCTGGCAGATTTTGCGAGCGAAGTGCTCTAAGTCAGCCTTAGTAGTCGCCGCCTCCACCATGCGCCAGGCTCTCAAATTTGGTGATTTGGCGCATAAAGGCTAACTTTACTGTTCCGGTGGGGCCGTTACGTTGCTTGGCAATGATGATTTCTGCAACGCCTGGCTCTTTGCAGGCCTCTTTGGTGTAGTACTCATCGCGGTAAATAAACATGATGATGTCTGCATCTTGCTCGATAGCGCCCGATTCACGCAAGTCACTCATCATCGGTCGCTTGTCGGGGCGCTGCTCGACGCTGCGGTTGAGCTGCGACAAGGCAATCACCGGACACTTCAACTCTTTGGCTAGCATTTTCAAGCCCCGCGAGATTTCACCGAGCTCCGTGGCCCGGTTTTCTCCTTCGCTGCTGTTGCCGCTCATCAGCTGCAAGTAATCCACAACAATCAAACCGAGTTGGCCACACTGTCGAGACAGCCGTCTTGCATTGGCCCGTAACTCGCTAGAGGTCAGGCCTGCGCTTTCGTCAATGTGCAATGAAATCGTTCGTAATTTTTCGATAGCTTCCGATAACCTCGGCCATTCTTCGTCGGTCAGCTTGCCGGTTCTTAAGTGACCTTGGTCTATTCGGCCAATCGAACCCACAATACGCACTGCCAATTGCGCCGCACCCATTTCCATCGAGAAAACAGCCACGGGCAGGCCTTCGTTCAGCGCCACATGCTCGGCAATATTGATGGCCAATGCCGTTTTACCCATTGAAGGCCGAGCTGCCAGAACCACAAGATCGCCCGCCTGCAAACCCGCAGTCATCCGATCAAGGTCATAAAAGCCAGTTGGCACTCCCGTCACATCATTGGGGTTGTCCGCCATCTCCTGAACGCGGTCTAAGAGCTTAACGACCAAGGTATCCATTCCTTGAAACCCTTGGCTGTTGCGTTTTCCTTGTTCGCCAATATTAAAAATCTTTTGCTCTGACTCATCTACGATCTCTGAGACGGGCCGCCCTTTGGTGTTGAAAGCATTGGTTGCAATTTCATCGCTTGCACTGACCAACTTGCGCAGGATGGAGCGGTCGCGAACGATTTCTGCGTATCGGCGAATGTTGCTTGCACTTGGGACGTATTGGGCCAAGGAGTTCAGGTAGGCCAGTCCGCCCACCTCCTCAGCACGCCCCTGGCTTTGCATGTGCTCAAACACGGTGATGACATCCGCGGGCTTGTTGGCGTTAATGAGGGCCCCAATCGCGGAGTAGATCAATCGGTGCTCATAACGGTAAAAATCACCGTCAAAAACCACGTCTCCCACCCGATCCCAAGCGCTGTTGTCCAACAGCAAACCGCCGAGCACGCTGGATTCACCTTCAATAGAGTGCGGCGGAATGCGCAACTGCGCAATTTGACGGTCTGGCTCTAGACTGTCCAATGCAGAAAGTTCGGCTGACATGGGTTTCCTAAAGGCTCATCGATAGATAAAACGCAACGTTAACAGAAAGTCGCGCTGGTACAAGAAATGACCCGTCCTACTATAGGTTGACACCTGTGGATGGAGTATTTCCTGGCTGATGGACTTCAGCCAAAGACGCCCGATGTACCTCATCGGGCGTTTTCAATTGTAGAGAGAAATGGGGTCGCTCAAAGTTGTAGATTGACACGGACTCATCGACCATTCGCCTAGCCTGTTCAAGGTCAGCGGGGCGCTGCAGCAGAAACTCCCCCTTAAGAATTCCATTGATGCGTTCGGCCAGCGCATTTTGATAGCAGTCATAGCCGTCGGTCATGGAGCACGTCAATCCGTGCACCCGATGAAGCTTCTGATAGGCATCAGAGCAATACTGAATGCCCCTGTCGGAATGGTGAATAAGTCGCTGCTGGCTTTGACGACGTTTGAGCGCGGCCTTCAAGGCCTGACTGACCTGCTCAGTGTGCAAGCTGTCATGAATGTGATGTCCTACGATCTTTCGAGAGTAGGCATCGGTCACCAAACTCAGGTAGACAAATCCACTGTGAGTGGGCAAATAGGTGATATCAGCCACCCAGACTTGCTCAGCTGCGTAGGGTTGAACCTGCGCACTGCCTGCTTTGAGCAGATTCGGGTGGCGGCGAAATCGATGGTGACTGTCCGTGGTCTTGTGGTACGCCCGCCGGGGAGCTACGAGCATGTGTGACTGGCGCAAGATGGCGAACAGCGCATCGCGCCCGACCTTCAGCCCCTCGCCTCCCAACTGCTCCGTTAGTAGATGGTGTAACTTGCGCGTCCCAAGCCGAGGCTGTCGCAGCCGCTTGGAGCGAACCAGTTCAATCACCCGCTCGTTGCATTGGCGTACCTCGTCTTGGCGGTGCAGCCCTTGATAATACGCCTGTCGGCTCATGCCTATGTGGCGGCAAGCCCTGCAAACGCTCAAGCCTTTGACGAGCTTTTGCGAGAGGACTTGCCCAAAGGCTTTTTTACGACACGCACCCCGTAATCTTTCTTGAGCACGTCCAGCACCGCTTCAAACAGCTGTGCCTTCTCCTGCGCATCTTTGAGCTGAACTTCCAACTCTTTGATTCGTTGCTCGGGTGTAGATGGTTTGGATGTACCTGGATTGGATAGATGGTTCATGCAGGCAGATGATGCCATCGTGCCCCAACGTTGCTGACCGTGCTTGCGCAGCCAGACCAAAACCGTAGAGCGACCCTGAATGCCGTAGCGTCGCTGCGCCTCTTTATAGGTCAATTCGCCTTTTTCTATTTGATCAACCACACTGAGTTTAAAAGCCAGTGTGTAATCGCGCTGGCTTCGCTTGATGCCTGATTCCATTTGACTTGCCCTTTCTGAGGAGAAAAGGTGTCAACTTATTTCAGGAGGGGTCAAAAGCAATAAAAAAGCCGCGAGGGACAGGCCCTTGCGGCTTTTCAGATCACCAAAGTGATTAAAGCTTACGCAGTTTCACCGTAGACAGAAACGGTGATATCCACCACGACGTCGGTATGCAAAGCCACGCTGACCGTGCTATCACCCACCACCTTGAGAGGTCCGTTGGGCATGCGAATATTGGCTTTGGCCACTTCGTAACCCGCTTTCACCAACTCTTGGGCGATATCGGCGTTGGTCACTGAGCCAAATAAACGTCCATCGACGCCTGCTTTTTGGGTCAACTTGATCGTGGTTCCAGCCAACTTTTCGCCCAGCTTTTGGCTTTCTGCCAATTTAGCTGCTGCTGCTTTTTCCAGTTCGACGCGACGGGCTTCGAATTCTGCTTTCGCAGATTCGGTCGCACGGCGTGCACGGCCATAAGGAATTAAGAAATTGCGAGCGTAACCGTCTTTCACCCTGACGATTTCACCGAGGTTGCCGAGGTTAACGACCTTTTCGAGAAGAATAATTTGCATGGTCGTGCTCCTTAGATCTTGTGTTGATCGCTGTACGGCAGCAACGCCAAAAAGCGAGCGCGCTTGATAGCGGTGTTGAGTTGGCGCTGGAAAATTGCGCGGGTGCCGGTCAAACGTGCGGGAATGATCTTGCCGTTTTCAGCAATAAAGTCACGCAAGGTGTCGATGTCTTTGTAGTCAATCTCTTCAACGCCAGTGACGGTGAAGCGGCAAAAACGCTTGCGTTTGAACAAGAGGGATTGCGTATTGCGCTTTGGGCGCTTGTCTTTGTTAAATTTCTTAAATGTGGCCATGGGGCCTCCTAAAATTAAATTTGCGAAAATTCTTGAATATGCAAAACCACCGATTTACCGTGGCGGGCGTTGGCTAGAAATCCTTTGAATTCCCAGCGGCTGCCAATGGACTGCTTCACTAGCCTTTCAGCCAATGCACCAAAAGCCATCGCTTTCAGTACTGCTTTCACTTGCCGCTTTGCGCCTATTTCAAAAACTTCGGACTCGTGTTCGAGAACCAAATTCAGGGCTGGAATTCCAGCGGGCGTATACCTTAGGGCCTCAGCCTCTGCGATCATTGCGCTTAGAACAAGTAAATTAGCATCCACTCCCGGTAAAAAAATGATTTACACCAAGCGATTAAGCCTGGTATTCAGCCTGTTGGGTTTTACGTGCGTCTTCACGCTCTACGGTCTTCATCATGGAAGAAGGGCCGGCTTCGGCTTTCTTCTTCAAGACAGTCAGATGGCGCAAAACAGCGTCGTTAAATTTGAACGCATGCTCCAACTCAGCCATCACCGCTTGATCGGCTTCGATGTTGACGCAAAGGTAATGGGCTTTAGCCAATTTGTTGATCATGTAAACCATCTGACGACGGCCCCAGTCTTCAACACGGTGCACTTTTCCACCGCCAGCGGTGATCATGCCCTTGTAACGCTCCAGCATGGCTGGAACTTGCTCGCTCTGATCCGGGTGGATCATGAGAATGATTTCATAATGACGCATTGATACTCCTTGTGGATTACCCAGAATTTGGGATGAAAAAGCTGCCCTCAGCGTCTAATTGAGGTGCAGCAAGGCGAAGCCTATGATTATAGCCTCAAAACCGCTCTGAGGCGGCTAAGCCGGGTTACGAGGACCCCAGAGGTATTAAATCGTTATGTCTCGTCGGCTTTTCGCTGGGTAATCAGGCTAAATAGCACCGTTGCAGCCATCCCCGCTGGCACACCGAAAACACCTGCCGACACAGGCTGAATATCCCACCACATGCCGTGGCCGCTTAGCTCAAACGCCCTGCGGAACATCGCGTGGTTGATCACCATGTAATACAAAGTCACGCCCAAGCCCGTCAACATGCCCATGACTGCGCCCGCGTGGGTGGCTCCGCGCCAAAAGATTCCTAAGACCATCGCAGGGACCAGGGCTGCGCCAGCCAAAGAAAACGAGGCGGCGACCAAATACAAAATGCCGCCTGGTCTTTGGGCTGCCGCATACGCCGCGAGCAAAGCAACCACCAGCAGCGCGAATTTAGACCACATGACGCGCCGCATCGATTTAGCGGGGTTGTTGTTGCCATCAAAATACATATCGTGTGCCAGTGCATTGCCAATAGTCAACAACAATCCGTCGGCAGTAGATAGCGCCGCAGCCAAGCCGCCTGCGGCGACTAAAACGGAAACCACGTAGGGCAAGCCCCCAATTTCCGGGGTAGCCAGCATGATCACGTCCGCGCTAATCTTTAATTCTGCAAACTGCAACACCCCATCTGCATTCACATCCGAGTAGGAAATCAAAGTTGGATCCCGCGACCATTGGGCCAGCCATGCGGGCAACTGGTCAAAAGGTTGTCCCACCAAATGGGCCAACACTTCATATTTCACCAAGACGGCCAAGGCAGGGGCGGCCAAGTACAACAGCGCAATAAACCCCAATGACCACGCAACAGACGTTCGGGCTTGTTTGACAGAGGGAGTGGTGAAAAAACGCGTCAACAGATGTGGCAAACCTGCCGTTCCCACCATCAAACAAAACATGAGCGCCAAAAAATTCGCACGTGAAGACTGAAACAAGTTTTGCTCTTCGGTCGAACCCTCGGGATCGCCCGCAAAAGCTTGGGTATGTTGAGGCAGCCCGCCCATGGGTTTTGAACGCTCCCGGTTTTCTTCCAGTTGCTGTGTCCAAAGCTGTCGGGCCGAATTGGTATCTTTCGGCAAGGCTGCCAACTCCTTTCGAATCGCTGTGACACGGTCCGCATTGGCTTGGGAGCTTCCTAATTCCTCTAATTTTTTTCGTAACTCCAATCGCTGCGCTTGCAAAGATGATGGAACATCGATGAGCTTGGTCTCTAAGGCTTGGGCTCTTTGACCATAGATGGCAATTACTTCTTTTTCTTCCGGTGAATTCAGAAGACGCTGTTCAATCGCAGTAATTTTTGGTAACTGTTGTCCGTAAGCCCACGCCGCGATGGGATTACCCACTTGCTTATAAGACAACCAAGAAACCGGAATCAAGAAAGCCAAAATGATGACGACATATTGCGTCACTTGGGTCCAGGTGACAGCCCGCATGCCACCTAAAAAAGAACACACCAAAACTCCGCCCAGACCCAACAAGATTCCAATCTCAAAATGCAAACCGGTCAGCCTTGAAGTGATCAGCCCCACGCCATAAATTTGAGCGACAACATAAGTAAACGAACAAAGAACGGCTGCAATAGCCGCAATGATGCGAGGCCAGCGCCCGCCGAACCGCAAAGCAAAATAATCGGGAACCGTATAAAGATTAAGCTCTCGTAAATAAGGCGCCACCAAAAGCGCCAGCAGGCAAAATCCGCCTGTCCAACCGAGAACATAGGCCAGGCCGCCGGGTTGATTGCCCATTCCAGAGAAGCCCTGCAAATACAAACCACCCGCCAAGCTGATGAACGATGCGGCACTCATCCAATCGGCGGCAGTCGCCATGCCGTTGTACACCGCAGGAATCCTTCGTCCGGCAACGTAATATTCGTTGGCGCTGGCTGTTCTGCCATAGACCCCAACCCCTGCGTACAAGACCAACGTTAAAACCAAGAAGGAACCAGCAATCCAGGCCCGCGGCACGCCCAAGTACTCCAAAATTGCCAAGACAAGCAAAGCAACCAGCAAGTACGCCACATACAAGCCAAAGCGACGGTGGATTCGGTGGGTGTATTGATCGTATGCGGCGGCATCTACTTGCCAAACTTCTGGTGAATCGGTATTTTTTCGCCACGCAAAAACAATAACAATCGCAATGAAGATCAGAACGGATCCTTGCGCAGCAAACCAAAAACTCACCGGCCAGCCGGCAACCACCATCTGCAAATCACGGGCGAAGAACACTACGCCAAATGAAACCGCAAACCACAACGTTAACAAAGCGGCATGCAGCCGCCATGACGTTGTGGCTTGCGTAAGCTTCATCGTGCCGCGAGCTGTTGCCAGGTGGAAATCACGGAGTCGGGATTGAGCGAGATTGAAGAAATTCCTTGCTCATCCAACCATTGGGCAAAGTCAGGATGGTCACTCGGGCCCTGTCCGCAAATGCCGATGTACTTGCCTTGGGCCTTGCAAGCCTGAATCGCAAGGCTGATCAATGCTTTCACTGCAGGGTCGCGTTCATCAAAGTCATGGGCAAGCAGCTCCAAGCCCGAATCGCGGTCTAGCCCGAGCGTCAATTGCGTTAAGTCGTTGGAGCCAATCGAAAACCCGTCAAAGTATTCTAAAAACTCGTTTGCCAAAATCGCATTGCTCGGAATCTCGCACATCATGATGAGCTTCAAATCGTCTTTTCCGCGCTCTAAACCGTGGCGAGCCAATAACTCGGTGACTTTCTTCGCTTGACCCAAGGTTCGAACAAAAGGCACCATGACCTGAACATTGGCCAGCCCCATGTCATTGCGAACGCGTTTGATGGCTTCACACTCCATTGCAAAGGCTTCGCCAAATTCAGCGCTGACATACCGCGCAGCACCACGAAATCCGAGCATCGGATTTTCTTCTTCGGGTTCATAGCGGCTGCCACCAATGAGTTTGCGGTATTCATTCGATTTAAAGTCTGACAAGCGCACGATCACTGGCTTAGGCCAAAAGGCAGCCGCAATGGTTGCAACGCCTTCAGCAACACGGTCCACATAAAACGCCCGGGGCGATGCGTGCCCACGGGCCACGGATTCCACCGCCTTTTTTAAATCGGCATCGACGTTGGGGTAGTCCAAGATTGCTTTGGGGTGAACACCAATGTTGTTATTGATGATGAACTCCAAACGCGCTAAGCCGACGCCCGAATTAGGAAGTTGGCAAAAATCAAATGCCAATTGCGGATTGCCCACATTCATCATGATTTTGACGGGAATCTCTGGCATCTCACCCCGTTGCACTTCCGATATTTCCGTCTCTAACAGGCCGTCATAAATAAAGCCCGTATCGCCTTCAGCGCAGCTCACAGTCACCAACATTCCGTTTTTAAGAACATCCGTGGCGTGACCACAACCGACGACAGCTGGAATCCCTAATTCACGAGCAATGATGGCCGCGTGGCAAGTGCGGCCGCCTCGGTTGGTCACAATCGCGGAGGCACGTTTCATCACCGGTTCCCAATTGGGGTCGGTCATATCTGTTACCAAAACATCGCCCGCTTGGACGGTGTCCATCTCGCTGATGTTGTGAACGATGCGCACTGGTCCGGTGCCAATTTTTTGCCCGATCGCTCGGCCATCCACGATGACCGCACCCTTGCCTTTGAGTTTGTAGCGGTACTCTACGGAATTACCCGCTTGGCTTTTGACCGTTTCTGGCCGGGCTTGCAAGATATAGAGCTCGCCGTCGATGCCGTCTTTCCCCCACTCAATATCCATGGGACGGCCGTAATGGTCTTCGATCACCAAAGCGTAGTGCGCAAGTTGTTCAACATCTGTGTCTGTTAACGAATAACGGTTGCGAAGTTCCGTAGGCACGTCGGTGGTTTTCACGAGCTTCGCGCCTGCGGCTTGCTCTTCTTGGCTTGTGAACTCCATCTGTAAAAGCTTTGAGCCAAGACTGCGGCGAATCACCGCCCGCTTGCCCGCGCGAAGCATGGGCTTGTGTACATAGAACTCATCCGGGTTAACGGCGCCTTGAACCACTGTTTCGCCTAGGCCATAACTCGATGTAATAAAAACTACGTCTGAAAAACCGGACTCGGTATCAATCGTGAACATCACGCCCGCCGCACCCAAATCAGAGCGCACCATGCGCTGAATTCCCGCGCTCAAAGCCACATGCTCGTGGGCAAAGCCTTTGTGAACGCGATAACTGATAGCGCGGTCGTTGTAAAGCGAAGCAAAGACTTCTCGAATTTTGTGCAAAATGTCTTCGATGCCGACCACATTCAAAAACGTTTCTTGCTGACCAGCGAACGAAGCGTCAGGCAAATCTTCAGCTGTTGCTGATGAGCGAACCGCAAAAGACACCTCGGGGTTACCAGACTGCAAGACTTTAAATTCCCGACGAATCCCTTCTTCCAAAGCTTGAGGGAAGGGCTGCGCCTCTACCATCGCGCGAATTTCGGCTCCGGCTAAAGCCAAGGCCCGCACGTCTTCTACATCGAGCTTAGCCAAGCGGGTGTTGATGCGACCGCTCAAGTCCTCATGTTTTAAAAACTCTCGAAAGGCATGGGCTGTGGTGGCAAACCCTGTGGGAACCTTAACGCCTTGCGGTAGTTGAGAAATCATTTCTCCTAAGCTGGCATTTTTTCCACCGACCGATTCGACATCGGTCATCCGCAAAAGTTCAAAGGGAACCACTACATCGGTCGGACCGAATAGATTAGACATAAAGACTCCAAAGTTAAAAACCCTGGCGGTTGCGAGTAGCGCGCTGCCTTTGTGTTTGTTGCTTTACACAGCGACGCCATTCAAAAACCGCGAAAAATGAAGGTCATTGTAGGGGGATGATCCCCTCGCTCATGGGATTTGCCATGGGTGCACAATTCAGGCCTCAACGCATCTATTTCTAAGCCAACCCCTATGCCCAATCGCACCGTATTTTTTGTCTCCGACGGAACTGGCATTACTGCTGAAACTTTTGGCAATGCCATCTTGGCCCAGTTTGAAACCAAGGCACGGCATGTTCGCCTGCCTTTTATTGATACCGCAGACAAAGCGCACCAAGCTGTTCGACAGATCAACCACGCAGGCGTTGTGGACGGCAACAAACCCATCGTTTTTACGACACTGGTGAATATGGAAATTTTGAAAGTGATTCAAGAAGGTTGCCAAGGCATGCTCTTGGACATGTTTGGCATGTTTGTTCACCCTTTAGAGCAAGAGCTCAACCTGAAATCCAACCACCGTGTGGGACGGTTCAGCGATGCCAGTAAAAGCAAGGAATACCACGACCGTATTGAAGCCATTAATTTCTCACTGGCCCATGACGACGGGCAAAGCAACCGCGACTTAGAGCAATCCGATGTGATTTTGGTCGGGATCAGCCGCAGCGGTAAGACACCGACCTCCCTTTATTTGGCCATGCAATATGGGTTGAAGGCGTCTAACTACCCGTTAATCCCCGAGGACTTTGATCGCCGCCAACTCCCGCCAGCCTTGCTACCCCACAAGAGCAAGATTTTTGGTCTCAGTATTCAACCCGAGCGATTAAGCGAAATTCGAAACGAGCGCCGACCCAACTCTAAATATGCATCAATAGAAAACTGCCGTTTTGAAGTCTCTGAGGCAGAAAGCATGATGCGCAGGGCAGGAATTCGGTGGCTTTCGACGACCACCAAATCCATCGAAGAAATCGCCACCACGATCCTGCAAGAACTCCACCCCGAGCGATTGGCCTATTGATTGGGGTGGGAAGTCGCCTTGTTTTACAGGCCGATAGCCGCCAGTCCGGCTTTTGCGATCTGAGCATCTTCGTTGGACTTCACGCCGCTCACCCCCACTGCGCCTAAACAATGGCCGTCTTTCATGATGGGGACACCGCCTTCGAGCATGCCGTCTAAAGTAGGAGCGCTCAAAAATGACGCCCGTCCGCCATTGATCATGTCTTCGTACACTTTGCTCTCGCGCCGACCCATGGCCGAAGTACGCGCTTTTGCCGGGGCAATCAACGCTGAAATTGGGGCTGCGCCGTCTAAGCGTTGAAACCAAAGCATATTGCCGCCGTCATCGACGATGGCAATACTCACGGCCCAACCGTGTTTAATGGCTTCGGCTTCCGCTGCAGCGGCAATAGTCTTGATATCGGCGAGCTCGAGAATGGTTTTGTTTTTCATACAAATGGGGCAGTAAGGGTTAAAAGATGTGAGCATACCTGTTCAACATGGCTTGTTTTAGGCTTAATTACGAACAACACCCCTGAAAATAATCGGGGCAATGCGATGTTCTTGCTTGGTATTTACCTTGAAACTGCCTAAAATTACTTCACCTACTTCCTAGGTTTTCAAGGAGTTTGACTATGACCGACAACGTAAACACACTAGACCAAGGCATTGGCTACGGAATTTCCGCCCAAGAACGCAACAAAGTATTGCGTAATACTTATCTGCTCTTAGCTCTGACGATGGTGCCAACTGTGCTGGGCGCTTGGATGGGCGTAGCTACCGGACTTGGACAAATTTTCAGCGGTGGCTTAGGCATCGTACTTTTCTTGGCAATTGCGGTTGGCTTTATTTACGCCATTCAAAAAACCAAGAATTCTGCGGCTGGGGTCCCTGTGCTGCTTGGTTTTACCTTCTTTATGGGCCTGATGCTCTCGCGCATGATCGGCGCCATCCTCGGGTTTAAAAATGGGCCGGACCTGATCATGACCGCTTTCGCCGGAACCGCTGGCGTGTTTTTTGTCATGGCCAGCTTGGCAACCGTCATTAAGCGCGATCTCTCAGGCATGGGCAAATGGTTATTTGTCGGAGCCGTTGTTTTAATGGTAGGCGGCATCATCAATGTGTTTGTGGGCTCCAGTGCCGGCATGATGGCCCTATCCATGGCAGCGATTGGGATTTTCAGCGCCTACATGCTTTACGACATCAAGCAAATTTTGGATGGCGGCGAAACCAACTACATCTCTGCCACTTTGGCCCTTTACTTGGACATCATCAATGTCTTTCAAAGCCTGCTGGCTTTGTTAGGCATCTTTGGTGGCGAGAAAGACTGATATAAAAATACTGGGCTGCCTTCTTCTTGCACTGGGCTCCTTAGCAGCCCACGCAGAAGAAGTCAGCGTGGCAGTAGCGGCCAACTTCGCTACCCCTATGCAGAAAATTGCGGTCTTATTTACCCAAGATACAGGCCACACCGCGACCTTGTCCATGGGGTCCACAGGTAAGTTTTACGCCCAAATCAAAAACGGCGCTCCCTTTCATGTTTTGCTTTCAGGGGACGACGAAACACCGCTTCGACTTGAAAAAGACAACGCAGTAACACCCCATACCCGCTTTACCTTCGCCGTTGGGAAGCTAGTTTTGTGGAGCAAACAAGCCGGATTCGTTGATGCGCAAGGCGACGTACTTCGCAAAGGCTACTTTTCCCACCTCGCCATAGCAGACCCCAAATTGGCACCGTATGGCGCCGCAGCGATTGAGACGCTCCAAGCCTTGGGCTTACTCACCAAGCTACAGCCCCGATTGGTTCAAGGCGAAAGCATTGGCCAAGCCTACCAATTTGTCGCATCAGGCAACGCGCAATTGGGCTTTGTCGCTTTGTCACAAGTGATGTCTAACGACCGCATCACCGAAGGCTCCGCCTGGCTGGTTCCGCCGCATTTGTACCAAGCGCTCAGACAAGACGCGGTTATCTTGAAAAATGGCAAAGACAATAAAGCCGCCACGGCCCTTATGGCTTACTTAAAAACTGAAAAAGCGCGTGCCGTGATTCGTTCTTTTGGTTACGGGTTCTAAAAGAAGTATGGTCTTAAGTTCCGATGATCTCAGCGCCGTTTGGCTGACCTTAAAACTTGCCAGCCTGACGACGGTTGTGCTCTTGGTTTTGGCAACCCCGATGGCATGGTGGTTGGCCCGAACCACATCGCCTTGGCGCACACCGATCAACGCCATCGTCGCCCTGCCCTTGGTGCTTCCGCCTACCGTTTTGGGGTTTTATCTTTTGGTGGCTTTAGGTCCCAACGGACCCGCTGGCCAACTCACCCAATGGCTCGGCTGGGGAAGTTTGCCTTTTACATTTGGCGGGCTGCTTTTGGGGTCGTTGATTTATTCGCTGCCTTTTGCGGTTCAACCCCTTCAATACGCCTTTGAAACTATCGGAACGCGACCCATGGAAGTCGCCGCAACCCTTCGCGCCCGGCCTATCGATGCGTTTTTTAGCGTCGCACTCCCCTTAGCAAGGCCCGGTTTTGTGACCGCCGCCATTTTGACGTTTGCCCACACCGTCGGTGAATTTGGTGTGGTGATGATGCTCGGGGGCAACATCCCCGGCCAAACCCGCGTGGTGTCGACCCAAATTTATGGCCACGTCGAAGCCATGGAGTACGCCCAGGCCCATTGGCTTGCGGGCGGCATGTTGGTGTTTTCATTTGTCGTTTTGCTCGCTGCTGGGCGGCTGCAAAGACGCAACATGCGCATCGGGTTATGAGCGACATTCAAATTCAGCTCAAACTTGCGAGACAAGACTTCGCGTTGGACGTGAACCTCACTCTCCCAGCCCAGGGTATTACGGTTCTGTATGGCGCTTCAGGCTCTGGAAAAACCACGGTGCTGCGTTGTGTGGCAGGGTTAGAAAAAGCCCCATCGGCTCGGTTACAGATTGGTGATTCTGTTTGGCAAGACCACGCCAACGGTGTTTTCTTACCCCCATGGCGCAGGCCTTTGGGTTATGTTTTTCAAGAGTCCAGTCTCTTTGACCACTTGAACGTTCACGACAACCTTCGCTTTGGCGTTCGCCGCGAAGGCAAAGGCCTGAACCCTGCTTCTCTTGACGAAGCGATTGCGCTGCTTGGGCTTCAGGATTTACTTCAACGCCGCACCCATCAACTCTCCGGCGGTGAGCGCCAGCGGGTGGCGATTGCGCGAGCGCTTGCGCTCCAACCGCGCTTGCTGCTCCTTGATGAACCCCTGGCCTCTCTTGACCATGCGCGGCGACAAGACATCCTGCCTTGGCTCGAGCGTTTGCGCGACGAGATCAAAATTCCCATGCTTTACGTCACCCACGCCGCCGACGAAGTGGCGCGTT
>CAMDAN010000057.1 GCA_945888535.1 Bordetella parapertussis
AATATCCTTATCCGGATTTTCACTTTCTAAAAACAACAACTGGGCGACGACTAAATTTGCGGTTTGGTCGTTAACCGGCCCAACCAGAAAAATAACGCGTTCTTTGAGTAAGCGCGAATAAATGTCATACGAGCGCTCGCCCCGGCCAGATTGCTCGATCACCATGGGGACCATGCCTAAGGCTTGGGTTTCTTGTGCGCTTGGCATTGCAAATTTCACGTTCATAGATTCTCCAAATAAGTGGGCTTAATTCTGCCCCATCAACTCGTCAAATGTGACTTGTTTTTCAGAAACCTTGGCCTTGGACAGGACAAACTCGGTCACGTTGTTTTCAATCACGACCGCTTCCACCTCGGCCATGCGGCGGTTGTCGCCGTAGTACCAACGCACAACATCGGCTGGCTTTTCGTAACTCGCTGCGAGTTCGTCGATATGGGCTTTGATTTGATCATGGTTGGCGTGAAGGGTATTGGCCTTGACCAACTCTGCCACCACCAAACCTAAGCGCACCCGGCGCTCTGCTTGGGGGGTGAACATTTCAGCAGGAATAGGCGCTTTATCAGCATCTTTGATCCCGCGCTGCTTGAGGTCTGCACGCGCACCTTCGATCAGGCGGTCGACTTCAGACTGAACGCTGGCTTTAGGCAAGTCAAGCTCAGATTTAGAAACCAAGGCATCCATCACAGCTTGCTTATTTCGGCCTTGTAAGCGCGACTTCACTTCACGCTCTAAGTTTTTGCGAATGTCTGCGCGAAGGCCGTCCACGTTAGCGGCAGCAATTCCCAAGGCCTTTGCCAAAGCATCATCGACTTCAGGCAAATGCGCCGCTTCAACTTTCTTTAAGGTAACCATGAAGTCAGCCGTTTTACCGGCCACATCTTTTCCATGGTATTCGGCGGGGAACGCCAAGGGGAACGTTTTGCTTTCGCCAAACTTCATGCCGCGGGTCGCTTCTTCAAACTCTTTGAGCATTTGGCCGTCACCCAGGATGAACTGGAAGTCTTCGGCTTTTCCACCTTCGAACACTTCGCCGTCCATTTTTCCTTCGAAATCAACCGTCACACGGTCAGTGTCTTGGGCCGCTGCGTCATGGGGACGCTGTGAAAAGGTGCGGCGTTGTTTGCGCAAAATGTCGATGGTTTTATCGATCGCTGCGTCGGAGACTTCAGCGTTGATTTTCTCCACTTCAGCCGTCGTTAAATCACCAATTTTGACTTCGGGGAACACTTCAAAAATAGCGTCAAAAGCCATTTGGCCTTCTTCCGCGCCTGTGGCTTCTGTGATTTTTGGTTGACCTGCAACGCGTAATTTAGCTTGGGTGGTAGCCGCTGCAAAAGCCTCGCCCACTTTGTCGTTCATCACTTCATAATGCACGGAGTAACCGTAGCGCTGTGTCACCACGTTCATGGGCACTTTACCGGGACGAAAGCCGTCCATCTTGACAGTGCGGGCCAGCTTACGAAGACGGGTTTCTACTTCGGATTGAATCGTGCCAACCGGCAAGTTCAATGTGATTTTGCGTTCTAGTTTTTCCAAAGTTTCAACGATCACGGTCATGGGATGCTCCTAAATAATAGGGGCAGCGACTAGCCCACCAATGGCTACCGGCTACCCCGAAGTTTTCAAATACTACTCAAATGGGTGGTGCGCGGGGGGGGACTCGAACCCCCACAGTATTGCTACCGTCAGGACCTAAACCTGGTGCGTCTACCAATTTCGCCACCCGCGCTAAAAATTCACCAACCCGCTGTTGACATCGCACCAAGGCGCAGTTTTCTACAGCAGATCGTTTGAAATAGGTCAATCCGCGATTTTAACCTGCGTTGGTAAGGCGTTGACTGGAGGCTCGCGACGCACCTTGAACCAGGCTGCGTACATTGCAGGGAGCGCCAGCAAAGTCAAAACCGTGGCCACAATCAGGCCGCCCATGATGGCAATGGCCATCGGGCCCCAGAAAACCGAACGCGACAGTGGGATCATCGCCAATACCGCAGCCGCCGCTGTCAACACAATAGGCCGCAAACGACGCACCGCAGACTCCACAATGGCGTCCCAAGCGGGCACCCCATTGGCGCGGTCTTGCTCAATTTGGTCAATCAAAATCACTGAGTTGCGCTGAATCATTCCCATCAAGGCAATCACGCCCAAGAGCGCAACAAATCCAAAAGGCCGACCAGAGGCAAGCAACGCCGCTGCCACGCCTGCAATTCCCAATGGGCCCGTCAAAAATACCAGCATGGCACGGCTAAAGCTGTGCAGTTGCAGCATCAAAAGCGTAAAGGTAATAAACAACATGATGGGAATACCAGCGGCGATCGAGCTTGATCCCTTGCTACTTTCTTCTACTGCGCCTGCCACCTCAATGCGGTAGGCACTATCGCCTTGAGTTTTCCAGCGCTTTTCTAAAGCGCGCAGGCTCGGCAAAAGCTCAGCGGTCACGGTTGCGCCTTGGAGGCCTTCAATGATGTCGCCTTGGACAGTGATTGCGTAATCCCGTCCATCACGCCACAAAACGCCGGGCTCCCAAGCAAACGTGGGTTTGGCAATCTGCGTTAAGGGAATGGATTTTCCGCTGGCGGTTGGCAAATAGGCGTTGCCGATATCAGTAATCGCATTGCGCTCATATTGCGGTTGACGCAAAACGATATCAATGAGCTTGTCACCTTCCCGAAATTGCCCCACTGTGCTACCAGAAAGCAGCGTTTTAGCCGCTTGGGCAATCGATTGACTGGTGACACCTAAGGCCCGCGCCTTGCTTTGATCCACCTCTAAACGCAAGACTTTGACCGGTTCGTTCCAGTTGTCGTTAACCCCGCGCATGTTCGAGTTAGCTCGCAAAATTTCTTTCACCTCATTTGCGCGTAAGCGCAGCACGTCCGGGTTGTCCCCCATCACCCGAAACTGAACGGGGTAAGCAATCGGCGGCCCGTTAGGCAAAATTTTCACGCGGGCGCGTACTTCAGGAAATTCTTGGGCCATCAAAGCGGGCAGGCCAATACGCAAAGACTCGCGGCGCTTCAAATCTTTCGGCAAAATAATGAGTTGCGACACATTGGACTGGGGAAAAATGGAGTCGAGCGGCAAGTAAAAACGTGGGACTCCGGAGCCGATCCACGTTGACACACTTTCAACGCCTGCCTCTTGCATCAATCGCGCCTCGATGCGCTGCGTGGTGGCTTCGTTGGCCGCAAATGCGGTTCCCTCGGGGTACCAAACATCCAGCAAGACCTCCGGGCGGCTTGAGTCAGGGAAAAACTGCTGCTGCACTTTGCCCATACCCAAAATACCCAAACCAAAGGTCGCAATCATGATGCTGATGGTGATCCAACGGTGTAAGACACACCAGTTCACAGCCTTGCGAAAGGTGTTGTAGAAAGGCGTATCAAACAATTCCTCGCTGGCCTCGCCAGCCTGGTGGGGCTTGACTTTTAGCAGCAACGTTCCCAGGTAGGGAACGAAATAGACCGACACCAACCAGCTCAATACCAACGCCAATACCGTGACGCCAAAAATGGCAAAGGTGTATTCCCCGACGGTCGATTGGGCGATGCCAATAGGCAAGAATCCCACAGCCGTAATCAAGGTTCCGGTCAGCATGGGCATTGCGGTAATTTCATAGGCAAAGGTTGCCGCACGCACTTTGTCGTAGCCTTCCTCCATTTTGCGCACCATCATCTCCACCGCGATGATCGCGTCATCAACCAGCAAGCCCAAGGCAATAATCAACGAGCCCAGGGAAATTTTGTGCAGGCCTATGCCCCAGTAATACATGCCCAAAAACGTGACTGCCAAGACCAGCGGAATGGTGATACCGACAACCAAGCCCGGGCGCATATCAACGTAATAGCGCAGGTACCACGGATGAACGCCAGGGCGGCGGTGCAGGCCCAGCGCCACAAAACTCACACCCAACACAATCACGATCGCCTCTATCAACACGCTTACAAATTCATTCACAGATTTGGATACCGCCGTCGGCTGGTCTTGCACTTCAACCAAACGCAAACCCGCAGGCAATTCGGCATTGATGGATTTCACTTTGTCTTTGAGCGACTTCCCCAAAGCCAAAATATCGCCCCCCTTGGCCATAGAAATACCCAATGCCACTACAGGTTTGCCTTGGTAATGCACTTTGACTTGCGGTGGATTGATCAACCCGCGTTTTATTTCTGCAATATCGCCCAAGCGCAACTGGTTGCCAGAACTGCCGCGAATCGGCATCGCAGTAAGTTGCTCTACCGCATCAAACTGTCCCGCAACCCGCACCTGCAAAACATCCAAAGGCGTTTGCAAGGTCCCTGCGCTTTCAACCGCATTTTGTTGCGCCAGCTGGGCCAATATTTGATTCATATCCAGCCCCAATTGGGACAGGCGTTTTTGCGAAATTTCGATGTAAAGTTTTTCGTCTTGAACACCAAATTGTTCAACTTTATTGACGTCGGCTACCCGCAATAACTTTTGCCGAATATCGTCGGCAAAGTCTTTGACTTCTGCGCTTGAAAAACCATCCGCTTCCAAGGCGTAAATCACCCCATAGACGTCGCCAAACTCGTCATTAAAAAACGGCCCCAACACACCACCGGGTAAGGTGGCTCGCATGTCGCCAATTTTTTTGCGAACGGTGTACCAAATATTGGCGACGTCCCCCGCCTTGGTGGAGTCTTTCACCTGAAAAAGTATGGTCGTCTCTCCGGGCTTAGAAAAGCTTCGAATCTTGTCTGCGTGAGGTACTTCTTGAAGCGTTCGCTCAATTTTGTCTGTCACCTGTTCGGCCATTTGCTGCGCGGTAGCCCCAGGCCAATAGGCCTTCACCACCATCAAGCGAAAAGTAAACGGCGGGTCTTCGTCTTGACCGAGTTGGAAGTAAGCGGCCAGCCCCAAGACCATTAAAACGATCATCAGGTAGCGCGTGAGCGCTGCGTGGTCTAGCGCCCACTTGGATAGGTTGAAAGCTTCTTTAGGCTGCTGTGAATTCGGAGCTTGCGGGTTCATCATTGGCTCACTTCGCAGCGGCTGGTTTTTCTTGGTACACCGTCACTTTTTGACCGGGTGCGAGCACGTGCACGCCGGCTGCAACCACTTGCATGCCGGGCACCAAACCTTGCGACACAACGACGTCATTGCCATCGGCTGTGGCAATCACGACAGGTTGCAATTTGACCGTCATGAGGGTCGGGTCAAGCACCCAAACCGCTGCATTTTTTCCATCATGGTGAAACGCACTGGTAGGTAGCTTGATGACCGCAGGGCCAGAGCGATCTAAAGACTGCGGCGTCACAGATACGGTCGCGCCTAAAGGCAACGCATCTGCTGCTTGCATGGTCACTTTGACACTGAAGGTGCGGGTCACTGGGTCGGCGCTGGCCGCAACCTCGCGCACGGTACCTTTGAACACGGCGGGGTTTGACCACGCCCGAATGGACACGTCGGATCCGACTTTGATTTTTAAAATTTTGTCTTCTGGAACTGAAAACACCACGTCGCGGGGCCCGTCTTGGGCAATGCGAACCACGGGCGTTCCCGCGCCAACGACCTGACCGACTTCGGCATCTACCGAGGTCACAACACCGGCGGTGTCTGCCACAAGGGAAGCATACGAGGCTTGGTTGCCTTGACCTGAAAACTGCGCTTGGGCCTGATCGACTTGGGCCTGGGCCGCTTTGAGGCTGGCCTCGCGCCGCTCTAGCTCCGCCGCGCTAATGAAATTTTGGTCGCGTAAATCTTTGAAGCGTTTGAAGTCCGCAGCCGCTAAATCCCGGTTGGTGTTGGCAGCATTGAGTTGCGCCCGCGCTGCTTCACTGGCGAGTTTCAAATCCTGCGCGTCTAGCTGCGCCAGTACATCACCTACTTTGACACGCTGCCCCAGCTCTGCTTGGCGGCGAACGATCTTG
Organism: Bordetella parapertussis; assembly: GCA_945888535.1. Lineage (GTDB taxonomy): Bacteria > Pseudomonadota > Gammaproteobacteria > Burkholderiales > Burkholderiaceae_C > Allorhodoferax > Allorhodoferax parapertussis_A. Next base: position 5,892 of record CAMDAN010000057.1, read on the forward strand.
CCTCCCACCCGAAAGCCCAAACGTGACTCGACGCGGGCACGAACCTCACCGGCGTATTCAGAACCCGACTGCATCGCCTCCGTGCCCACGGTAATTACCTTGACGGCACGGACCGGCTCTTCAGTGACGGCGGGTTTAGAGCACGCACTCAAACTCAATACAACAGCGCACAAGGTTGCGCCTGAAATCAGGGATTGGAACGACATAAAGTTGGGATTTTAGAAAAAGATACGGCCAAAACCAATTAATGACCGAATGGTTAGTAGTGTACTTTAGTAGTGAAAGCTTGCCAATCCAAAGCCAATTCCCCTTTGGGAACACCGGGTTTGCCCGCTATTTTCCCAAGGCACAATCCTCAACCATGACTGAGTTTTCTTCATCGCCCGCCCCCGCCATCACGCACTCCGAAAATTTCCCGGTGGCCTCGTTTTTGTGTCCGCCAGCCTTGCGCTCGCCAATTGCCGCCATCTACCACTTTGCCCGAACCGCGGATGACTTAGCAGATGAGGGCGACGCGCCTGCCGCCCAGCGCCTCAGCGACTTGGCCGCTTACCGCGAGGCGTTGCGCTTGGCAAGCCAAGGCCAGGTGAACCCAGAGGGCCCTTGGGCTTGGATTTTTGGGCCGCTTGCGCACACACTTTACAATTTCGAATTGCCGGTCCAACTGCTGCATGACCTTTTAGACGCTTTTGTTCAAGACGTTGAAAAAACGCGGGACGCCCAAGGCTATGCCGATACGGCGGAATTACGAGATTACTGCCGCCGCTCGGCCAATCCGGTCGGGCGCTTATTACTGCACCTGTACCAAATATTCGACGAAACTTCTTTGGTGCAAAGCGATGGTGTTTGTACCGCGCTACAACTCATCAACTTTTTACAAGACCCCAGCCGCGATTTACCCCGAGGGCGGTGTTACTTTCCTAAAGATGCCATGGAGGCGCTGCAGTTGCGATCTGACAATTTACCGTCTGATGCTGGAACCAGCGCAGCCAACGCATTGGTCGTGCAAAGTTGCCAAGCCACACGCCAACTTATGCAGTCGTCCGTCGCATTGGTTCACCGTATTCCCGGGCGGGCCGGGTGGGAACTGCGCTTCGTGATTCAAGGCGCACTGCGGGTTTTAGACAAAGTAGAGGGCCTACAAAGCCAGGTTTTCAAACAGCGCCCGCGCTTGCGCTGGTGGGATGCGCCAATCATCGTTTGGCGGGTTTTGCGAATGACAGATACAGCGACAATACGCTGATGACGCCCGAAGAATACGTTCAAGAAAAAGCCGCTGCTTCGGGCAGCAGTTTTTATTACGCGTTTTTATTTCTTCCCGCTCCGCGCAGGGCAGCGATTACCGCCTTTTATGCTTTTTGCCGTGAGGTCGATGACGTGGTGGACGACGCGGTGGACTCCGGTGTGGCCGCCACCAAACTGGCGTGGTGGGGCAGCGAAGTAGGCAAATCTTTTGCAGGTACACCTAGCCACCCCGTAATGCGGGCGCTGATGCCCCACGCCGCGGTTTACGGCATCACGCAAAACCATTTGCAAAGCGTCATTCAAGGCTGCCAAATGGATTTAGAACAAACCCGCTACCTTGACTACCCCAACCTGCAGCGCTATTGCCATCTCGTGGCTGGCGTGGTGGGGGAAGTTGCCGCGCTGATTTTTGGGCAAACCCAAGAACAAACCACCCGCTACGCCCACGCTTTAGGCCAAGCTTTTCAACTCACCAACATCATTCGCGACGTGGGCGAAGACGCGCTGCGGGGCCGTATTTATTTGCCGATGAGTGACCTTCAGAAATTCGACGTCAAAGCTCACGAAATACTTAAGCGCACCTATTCAGATCGCTTTAGCGCCCTGATGGCCTACCAGGCCCAACGAGCTCACCAACTTTATGACGAAGCGCTGGCCTTGTTACCCGACGCCGACCGCCGCGCCCAAAAGCCTGGCCTCATGATGGCGAGTATTTACCGAACGCTGCTTCGAGAAATTGAAACAGAAAACTTCCAAGTTCTAAACCAACGCGTTCGCCTCACACCACTGCGCAAGCTCTGGCTGGCTTGGAAAGTCCAAGCCCTGGGGCGGCTTTGAGCGTAAAAACGGTTGCTGTTGTGGGGGCAGGCTGGTCGGGTTTGGCCGCCGCGGTGAGCGCGTGTGAGGCCGGACACCGCGTCAGCGTTTTCGAAGCCTCTCGCAGCTTGGGTGGCCGCGCTCGAGGCTTGTTAGACAACGATTTGTACGCCGCCGTTGGAAAGTCCGTACCGATGGACAACGGCCAACACATCTTGATTGGCGCGTACCGACAAACCTTGGAAATCATGCACACCGTGGGCATCAACCCCGACGATGTGCTTCTTCGCAAACCTCTCCGACTGCAATTCCCAGAGGGTGATGGCATCGCCCTACCCGATTGGCCCGCGCCTTGGAATTTTTTAGCTGGCGTTTTGTTGGCTAAGGGATGGAGCTGGAGCGATAAATGGTCGCTCCTTGGCACCGTTCGAAAATGGAAGCGCAAAGGCTTTCAGTGTGAGTCCTTCGCTACCGTGGCAGACCTGTTCGCCGGGATCAACACCGAGGTAGTAGACAGTCTCTTAACCCCGCTGTGTATTTCTGCGCTCAATACCCCGCCCAACTCGGCCAGCGGTTCTGTTTTTTTACACGTCTTAAAAGAAACACTGGCCGCTTCAACAAATTCAAGTTCAAGCCATAGCAACGCGAGACCGAGCGATCTGCTCTTGCCCACGGTCGACCTCTCCGCCCTATTTCCCAATGCCGCCGCCGATTGGCTTCGCGATAACGGCGCAAGCGTTCATCTGGGGGTACGCTGCGAAGCGCCGCGTTGGTCGGCAGGAAAATGGCACATCCTCGACCAAGCGTTTGACGCCGTCATTTGGGCCACCTCCGCCCCCCACGCCATTCAGGCCTTGAGCGACTACGCGCTGACTGCGCCGACCAACGTTGCAACCTACTTAAACCGATGGCTAAAACCTGCCCAGGCCATTCCATACCAAGCCATCGCCACCGTCTACGCTTATGCGCCCGGCCTTCATCTGCCCCAACCCATGTTGGCCCTGCGCAGCAGCCCCCAAGCCCCAGCCCAATTTGTATTTGACCGCGGCCAACTCGGCGGCCCCGAAGGCGTGTTGGCTTTTGTGGTGAGCGCAAGCCAGGGCAGCCGTGAAGAACTTCAAGCCCAAGTGTTAGCGCAAGCGCACATCCAATTAGAAGAATTCTTAAACGGCCAAACACTCACTGCGCTGCAAACCGTCGTTGAAAAGCAAGCGACATTTTCCTGTACCCCGCGCCTCGTTCGCCCTCCCCAACGTATTGCCCCCGGCTTCTTAGCCTGCGGCGATTACATCTACGCCCCCTTTCCGGCCACACTCGAAGGCGCGGTTCGCAGCGGCATGATGGCGGCTTTGGCGCTTGAAGATGTGGATGGGTTTCATTGGAAACCCTAGCCCACTAACTCGATGCGCGGCCCAGCATGCGCAGTGCGGCTGCACACTGGCCCTCAAAGATGGCTGTCATTCGCGCAAGCAGATCGCGTTCAGCTTCTGTGGGCTTGTGTTCCTTGACGATGCGGGCTTGGGTTTTTAGCCACTTTTCAGGCAAGGCCAGCGCCATCTTTTCCAACTCCTTGAGTGTGGCCTGCAGGCCAAAGCCGCAATCCTGACAGAACTCCTCCCAGGAGTGTTTGAACACAGCATCAAACGTTTCAGCGTCGCCGATAAATAATGCCAGACCGTTGTCGCCATAGGCCTTGACGCACAGCAGATCGTAAAACGGCGCCAGCCTATAGCCCTTGTCTTGAATCAGCACCGATACATTTTTGGCATGGGCGTCAGCATTACCGATCAAAAAGTTAAACATCACCCAGCGCTGAAACTCCAGCAAGTCGCTACCACGCAAGGAGAGCCCTCGCATGGCAGTTACCAATTTAGACAAACTCACCAAGCCGCCATTGCGCTCATACTTCCAGCCCGCCCCGTGACCCAGCAACTGACAGCCGTCGATCTGGTGAATGCTTTGAATTCTTCCGTTAAAGATGTCTCGGTCGTAGCGCTTGACCACATACACCGCTTCGGGCACCCGCTGGAGCCACACCTCGGGTACAGGCAATTTGAGGGCGGCCGCCAGCTTCATGCACGCGTATTCGTTGATTGCGCTGGGTTGGTAACGAACCTGTCGCGTGTCAGGCTTGGCGATATGGGTGCTAGGCGACTTCCCCACGCTGTCGCGGAATTCGCTTGTTTTTGCGTCAAAGCGCAACCCGAGCTTGTCTTGTGCACCGGCCAGAGACATGCTGCCCTGGTTGTTGGAAACCAAAAATGGAGTCTGCGAACGATTTTGCAGTCGAGCGCTGAGCTCTTCGAAGCTCAGTAGCTTGTATTCCTGCCGGCTCATGGGAGCCTCATCTTCTGCCAACAGGGATAGCACGCCCGGCAACTCAGCGCCCAGCCGTCCCAACACTTCAAACGATGAGGCGCCACGGGTAGCGATCACACTGATGATGTCGTCCAATACTTCGCCCTCAGGAAGTAGGTTCTCAAAAAATGTCTTGACCTGGTCCCCCACGTAGCGCTGTGCCACCACCGGAAACTGGGGTGCCAAGACATAGCCCTTTTCGGCGATCCACTGCGGGTCGTATTCAAAGAAGTAAGCCGCCTGCGCCTGGCCAAACCAGCCCATTGGGCGTAAGGAGTCCCAAACCCGAAGCCGGATCATTTTGCGCCCCTCTCTGTGCGTTTGTCAGCCGCTTCATCTTCGCTCCACCCCTCAATATGTACTCGCAATCCCAAACCAAGCATGAGCTGAAGCAAGAGGCTTAAGGAGCAGCGGCCAGGGTCACTTTCCGCATCCCGGATGAAGGACTCACTGACATTACAGACCCCTGCCATCTGGGCGCGGGTCAGATTTTGACGCCTACGTTCCTGAAGTAACTGTCGGGAAAGTTGTTTTAAGGTACCAGGGGATAGAAGCATTTTGTTCTCAAAAAGTCATTTTGTTAAAAAATTGATCTCATGAGGTCATACTTTACGTTACACGATACGGTTTGTCTAGTAGCGGTATTAGCCCAATACATACCAGCCTGCGGCAGGCAACTGCGGATTTGAAGTGGGCCGGGCGTGGTAGCTAAAGAGGAAGGAAAAACCGATCTTTGATAGTAATTTGTTCTCATGAAAACGTTTTTATCTTGGCTAGCGCATATTGGTTTTATTTGTTCTCTTGGGGGCGCTTTTGGTCAAGTGTTTCAAAGCAAGTGAACCATCTAGCGGATCGACGTCTTGGATGCGGCCAGAAGCGCTAGCTCAATCGTAAAGCGGGCTCAGGCAAATCCGCTCGTTACCGGGTAACTCCCCTTACCTCCTACAACGCTAACCGCTAGGCTAAGCACCTTCCTATTTCATCCAAACCTCGGAACGCCGACTATGAAAATCGCTCTTAAATTACTCGCCTTGCTTATTGCGCTGTTGGCAGCTGCTGGGGCTTGGTATGTGTACAGCAAACAACCGGTACGCGATGGTGTCTTTGGGCTTAAAGGCTTGTCTGCGAGCGTGAGTGTTCAATATGACGAGCGCGGGGTACCGCATATTCAGGGTGAAAACGAGGCCGATGTGTACCGCGCCCTGGGTTACGTGCATGCGCAAGACCGTTTGTTTCAATTCGAGATGGTGCGCCGCCTTGCCAAGGGGGAGTTGGCAGAAATTTTGGGACCCAAATTGTTAGAAACAGACCGCCTGTTTCGCACCCTTGGGATTCGTGAACACGCGCAGACGGTTGCCAAAACGATGGACAGATCCACGCCGGCAAGCAAAGCCCTCTTTGCCTACTTAGACGGCGTCAACCAATACCAAGCCAGTCACCGCGCGCCCATGGAGTTTGATATTTTGGGTATCCCCAAACGTGACTTCACCCCGGAGGACACGCTCGCGGTATCGGGCTACTTGGCTTATAGTTTTGCGGCAGCCTTTAAAACCGAACCGGTGATGACGATGATTCGCGACCAGTTGGGGCCGAACTACCTCAAGGCGTTTGACCTGGACTGGAAGCCTCAAGGTGCTGCGGCGCTGGCTGGTGAAAAAACCACGCTTAACCAAAAGGATTGGAGAGCCTTAGGCGAACTCTCCGCTTTAAGCCAAGCGGCTTTAGACAACGCGGGTGTCCCATCGCTTGAAGGCAGCAACGCCTGGGTGATTGCAGGAGGCCACACCGCAAGCGGAAAACCGATGCTCGCGGGTGACCCGCATATTGGCTACTCCGCGCCTGCCGTTTGGTACGAAGCCCACTTAAGTAGCCCCGGATTTTCTTTGTACGGTCATTACCAAGCCTTAAACCCCGTGGCTTTGTTGGGGCATAACGCAGAGTTCGGCTGGAGCCTGACGATGTTTCAAAACGACGATATCGATTTGATTGCTGAAAAGGTCAACCCCGCCAACCCTAAGCAAGTGTGGTTTAAAGGCCAATGGGTTGACTTGAAAGATCGCACCGAGACCATCAACGTCAAAGGCCAAGCGCCTGTCACTTTGAACCTGCGCCGCTCGCCGCACGGCCCTTTGATTAACGACGCGTTTAAAGACAGCTTAGGGACCACACCGATTGCGATGTGGTGGGCATTTTTAGAAACTGAAAATCCAGTCTTAGACGCGTTTTACGAACTCAACCGCGCCAACACACGCGACAAAGCCCGAAACGCGGCGAGCAAAATTCATGCACCTGGTTTGAACGTAGTGTGGGCTAACGCCCAAGGCGATATCGGTTGGTGGGCCGCGGCCAAACTGCCGATTCGCCCAGCTGGGATTCAACCCACATTTATTTTGGACAGCGCCAAAGGCGAGGCGGAGAAACTCGGCTTTTTCCCGTTTAGCGACAACCCCCAAGAAGAAAACCCAAGCCGTGGCTTTATTGTTTCTGCCAATTTTCAACCGGCCTCAAAGCTGCCCGTTGCAGGCTACTTTAATTTGCCAGATCGTGGCCAACGCTTAAACCAGTTACTCCAAACCCCCGGTAAAAAATGGGATACCACCGCAACCCAAACCTTGCAGCTTGATGTTCAAACCCCTTACGCAAACCGCGTTTTAAAAAGCCTCTTACCCGTTTTGGACGCCGTGGTTCAGGACGCCGATGGGCGAGTGTTGGTTGACGGCCTACGTCACTGGAATGGTGATTTTTCACAAGACAGCGTGGCCCCCACCGTATTTAGCCAGTTGCTTTATGAAGTAGCCCATGTCGCGATGGCTGACGAGTTAGGCGAAGACCCGTTCAAAGCGCTCCTGCGAACCCGCACGCTTGACAGCGCCCTGCCCCGACTATTCGCCGACGCGCAATCGCCTTGGTGGGACAACAAAACTACAACGGCTATTGAAAGCCGCAATGACACGGTTCTAGCCGCTTGGAAAGCTGCTCTGGCCCATTTGGAAAAAACCTATGGCAAAGATAGCGCACAGTGGCTTTGGGGCAAAGCCCATACGCTGACCCACAACCACCCTTTGGGTCAGCAAAAGCCTTTGGACAAATTATTCAATGTGGGCCCCTTTAGCGTTCCCGGCGCCCGTGAAGTACCGAATAATTTCTCAAGTTCCATTGGACCCGCGCCATGGTTGGTGGCGCATGGGCCATCCACGCGCCGGGTGATTGATTTTGCGGACGCCAGCAAAGCGGTTGGGATTAACCCCGTCGGACAAAGCGGCGTTTTGTTTGACAAACACTACGCGGACCAATCGGCGCGTTTTGCCAAAGGCGAATACGTTGCGCAGTATTTAAGCCCCGCCGACGTCAAAGCCCATACGTCCAGCACCCTGACTTTGAACCCTGCGCCTTAAACCGCAATACCTAAAACGCTGCACAGCTCCAACATCGTGGTGACGGTGAGGTGCGGCGTTTTCGGATGACGCCAAGTGTGCTCTTTGCGGTTCACCCAGGCAGTGTGCATGCCCGCATCCAAGGCGCCAAGGACGTCTAGTTCAGCGTCGTCCCCGACATGTAAAACTTCATGCGGTTGGAGGTTCAATGACCGAGCAGCTGCATTGAAAATATGCACATGCGGCTTGGCTACACCACAAGACTTTGCGCTCACGCTGCCCACAAAGTAAGCGCCCAGCCCGACGCGGTGAATATCGGCGTTGCCGTTGGATAAGGCCAAGACGGGATAGCGGGCGCTCAACGCTGCCAAAGCCGGTTCGGCATCGGCAAATAAGTCAACCCGCTGGCGCTCGGCATAAAAAACCTCGAACGCATCTTGCGCCAAAGCGACGTCTTCTTGCGCGCGGTGCAGCGCTTGGCGCAAAGCTTGAAGACGCAAAGCGCTGAGGTCATGGGACCAGTGGGGGTTATCTGCGAGTACCTCATCACGCAGCTTTTGTCGGTCTACAGGGTCAGAAAATAAGGCTGCCGTCTTGGGGGCACGGGCCAAAAGCCAATCGCCCATGGCCTTCTCGGCACGGTGAATGGTTGGCCACACTGGCCACAAGGTGTCATCCAAATCAAGGGTAATCGCGCGAAGGTGTGAAAAATCGGTCATAGGTGCGGGAGAATACCCCATGCCATTTTCTAAAGAACCCCCTTACGCCCATGGGCAAGCCGCAAAGACGGCGGTGCTCTTTTGTAACCTCGGAACGCCCGACGCACCCACGCCCAAAGCGGTTCGCCGCTACTTGGCTGAGTTTTTAAGCGACCACCGGGTGGTTGAAATCCCGCGCCTGCTTTGGATGTTGATCTTGCACGGCATCATCTTGCGCTTTCGCCCTGCCAAATCAGCGGCCAAGTACGCCAGCGTCTGGACGGCTGAAGGCTCGCCTTTGAAAATCTGGACAGAAAAACAAGCCGCCTTGCTTCAATCACAACTCACCCAACTCGGCCACCATGTCGTGGTGCGCTGGGCGATGCGCTACGGCAGCACCTCGATTGCGTCGCAGCTTGATGCTTTGAAGGCCGACGGCGTCACACGGGTTTTAGTTTTACCCGCCTACCCGCAATACTCCGCCACCACCACGGCTAGCGTGTTTGACGCGGTATACATGTGGGCCCAAAAAACCCGCTCGATTCCGGAGCTGCGTTTTGTCAACCATTACCACGACGATGCGAAGTACATCGCTGCGCTTTCCAGCAGCGTGTCAAGCTATTGGCAAGCGCACGGCCAGCCTGACAAGTTGGTGATGAGCTTTCATGGTGTACCAGAACGCACCTTGCATTTGGGTGATATCTACCACTGCGAATGTTTCAAAACAGCGCGTTTGTTGGCCCAATCGCTTGGGCTGTCTAAAGAACACTACCAAGTCACGTTTCAAAGTCGACTAGGCCGTGCCAAATGGCTTGAGCCCTATACCGAGCCGACCTTGATTGCGATGGGAAAAGCTGGTGTTGGGCGGGTCGATGTGATTTGCCCCGGCTTTACCAGCGACTGCTTAGAAACTTTAGAAGAAATCAATATGGAAGCCCGCGAGGCGTTTTTACACGCGGGCGGAAAAGCATTTCATTACATCGCATGCCTTAACGACTCACCGCTTGCAATTGACGCGCTCGCCGCCGTTGCCACCCAACACC
>CAMDAN010000058.1 GCA_945888535.1 Bordetella parapertussis
TGCGAAATCCTTTTTTATCCAACATCCGAAGCACGCTTTGGGTAGGAACCATGACGCCAGAGGAGGGTTTATGAAACTGCCGAAATACGGCATAACCCACCCACAACGGGATTCTCAAAGCGGCTTTTAAAATTTCTGGGAAACGGGTATGAAAGGCCGTTGTGAAAGGCCATTCGTGTTTCAAACAGAAATTGCGTCCTGCCCAACCTAAGGGGCCCTCGGTAGCAATATGGACTGCGTCAGGTTGCGCGTCTGCTAGTAAACGGGCCAGTTCTTTTTTGGGATTGATGGCCAGATCAATACCGGCGTAACCCGGACAAGGGCGGGTTTTAAATAATCCTGGATGAATCACCTGCACTTCGTGGCCCAGCGATTGCATCTCCCGCACCAACTCCACCAAAGTAGTTACCACCCCATTGACTTGGGGTTGCCATGCGTCTGTGATTAACGCAATTTTCATGCAGCCACCCCCGCAGGCGCATTGGCAATTTCTAACGGCTTGTCCGCTTTTGCGCTAGTGACTTTGCCATCTTCATAGTTCCAATGGATGAGCTCTAAGCGACCATCCATGTGCTCAACCAAGGCGCTGCGACTCTCGACCCAGTCGCCGTCATTGCAGTACAAAGTTCCGTCAATCATCCGCATTTCAGCGCGGTGAATATGCCCGCAAACCACGCCGTAATGGCCGCGAATTCGCGCTTCATGGGCTACGGCCACTTCAAAACTAGAAATGAAATTTACCGCGGTCTTGACTTGATCTTTCAAGTAGGCTGAAAGCGACCAATAGGGGAACCCTAGTTTTCTGCGGATGGTATTGAAATGGCGATTGAGCTTGAGGGTGAGTTCATAGGCATTGTCACCAAGGTAAGCCAACCATTTGGCGTATTGAATGATTCCATCAAAATCATCGCCATGGGTTACCCACAGGCGCTTGCCATCGGCGGTGGTATGAATGGCTTCACGTTGAACATCTACGCCACCAAACTGGTGACCGACAAATGCCCGTGCGAATTCATCGTGGTTACCGGGTACAAAGATCACGCGGTCGCCCTTGCGCACCCGACGCAATAGTTTTTGAATCACATCGTTGTGGGCCTGGGGCCAAAACCACCTTCGTTTTAACTGCCAGCCATCAACGATATCGCCCACGAGATACAAATACTCGCTGGGGTGGTGCTTTAAAAAATCCAGCAAGGCTTCTGCTTGGCAACCCTGGGTGCCCAAATGAACATCGGAGACAAAAACTGCACGAACGCGGTTGCGTGGATCATCCTCAGGATCAATCGAGCTCTGGCTGTGGTTGTGGTTGTGAATGTTGTTTTGGCTTTGACCGCTTGCGCTGTCAGAAGCAACGGACTGCATTGAATTTTGTACAAGGTTAAAAATGGTGCGCATTAGACCCCCAAAAAGTGTTTTCGGTAACGAGCAGGCATGTCAGCAATTCGCATCAACATTGGTAAATCAGCAGAATTAAAATCTGGGTCCCATGCGGGCGGCCCCAACACTTTGGCCCCGAGCCGCAAATACCCTTTGATCAAAGCGGGGGGTTCGACCTCAAGCTGGGTATTGAGTTTCTCAATGGGCAATGGCAGCCTTGGGCGAACATGCTGTTCAATCGGTGCCAAATGGGTAGCCTGAACTTGATGCCAAATGCTCGCAGCGACATCGCCACTGACGATTCCGTTATGCAGCATCGAAACACTGGCGCATCCAATCATGGTATCGAGCTGGTTGCGCACCATAAATTCAGCCAAGGCACTCCAAAGCGCCATGATCACACCGCCATGGCGGTGTTTGGGGTGGACGCAGCTTCGGCCTAGCTCCACCATGCGCGGACGCAAGGCACGCAAGCGGGTGAGGTCAAATTCGGTATCGCTGTAAGTGCTACCCACCCGCTTGGCTTGGACTGGCGTGAGTACCCGGTAGGTACCGATCACTTCTTGGCTGGCTTGGTCGCGAACAATCAGGTGTTCGCAATAATTATCAAATAAGTCGATGTCGTGCCCAGGGATGGGCGAATTTAACCGGGCACCCATTTCGCCAGCGAAAACATCAAAGCGGAGTTTTTGTGCAGCGCGAACTTCATCTTGGTGCGAAGCCCATGAAACCACAATACCTTGAGAAGTTTTCTCAACCGCACCTGAGGGCGGTGTGGTCAGCACACCGGAGAACGAGAGGGCCTCGTTAATAACCGGGGCGATTCCTACAAACTCGATGTTGCGCATTTTTTCTCCAAAACAGTTTTCTAGTCTTGGACACAGAGTGTGCGAAATTCGAGTGTCACTAATATTTCAATTACATGAAATATTAGTGACAGACGGCGCTTTGATTGCGGCAAAGTCATCAGCCATTCACACGTATCGGTTATAAAGTTTGTGTGGCAGAAAACAAAATTCCAAGGAGTCACTCCGACGTTCGACCCAACACCTACGGTGCTGATTCCCACGGGCTCATTTGCGGCTTTCACTTTGGGGCCGACCACCTAGGCCAACAAATCAACGTAGAAAAAGCGCTTGATTTTCTTAACGCGGAGACACGCCCTGGTGGGTTTGTTTGGTTGCATTTCAACTTGGCCCATTCAGCGACCGAGAAATGGCTGAAGCACAACCTCAGCCTTTCCGATGTTTACTTTGACACGCTACGGGAGCCATCACGTTCAACGCGGGTTGAGTTAGATGACGGCACGTTGATTGCCGTCGTGAACGACGTGCATTACGACTTCGGCTTTGAACCCTCAGACATCTCCACACTTTGGATATCGGTGAGCGAAAAGCTCCTTGTCAGTACAAGAATTCACCCACTGCGATCGATTGACCGTTTGCGTGATGCAGTCAACCGCGGAGCCCAGGTTCGCTCCAGCGTTGCGCTCTTAGTGCACCTCATGCGTGACCAAGGGGATGTTCTGGCCCATATTGTTCGCGAAACCACCTCTCGGGTGGATACGATTGAGGACAAGTTATTGGCGGGTCGTTTAGAGAAAAAGCGGGCCGCGCTAGGAAATTCACGGCGGCTTTTGGTAAGGCTTTCTCGTTTGTTAGCGCCAGAGCCTGCAGCCCTTTTTCGATTGCTCAAAAAACCTCCTGCGTGGATTGACGAGGAAGACATTGAGGAACTCAACCAATCGTCAGAAGAATTTAATGTCGCTTTAAGTGACATGGCGGCACTGCAAGAGCGGATCAAGTTACTACAAGAAGAAATTGCAGGGCGCGTTGCAGAAACAAATAACCGAACGCTTTTTGTATTGACTGTCGTCACGGTTTTGGCCCTGCCAATCAACATGATCGCGGGTCTGATGGGGATGAACGTTGGTGGGGTTCCCTTGGCTGAAAACCCCGTAGGGTTTTGGATTGTTGTTGCCATTGTTATCAGCATTACGGCTATCGCTGCATGGGTCTTTTTGCGCAAAGACCACGGCTAAACGCTCCTTAGCGATTAAAAACAGAGAAAGGTGCATTCGTGTTTTTTGACACGAAATTGTCATTATTTCTACTTATCCTCAGACACTGAAAAGTAACAATCTTTGTCATAGAGCTTAAATACTTTTCAAAAAAAATCGCATCTGCGGTTTCCCGAACTTGCACCTTCATATCACTTACAGGTGGATCTATGCTTTGGAAAATTTTTGATTTGCAAAAGAAATTAGATGGGCTGTTCAGCGAAAGCTGGCTCCGTTTTGGTGTCGAAAGAAACAGCGACGTACCAGCCGATTTGGTTTATTTTTAAGTCAGGCCGGTCGGTTGCTACCACCTCGGTGCAAATTCAATTCACCTTGCTCTAGCGCAAGCGTCACTAAACATTCTTATTCGTCCCGCATAGTTGAAGGTTTTGACACTGCGGGCAACTCACACACATGAAAATTACAGTTATCGGAACGGGGTATGTTGGTTTAGTCACGGGCACGTGTCTTTCTGAGGTTGGCAATGACGTGCTTTGCTTTGATACCAACGCAGAAAAAATTGCGGCTCTGAAAGAGGGCGTGATCCCGATTTTTGAGCCGGGTCTTGAAGAAATGGTCCTGCGCAATATCAAAGCAGGCCGTTTGCACTTCACCGATGACATTGAAGAGGCCACCCGCTTTGGCACGGTTCAGTTCATCGCAGTGGGTACGCCCCCAGGGGAAGACGGAGGAGCCGATGTGGGCTATGTCATGGCAGCCGCTCGCAATATCGGCAAGCACATGAACGATTACAAAGTGGTCGTCGACAAAAGCACCGTTCCCGTCGGCACGGCGGATGCGGTTCGCTCAGCCATTCAAGAGCAACTCGATTTACGGGGCGTTACCACCCCATTTAGCGTGGTATCCAACCCAGAGTTTCTCAAAGAAGGCGCGGCGATCGAAGACTTCATGCGCCCAGGCCGGATTGTTTTGGGCTGCGACAGTGAACAAGCCGCTCTTAATATGCGAGCGCTCTACGCCCCATTTCAGCGCCACCATGACCGCCTGATTTTGATGGATATTCGCAGTGCGGAACTGACGAAGTACGCAGCCAACGCGATGCTCGCAACGCGTATCAGTTTCATGAATGAGTTGGCTAATTTGGCCGAAAACGTGGGCGCTGATATTGAACTGGTTCGCAAAGGTATTGGCAGTGACCCCCGCATTGGTTATGACTTTTTATACGCGGGTGCAGGCTATGGCGGCTCCTGTTTTCCTAAAGATGTGAAAGCGCTGATCAAGACCGCTTCAAGCCAAGCCGGAATTTCTCTCAAAGTATTGCAAGCCGTTGAAGAAGCCAATGAAGCGCAGAAGCGGGTCTTAGGCGCAAAAATTAAACAGCGCTTTGGGGCAGACCTCACCGGAAAGCATTTCGCACTTTGGGGGCTCGCATTCAAAGCCAATACCGATGACATTCGCGAGGCCAGCAGCTTGTCCGTGATCGAAGACTTGTTAGCCGCCGGCGCCACCGTAACGGCCTATGACCCTGTGGCTTCCCACTCGATGCAACAGTACTTGCATGACAAAGCAGGATTGACTTATGCGACATCCCAGAACTTGGCGCTCGAAAAGGCCGACGCTTTGGTGATCGTGACAGAGTGGAAAGAATTCCGAAGCCCCGACTTTGACCACATCAAGGCAGCACTCAAGCACCCTGTGATCTTTGACGGTCGCAATTTATACGATCCGAAGTGGGTTCGTTCCCTGGGAATTGAATATTTTGCAATCGGCAGATAGCCCACGCCATCAAATCCTAGTTTTCACTCAAAAGACACAATCCATGTCACATAACTGCAATCAAGATGGTTTATCTTGCGCTTAAGGAGATTTTTATGAACGAATTTTTGAAGCAATTGAAGATCCAGCGATGGGATGACCACCGTTACTACCACCACAGCCGCATCAATCAGAGCTTGCATTTGATAAGCGCTATCAGCTTTGTTGTGGCCTATGGGTTTTTATTCATCGACCCTGCGGTTGCTGCACTCATTGCTTGGCTCGTCTCGATGACCGCCCGCCAAAGCGGTCACTTCTTCTTTGAACCTCTCGGCTATGACGAAGTCAATATGGCTACCAATGAGTACAAAGAAGAGATCAAGGTGGGCTACAACTTACGCCGCAAAGTGGTGCTGATGGCCATTTGGGCTGCTGCACCGGTGATGCTGGTAATTGATCCCGCCATGATGGGATTTTTTGAGCCCTATGCATCATTAAAAGAGTTTGTTCACAACACGGGTGAGATGTGGCTAGCTATCGGCGTCGGCGGCTTGTTGTTTAGAACGGTTCACTTGTTCTTCATTAAAGACGTGATGTCGGGATTGGTATGGATGACCAAAATTATCACCGACCCTTTTCACGATATCTATTTGTATTACAAAGCGCCAATGGCTTTGTTACGCGGCGAATTGATTGAACCCCGCGGTCGTATTCACAACGTTTAAAAGCCCAAGACTCAAACCAAGGACAAGGCTTAAGGCCTTGTCCTTAGCGTTTCAGCTTAGCTTTTTCCGAAGCAACTCCCCCAGAATTCTGCGTTTGATGGATTGATTGGTGGCCACCCCGTCATGCCACCACCAACCATCCGCCTTCATAGCTTGTGCAGCAGCTACAAACCGGTTGACCACTTCCTCAAAATCTTGGTCACTGTAATTAAGGCTGAAGATAATGCGCCCCGTCCCAACCCAGCTCAAGGCCAAGCCCTCGAGACGCAAGTAGTGTTGAAAGAGCCAGTTATAACAAGCAGGTTGGGTGTAAAAAACTGTCCAGATCGACGACATATTTGCCACCTGAACAGGAATCTCGGCCGCATCCAAACGGGCATTCAACATTCCCGCCCTGGCGTTCCATGTGTCATCCAAGCTGGCGTATTGCGCTAAAACTTCTTCACGATCTAAATGCTTCAGAAAAACGTTCATTGCGCCCATGACATACGGATGAGAATTGAACGTTCCTCGGGCGAAACAAATATCGGCAGGCGCGCCTTCACGAAAGCGCTGCATCCAAACCCGTTTGCCACACAAAACCCCAACTGGCAATCCGCCACCCAGCGTTTTTCCGTAGGTCACCAGATCGGCCTGGACGCCAAAGTATTCTTGCGCCCCACCCTTGGCCAAACGGAATCCAACAAAAACTTCGTCAAAAATCAGAGCGATGCACTTTTGGTCACAAATCTCGCGCAGCGTTTTGAGCCATGCGGTGTACGCGGGTTTATCGAAAGCCGCTTTGCGCGAGCTGTCGAGCAAGCCCGAGTCACTGGGCGCGGCGGCATTGGGGTGCAAGGCCTGCAAGGGATTAATCAAAATACAAGCGATGTCATTGCGGTTTCGCAATACCCGCAAAGTCCCCTCCCCCATTTCCGACAAGGTAAAGGTATCACGTGCTGCCATGGGGTTGCCAATCCCGGGTTGAACGTCACCCCACCAGCCATGGTAAGAGCCGCAGAACCGAACGATTTTGTTGCGGCCGCTGTGGTACCTGGCCAAGCGAACCGCCTGCATCACGGCTTCCGTTCCGGACATGTGAAAGGACACTTCTTCCAAGCCGGAAATACGCTTCAAACGCTCGACATTGTCAAACATTACGGGGTGGTATGCGCCCAAGACTGGGCCCAAATCACGTGCCACATCGGCGCCTTGGTCCATACACGATTTGTAGAAATCGTTGCCCAGCAGATTGACTCCATACGAACCGGTCAAATCGTAAAAAATATTTCCGTCAAGATCGGTGACCGTGACACCATGGGTCGACTGCACAAAGGAAGCAATTTTCAAACCCTTTGCGGCCAGCTTCTTGAATTGGAAAGGCACGCGGTATGCGCTGACAAACTGCAAATCCGACAGAGACTCCAAGACTTCACTGGTAGAGCGCAGGCTTTTTTCAAACCGCGTCTGGTACTGCGAGACCATGCGAGCGATCGCTTGCTCTCGCAATGTAACGATGTCTTGAGGGGCGTTGTCAACCCGAAGGGCTTGCGCTTCATCATAAGAATATGTCGGCAGCAAAGCCGCAATGCGACGGGCGGTGCGCGGGTGGCCGGCCAAAGAGCGGTGTTTGGCCAAGGAAAGCTCGGCTCTCGCCTTGGCTTTGTTCAAGGCCCACAAACCGGCTCCACCGCCAACGCCGTATAAAGCCAAAGCACTGAGTGTCATTGTTTCGTTCACAGTAATAAACTTTCAAAAATCAATCAATTAAGGAATGGGTGAAATGGGAATTCGAAAAAAACTGCATGCGGTATTGGGTCAAGAAGATCTTAATTTTTTGCTGACGAACCGTATTCCGCGCCAATTGCTGACGCGGTTCATGGGTTGGTTTAGCAAAATTGAAATTCCGTGGGTTCGCGATGGCTCGATTGCAGCTTGGAAATATTTTTCTGATTTGGATCTCAGCGAAGCCAAAAAAGACCGCTTTAGCAGCATGCACGACTGCTTTACCCGGGAACTCAAGCCCGGCTTGCGCCCCGTCGCTTTGGATCCCAGCACCATGGCCAGTCCAGTTGACGCCATTGTCGGCGCCCACGGCCCGATTGAAGGCACCGCGGTATTTCAAGTCAAAGGCTTTCCGTACCGATTGGAAGAATTGTTGGGAAGCGAAGAATCGCTGGAAGCGTGGCGCGATGGCTACTTTGTTACCTTGCGATTGACCTCGAGTATGTACCACCGCTTTCACTCGCCTTTTGATTGCACAGTAGAGAAAGTGCGCTATTTTTCGGGCGACACCTGGAACGTGAATCCCATTGCGCTCAAGCGGGTCGAAAAATTGTTTTGTAAAAACGAACGCGCCATGATTCGAACCCGGGTGACGACTCCTGGACCGTGCGCTAACCAAGTGATCGCCTTGGTTCCGGTGGCAGCTGTTTTGGTGGCAAGTATTCGACTGCATTTTTTGGATGTTTTGTTTCACTTGAAATACCGTGGCCCCGAGGTGGTGGAATGCAACGCCGCTTTCGCAAAAGGCGAAGAAATGGGTTGGTTCCAGCACGGCTCTACCGTGATCGTATTGGCCGGCAAAGGATTCTCCTTGGATACCGGGTTGCAAACAAATAGCCGCATCTGCATGGGCGAGGCCCTTATGCGCTGGCAGACGTAATGGGTTGAGGCCGTGGCAGCGCACTTGCGGTAAATAAACCCACCCCTTGCCGGTCAATAACCGAGCGCAAAGTAGCAATAAAGGCATCGTGGATTTTTTCCCAATCCATATCGGCCACACTGCGGGGCGCAGCGTTACGCATGCGAGCGCGGTCGGCGCTTTGCTTGGCCATGGCAACGGTTGCGCTAATGAAATTCAAATCTTGGTCCATGGCAACCAAAGAGCCATCAATGCCGTTGGTGATCAATTCTTTAGCAGAGGCGGTGTCATAGGCTACCACCGCCAAGCCGCTAGCAAGCGCTTCTGGAACCACATTGCCAAAGGTCTCAGTCACACTGGGAAAAGGAAAAATATCGGCTGAGGCGTAGTGGGCGGCGAGATCTGCGCCCTTTTGAACACCCGCGAAGATCGCCTGAGGGCAAGACTCTTCCAGTTGTTTTCGCAGAGGTCCGTCGCCTACAAACACCAGCTTTGCTGTGGGGTTCTCAACCAAACAGGCACGGTAAGCCGAAATAAGCAGCCCGATATTTTTTTCTTTAGCTAAACGCCCAACGTGAAGAAACACCAGCGTATCGTCGGTAACTCTCCACTGCGCTCGCAAGGTAGCGCTGCGATTGGCTGGGCTAAATTGTTTGAGTTCGACGCCGCGCGAAAGTAAAGTCACATTTTGGTAACCGCGCGAGCGCAGGTCATTGGCAAGCGCGTAGGTGGGCACCATCGTTGCCATCGTTTGGTTATGCAATTTGCGAAGGTAGCCTTCAATCGAACGCTTGATCAAACCCATCCCATAGTGTTGTGAGTAACTATGAAAGTTGGTGTGAAACGAACTTGTCACAGGAATTTTGAGTTTGCGTGCAGCGGCAACGGCAGACCATCCCAAGGGCCCTTCGGTCGCAACGTGAACCACGTCGGGTCGATTTTCAGCCCAGAGCTTGATCATGCGGCTTTTAGCAGGCAAACCAAAACGCAGATCACCGTAGGCCGGCAAGGGCATGCCTTTTGCAAACACCTGCTCCAGCCCATCGCGACTGGACACATTTTCTTGGGGTTGGCGCGGGCGCACGAGTTGAACTGCATGGCCTTTCGACAAAAGGCCTTCTACGATTTTTCCTAAGGTCATGGCCACACCATTGACCTCTGGGGGGTAGGTTTCAGTGACAACAGCAACGCGCAAGTTCATAGGCACCGCAGTCAACGACTCAAAGAGGATTTCGTCAGTATTTTTCACATGTCTAAGATAGATAAGAATGATGTTCTTTTGATGACTTTTTTGTGAATATTTAGTGACTTAGCCTATCGATGTGCGCAAAATTTGGCGATGACGCCACCCAATCATTAGCATGGCGAAACTCACTAACACACCAAAGCCAAAAATCAACACCCCGAGAGGTAAGTCCAAAGCGGTCACGAGCGAATACAGACACAAAACTGCGAGCATCCCGGCGTTTTCATTAAAGCCTTGAACGGCGATAGAACGACCGGCTGTCAGCAACGTAGCGCCTCGGTGCTGTAACAGCGCATTCATGGGAACCACAAAAAAACCGGCCATGGCACCCACAACAACCAGCAAGCACACCGCCTGCACTACCGAACTCACCAACAGCAACAATGGAATCGACAGCCCCAACAGAACACCTAGCGGCAATAACTGTGGAGTGCGCTCTAGGGACACCATACGGCTCGCAAGCGCCGCGCCGGCAATCACGCCGATGGCTGTGACCCCTTGAAGATAGGCCGCTTGGTTCAAAGGCAAATGCAATGTCTCTTGGGCCCAGCGCAACACAATCAGCTGCAGGGTGGCGCCCACGCCCCACAGCAAAGTCGTGACTGACATGGATAAACCGCCTAAGGTATCGCGCCAAAGAACCGCATTTTCTTTAACAAAGCGCTGTACCAGCTCCCAAGGGTGAAAGGAGTGTTGCACGTAGCGAGCGCCGTTATCTAATATGCACAGGCTCAGAACAACAGCCGCCACGTTGAGTGCAATCAGCGCCAACATACTCAACACATAGGCGCTATCCGTCACCGGCAAAGCGGAGATCCAAGTCGGAGCGACCCAAGAGCTGACCCAAGGACTCACCAAAGCCCCACCGACCACCGTACCCAAAATAACAGCGCACACAGTAGCGCCTTCAAAAAATCCGTTGGCCTTGACCAAATCCTTAGACGGCAGAAGTTCCGTGATCAGGCCGTACTTAGCCGGCGCATACCCCGCAGCGCCAAACCCTGCCAATGTAATGGCCCAAACCGGATCCAGCCCGAAAGCCATCAGCGCAATCGCAAGAATTTTGAGGAGGTTGGACACCACCATCACGCGCCCTTTAGGAAACGCATCGGCCAATGCGCCCACTACCGGCGCCAACACCACGTAAAAGAGTGTGAAGCCGACTTTTAAGATAGGAATCAACCACGCGCCAGCCTGAAGTTCCAGAACCCGGGCTATCGCAACAATCAAAAAAGCGTTATCAACCAGAGTAGAAATGAATTGCGCGATCAAAAGCGTGTAGAAGGTGCGCGGCAAGCCTTTCATGTCAACTCACTGTCGGGGCTACCACGCGTGGACTGAACTTGACCACGGAATAACTCGGACAGGCGTAGCGCTCTATGTCATGGGCATTGATAGGGAAAGAGCCGCAATTAGAAAAACGGCGCAAAGGGGAATGGTAAATTCCGCATTGAAAACGCGTGTCGCCCATGTCTTCCAAAAAAACGCAGCGCTTTTCCATGCAGCAGTTACCGCATTGCACGCAAGATCCCTCGATTGCTTCGGGTACTTGGTGGATTCTGCCGACCACGTCTTCAAAGTAATGAACCACCGGTCCTTCGCGCAAAGCACGAATGTGGATGGCCATTTTTTTAAGAAACGTTGGGTATTGCAAGAGGTACTTGCGGCGGAAAAAAACAACACTTGCTACAAAGGGCATGAGAGGCAGGAAAAGATAGGCTATCCCAATGACCCCAAACGCAAAAATTCTCGCAATCAGATTTTGCAAGTTTCTATCCTGTTAGTAGCCATCAGGCCCAAAGACAAAATAAAAACAACCCGAAGTGCAACAACATATATAGACCTTTAATGAAGAATTAAGTTTAGATTACGTCACATCCATGACATTTTGATGACTCTCAGGCCAAGCTAAAGCGGTAAGCCTGTGTGTAGAGAAAGCAGTTGTCGCAAGGCCAAGCCGCTGGCTTCTAGGGTGCCACCGTTCGAGAGACACAGGTCTTGCGGACCTAGCAAAACATTTTGCGGACGCAACAAGCGCTGCTCAATGTCTTTTTCGCTTTCTCGTCCCCGCGCTAGCAATCGTTGGCGAAGGACTTCAACCGGGGCCGTGATATGTAAAACGGTCAAGTCCGGCAAACGCTTTCGGGCTTCATCAAGGTAGCCCCGCGAACCGTTCACGATGACCCAGGCGCCATCGCCCTGGGGTGCCAACTCCGTGTGGCGAATACCGTAGTGCAATCCGTTGGCCACCCAAACCAAAGCAAACGCCTTTTCTTCTTGGAGTTTGGCAAACTTAGCGACGTTGACCGCCTCGTGGTCTTCGTTGCTTTTGTCATGGTTGCGGGTGATCGTGCGTTGGGCGAAATGCAACGCTGGTCGATTTGCCATCGCGTCAACGTGTTGGCGCAGGCCGTTGAGCAAACTGTCTTTGCCAACGCCCGAGGGGCCAACGGTGTAAATCAAGCGCATGGGGTGGGCCTCAAATCAAAACGTTCCACCCAGCGAAAGTCGCCACCCTGCACGTCTTGCGCAAACCAAGTCACCGCATCGATAGCCACGCCGTGATCTAACAGCGGGGCAAACCAATCGTTTGCAGCAGCGAGCAAAGCGCTGCGTGTTGCGGCATCAACATCACGCAAAGACCCTGTGAGCGTCAGATGAAACTGAAATGCTTCCATCACGAAGGGGTAGCCCCACTGCTGCAACAGATTTTCCTGTTGCGTAGTCAGACCACCAGCACGGCGGCGCGTTAATTCAGACTCCGAAAGGGACAACGCGCACGGGTGCAACACCTTGACGCAGCGTTCGGCCAAGGCGTTAATTGGCGCACTGCTCTGGCGCGGAACCAAGGCTAAAAAATCACCTACGTCAGCGAGCTGCAATTCCAGATGAAATGGCCCGCCGTTGATGGCGCTGGCCTGCGTAAAAGCCGCTTGTAGCTTTTCTAAGGAAGTACCAAACCCCAACTCAAAGGGCGCTTTGAGCGTGGCGTGCCATCCATACAGTCTGGGCGATTGGGTGAGGCGATGAAACGACTCCGCGTCGATGGTGTCGATGGTGTCGATGATGGGCTGAGTGAGAGTTTTACCCCTGAATGCGCATCTTCCAAGCCAGCGCGAACCCAAGTCCCACGCGAGCGAATCGCTCTTGGGCGCGAAGTAGGCAGCGTGGCGATACGGGCTGCTCGTAACGGTAGGTTGGGCTAGGGATGGTTCGGTCATTGCGTCACAAAAAAGAAATATGCCAGTCGTAAAGTTCGCAATCTCAAAGATACCACCGCGATGTTGCAACCCGATTACACCCCCACCTCCAAAGCCCTGCCGCCAGACACCGCCGCGCGAAAAACATGGATGGCCCTCCTGGCGCGAGCCCCAGAGGCGCTATTAGAAAAACACTTATCCCATTTAAGTACCGGCGATTTGCAATGGCTTCGCCCGACCGAAACAGGATTGATGATGGTCCAAGGTCGCGCCGGTGGAACCGGGCAACGCTTTAATTTAGGCGAGGTGAGCGTTACGCGCTGCGTACTCAAGCCCGATGCCAACGTGACCGGTTGCCGCCAAGTCGGTGTGGCTTACATCATGGGAAATTCACACCGCCATGCGCAGCTTGCCGCTTTGGCCGACGCACTGCTGCAAGAACCCGCATTGCATGAACACTGGGATCAATTGCTGCTGCGTCCCTTGAGCCGAATATTGTCAGACCAAGCGCAAGAAAAAAATGCGCAGGCGCAGGCAACCCGAGTCGAATTTTTTACGGTCGCGCGGGAAGCGGGAAGCGGCGCAGACGACGAGGACGATGCATCGTGATTCAGCCTTCACTCAAAGACTTGGGCCGCGGATTTGCAGAACCTGCCGTGTGCAGCCAAACCGTGTTTCGCCAAGCCCTTGACGCCCTGTCATTACCTGGGCGCTTACAGTTTTTGGATCTGAGCGGACCCATGCAATCGATGCAAGCGCCCCGAAACGCGCACCCTGCATCGGCTGCGTTGTTGCTGGCTTTGTTGGACCAAGACTGCAAGCTTTGGCTCTCACCTGGTTTTGATGAAAGTGACGCAGCCACTTGGCTGCGATTTCATACCGGTTGCACTCTCGTTGCAGACTCCAAAGAGGCTGATTTTGTTTGGTTGGCCTCTCCCTTGGAAATGCCAGCGTTCGAAAAGTTAGCCCAAGGCACGGCGGAATATCCGGAGTTGTCGGCAACGTGCGTGGTGCAGGTTATGGGTTTGGCTACATCGGACCAAGCAGGTGCATGGTCTATTAGCGGGCCCGGAATCCACGGCACAAGTCATTTGCAAATCGACGGCTTGGATTCGGAATTTACTGCCCAACGCCGTGCGAGCCAAGCGCACTCTCCCTGCGGAGTTGACTTTATATTTACCCACGGCGTGTCGTTGGTGGGTTTGCCGCGCTCCACTTTGATCAAGGACTAAAACCTATGTATGTAGCCGTCAAAGGGGGCGAGTCTGCCATTCTCAACAGCTACGACCTCTTGGCCCAGCAGCGCCGGGGCGACCCCGCTGTAGAAGAGCTCAGCGTCGACCAAATTCGCCAACAACTTCGCTTGGCGGTGGACCGCGTCATGACCGAAGGCTCAGTCTACGACCCCCAACTTGCGGCCTTGGCCATCAAACAAAGCGCAGGTGATTTGGTAGAAGCGATATTTTTGCTACGGGCTTACCGCGCCACGCTGCCGCGCTTAGGCTACAGCTTGCCGCTCGATACCGCAGGGATGCAAATTGCGCGGCGAATCTCGGCGGCGTTTAAAGATTTGCCAGGTGGTCAAGTGTTAGGCCCCACCTACGACTACACCCAGCGGCTGTTGGATTTCAGCCTGCTGGCCACAGGCGCTAAAGCCCCTGTCGCAAGGCAAGCGCAGGCCAGCACAGAGGCCACGCCCCGCGTCGTGGATTTGCTTCACCACGAAAGCCTGCTGGAAACCCAACCCGCGCCCAGCGGCGATCCCGACCCGTTTGATCTCACACGGCAGCCCGTGCGGTTTCCCGCAGACCGCTCCGCCCGTTTACAAAACCTCGCCCGGGCCGACGAAGGATTTTTGCTGGCCATGGCGTATTCCACCCAACGCGGTTACTCAGAATCGCATCCGTTTGTCGGCGAAATTCGGTTTGGAACCGTGAACTTGAGCATTGCGCCGGAAGAGCTGGGGTTCGAGATTTCGATTGGCGATTTGCCCATCACTGAGTGCCAAATGATTAACCAGTTTCAAGGCAGCCAAGAGCAGCCGCCGCAGTTCACCCGCGGCTACGGTTTAGCCTTTGGCCACAGCGAACGCAAAGCCATGGCCATGGCCTTGGTCGACCGCGCATTGCGGGCCGATGAATTAGGCGAAGCAGTCACAGCGCCAGCACAGATGCAAGAATTTGTGATGTCGCACAGCGACAGCTTAGAGAGCTCTGGTTTTGTGCAGCACTTGA
>CAMDAN010000059.1 GCA_945888535.1 Bordetella parapertussis
ATTTACACTGGCATGCACCAATAAAGCCGAACCCACTTGTGCGGTCAAAGGGAGTTGATCCAGCCAAGTACGCTGTGCGCTGGAGAGTTGCGCATGGGTCCATGCCGCAGAACTATCGCCTAAGTTTTGGGGCGTCACTGGTGGATGAACCGCACCTTGGTCGTGGTTGCCTTTGAGGACGAGTGCGCCTTCTTCGGTGAGCAGCATGATGCGATTAACGACTGCGCCAGGATGGGCTCCGTAACCGACCAAGTCACCTAAAAACGCAAAGCGTTGCGCTCCTTGAGCGCGGGCGTGATCCAAACAAGCTTCTAGAGCATGTAGGTTGCTATGGATGTCAGATAGCAGCGCCAGTTTCATTCGGAAGGCTTAGGATTTATTGCCCGAACCGTTTGCGCGTTAAGCCCAACGCGACCCAAAAAGACACCACGGCGTAGGCCAATAAAACACTGCCATGGCCAATGACATTGACAGGCCACTGGTCCATAAACAAAGGCCGCACCAAAGCTACCGCATGCGACAAGGGCAGCCAGTCAGCAACCAAGCGCACTGCAGGTGGCAATTGTTCCAATGGGAAGAACACACCACTTAAAAACATGGTGGGAGTCAAAAATAAAGTGAAGTAATAGGTAAAAAAGTCATACCCTTTGGCCATGGCGTTAAACACCAAAGCCATGGAGCTAAACGTAATCCCCACGCCCAGCAAGATCGGCCACGCCAAAAGCAGTTTCGGACTTTGGCTGATTTGTAGGACCAACATCACGCCCAAAATCGCTGTCACCGTGAACAGCGCTTTGAACGCGGCCCAGAGCATTTCAGCCAACACAATATCGTCCAAGCCCACGGGCGCATTCAAGATGCCATCCCATGTTTTTTGGACATGCATGCGAGAGAATGCGGAATAGAGCGCTTCAAAGGAAGCGGCTTGCATGGCGCTCATGCAAATAGAGCCGCTGGCTAAAAACAAAATATAGGGAACGGGCTGGCCGTCCACTGTGATTTGCCCCACCAAGGCGCCCATGCCATAACCAAAGGCGACCAACCACATCAAGGGTTCGGCAATATTTCCAACCAAGCTCGGAATAGCCAGCTTGCGCCAGACTAAAAGATTGCGTAAAAAAACGGGCCAAAAGCGCAGCGTTAAGCGCGGAGCACGCCATGGGTTTTGCGTTGAAGTGTTCTGCATATTAGGCGTCTTCGCGGATCTGGCGTCCGGTGAGTTTGAGAAAAAGGTCTTCTAAATTGGCAGGGCGGTGCAAGGTGCGCAGCGCAGGGTATTGCCCTAAAGCATTCAGAAGGTCCGTGGCGGTATGGGTATAGAAAAACACGGTTTCTCCGCTAACCTCAACCCGCGCAGCCAAAGCGGCAAGCGGACTCTTTGCCAACGCCAAAGCGCCTACGCCAAAGACTTCGACTACATCCGGTTCAAGGTATTGCGCAATCAGGTCACGCGGTGCGCCTTCGGCAATTTTTTTGCCATGGTCTAGCACCAACAGGCGCGAGCACAAGCGCTCGGCCTCATCCATAAAGTGAGTGGTTAAGAGAATCGATTTACCCTGCTGCAAGAGAAGCTGCAATCGCTCCCACATTAAATGCCGGGCTTGAGGGTCTAGGCCTGTGGTGGGTTCGTCAAGCAACAACAAACGTGGGTCATTGACCAAAGCGCGGGCCAAGCTCAGACGCCGCTTCATGCCGCCAGAGAGTTCGCCGGGCTTGGCTTTGGCTTTGCTGGTAAGCGAGGCAAACTCTAAAAGCGCAGGAATACGCTCTTGGATCGCTGCGTCTTTCATACCGAAATAGCGGCCGTAGACCAGTAAATTTTCAGCGCAGTTGAAATCGGGGTCGAGCGTATCAAGTTGCGTGACCACGCCTAACTGCGCTTTAATCGCCAGCGCATCGCGTGGCATCTGCATTCCCATCGCGGTGATAGTTCCGCTACCGGGAGCCGTCAGCCCTAAACACATCCGAATAGTGGTTGTTTTACCTGCGCCGTTGGGGCCAATCACGCCCAAGCATTCCCCTGGCGCGATCGAGAACGAAAGGTCATCGACCACGGTGTTGTCACCAAAGCGTTTGCTTAAGTGCGCGACCTCAAATAAAGAATCCATTGTCATGAAAGTTGTAAGTAGGTTGGAACGTATAAAGAATCTTATTGAAAGGCCACTTCGGCAAAACTACGCAATTTCCGGCTGTGCAATTGGTTGAGTCCGCGTTCACGTAAGAGCTCAATCGCACGCATACCGATGCGTAAATGTTGGTCAACGCGCTCACGGTAAAAGTGATTGGCCATGCCGGGCAACTTGATTTCACCATGCAATGGTTTGTCGCTGACGCATAGAAGGGTTCCATACGGCACCCGAAACCGAAAACCATTGGCTGCAATGGTCGCGCTTTCCATGTCGAGCGCCACGGCGCGGCTTTGGCTAAAGCGCCGTTGGGGCTGGTTGTTCGGTAAGAGTTCCCAGTTGCGGTTGTCGGTGGAGGCCACAGTGCCGGTTCGCAAAATGCTTTTGAGTGCAGCGCCTTGGAGGTGGGTGACATCGGCGACGGCCTGCTCTAAAGCCAATTGAATTTCAGCCAATGCCGGTATTGGAACCCACAAAGGTAACTCTTCATCAAGCACATGGTCTTCGCGGACATAGCCGTGGGCCAACACGTAGTCGCCGAGTTGTTGGGTATTACGCAGTCCGGCGCAGTGCCCCAGCATGATCCAAGCGTGCGGGCGCAGCACCGCAATATGGTCGGTGATGTTTTTAGCGTTGGCGGGGCCCACGCCAATGTTGACCATGGTGATGCCACTACCGTCACTTCGCACCAAGTGGTAGCCTGGCATTTGAGGCAGGCGCGCTGGTGCGATCCCTTGGGTGGCTTGCGCAGTCATGGCGAGACCTGCACGGTGGGTAACAACGTTACCTGGCTCTATAAAAGCTGTGTAATTACTTCGTGTATCGTCCATCGCAGCCCGACCCAATGCAATGAACTCGTCGATATAAAACTGGTAGTTGGTAAAAAGAACAAAGTTCTGAAAATGCTCTGGCGCTGTGCCGGTGTAGTGGCGTAAGCGGTGTAAGGAGTAGTCGACTCGGGGTGCGGTAAACAGCGACAAAGGCATGGCCTCCCCAGGCTTGGGCTCAAAGGTGCCGTTGGCAATACCATCATCCATCGAAGCCAGGTCGGGCAGGTCAAACACATCGCGCATCCGCGCTCTCCGAGCAGCGTCCATACTGCCTTCGACGTGGTCGTTCTCCGCAAATGAAAAATGAACGGGGATCGGTTGGTTGCTGGTTCCGATTTCAAGCTCAGCGCCGTGGTTTTTTAAAAGCAAGCGAAATTGTTCAAGGTAATAGGCTTGGTACAGATCTGGGCGCGTTAGCGTGGTTTCAAAACGGCCAGGGCCAGCGACAAATCCATAGCTCAAGCCCGCAGCGTCTTGCCCACCTTGCAAAGAAACACTCTCGGTATGCATGCGCACCAAGGGATAGCAGGCCCGCACACCAGCAACAGAATCGTCTCCCGCCACAAACCGCTGCATCGCTTGGCGCAAGTGGGCAATGCTGTTGTCATAAATGCGCACAACTTGCGCCAGCGCAGCCGCAGGGTCGGTGAATCGGGGGGGGGCGATAAAGGGGGGGAGGGTTGGCATGGGGGTATTTTGCCTGTGTGATGTGAACTTATAAAACCCCATGTATTTAACTGATACAGGCGTTTGAAGAGCCTTGGGACCTCGAGGCATACTTAAGCTGTAGGGAGGGATGCTTAGAACTGGCCCTCAAACGTATCAGCCCATCCTTGGCTGAGGCCAACATGATCAATCTCTAGCCCTTTATGCCCTCCTCTCCTTCCATCTTGCAGCGCTTTTTTCAAAGGGTCGAGACTGCACTATTGCGCCATGGAACACAGCCGAAAACCCTCTTTTTCCTTGCCGCTTTTTCAATTTTGGATGGGTTTTTGCCTATGTTGCCTGCAGAAATGTTTGTGATTGCCTTGTGCATTCTCCAGCCGCAAAAAGGCAAAGTCATTGTGCTGGTGTTCGCAGCCGCTTCTGCATTGAGTGCCTTTTTGTTGGCCTCGGGTGTGGGAACACTTACAGCGTCTGCAGAGTCAATGAGCCAAAAGCTGATGGGGGCGCAAGGGCCTGAAGTGCTGGCCATGATGCGAACCATGGGGCCTGTCAGCATGGTGTTTTTTTCGGTCTTCCCAGACTCGCCGCGTTCCTCCATCGCGCTGTTTGCTTTGAGTGGTGTGTCGCCTGAGTCGATCGGCAGAATGGTATTCATCGGGAAATTGATGCTTTACGCCGTGCTGCTATTTTTGATTCATCACTTGCCATCCCGGGTGGGTCGTTGGCGCGGTGCAGGACCATTCTGGGTGAGATGGTTGCAGCGCCGCGCGAGCCGCTTCGTGGCCTATTGCCGCCGAATCCGCTGGCGTGCAAGGTGTCTTAATCAAGTTACTGCCACATCACAATGAATTTCATGATGGGCATTTCAACCGGGCGTTAGTCAATTAAGCCGCCGCCTTCACCTTAAGCCGCCAAGCATGCAGCAGCGGCTCGGTATAACCGCTGGGTTGCGCTAAGCCTTTGAACACCAAATCAGAAGCGGCTTTAAACGCAGCCGAGGTGGTGAAATTTCCAGCCATGGGCTGGTACGCCGCATCGCCTGCATTTTGAGTATCCACTACGCCGGCCATTCGCTCTAAGGTTTCTTGAACTTGCTTTTTACTCACAACGCGGTGTAGTAGCCAGTTGGCAATGTGTTGACTGCTGATGCGCAGCGTGGCGCGGTCTTCCATCAGGCCGACGTTGTGAATATCGGGCACCTTGGAGCACCCCACACCTTGGTCGACCCAGCGCACTACGTAGCCCAAAATACCTTGGGCGTTGTTATCCAATTCTTGCTGCTTTTCTTTATCGCTCCAATGGGGCGTGGAGGTCACCGGAATAGTTAAGAGGCCATGCAGCAAGGCTGCGCGTTCTTTCTTGGCATCGATTTTTTCGAGTTCCTTTTGCACGTCGCTGACCAACACTTGGTGGTAATGCAAAGCGTGCAATGTAGCGCCGGTGGGGCTGGGAACCCAGGCGGTATTGGCGCCTGCTTTGGGGTGGCCGATCTTTTGCTCCAACATGGCTTTCATTAAATCGGGCATCGCCCACATGCCTTTTCCGATTTGCGCTTTTCCGCGCAGGCCGCAGGCCAGTCCGACCAAAACGTTGTTGCGCTCATAGGCTTGGATCCACGCGCTGCTTTTCATATCGCCTTTGCGAACCATGGGGCCAGCGCGCATGGCGGTATGCATCTCGTCGCCCGTCCGGTCAAGGAAGCCGGTATTGATAAACGCAACACGGCTGCTGGCCGCTGCGATGCAGGCCTGCAGGTTGACGCTGGTTCGGCGTTCTTCATCCATGATTCCCAGCTTGACGGTGCTCGCAGGCAAGCCGAGCATTTTTTCTACGCGCCCAAACAGCTCGTCGGCGAACGCCACTTCTGCAGGGCCGTGCATTTTGGGCTTGACGATGTACACCGAGCCTTTGCGAGAGTTGCGAATGGCATCTTTTTTAGTGCGTTGCAAGTCATGCATAGCGATGGTGGTGGTAATAACCGCGTCCAAAATTCCCTCTGGAATCTCGTGCGTTTTTCCGTCAGCGCCGGTGTAGGTAATGGCCGGGTTGGTCATCAGGTGGCCTACGTTGCGAACAAACATGAGCGAGCGGCCATGCAAAGTGACCGCCTTGCCGTCTGCTCCGGTGTATACGCGGTCGGGGTTGAGGCCGCGGGTAAAGGTTTTGTCGCCTTTGTGGATCGTTTCTGTCAAGGTGCCGTTGAGAATGCCCAGCCAGTTGCTGTATGCCAAGACTTTGTCTTGTGCGTCCACCACCGCGACCGAGTCTTCTAAGTCCAAAATCGTTGAGAGCGCTGATTCAAGGACCAAATCACACACGCCCGCCGCGTCGGTTTTGCCGATAGGAGTGGTGCGATCAATGCGCAGGTCGAGGTGCAATCCGTTGTGTTGCAATAAAACAGAAGAGGGCTCTTTGGCGTCGCCTTGAAATCCGACGAGCTGGCTGGCGTTGAGCAAGCTGGTGGTGCTGCCGTCTTTAAGTTTGACGGAAAGCTTTCCGTCTTTGATGCGGTAGCCGATCGCATGCAGATGCGAGCCTTTGCGTAACGGTGCAGTGCGATCTAAGACATGACGCGCATAGGCAATCACTTTTTTCCCGCGCTTGGGGTTGTAAGGCTTGCCAGTGGGGCCCACCTTGGTAGCGCCGTCGTCTTCGGAAATCACGTCGGTGCCGTACAAGGCGTCGTACAAAGAACCCCAGCGGGCGTTGGCGGCGTTGAGTGCGTAACGCGCGTTCAGCACCGGGACGACCAACTGCGGGCCAGCTTGCACTGCCAGTTCTGCATCCACTTTGGAGGTGGTGATGCGGGTCTTTTTCGGAACAGGGACCAAGTAGCCAATTTTTTCTAAAAAAGCTTGGTAGGCCGGCATATCGCTGATCGGGCCTGGGTGGGCTTGATGCCACGTGTCCATCTCGGTTTGGAGCCGATCGCGTTCAGCTAACAATGCGATGTTCTTGGGTGCCAAATCAGCAACTAACGCATCAAAACCCTGCCAAAAGTGTGCAGGAGAAATCCCGGTTCCTGGCAAGACCTTGGAGTCAATAAAGGTTTGTAATACAGGAGCAACGTGCAGGCGGTGAAGGGTAGTGCGGGCGGTGGCCATAAGGGGGTCTTTCCAAAAAACAAGAATACAGTCTCAAGCATGTACTGTATTCCAACCTTAAGCAGTTACTATGCTTGTAAATTGGAATCCATTCGTGACAAAAATGAATATACCGAAACCACTTCCCTTGCATGGCGTTCGCGTCGTGGAGTTCACGCACATGGTGATGGGCCCGACCTGTGGCATGGCGCTGGGCGACCTAGGCGCAGAGGTCATCAAGGTGGAACCCCTGACTGGCGACAGCACCCGGCGCTTGTTAGGCAGCGGCGCGGGGTTTTACCCTTTGTTTAACCGCAACAAAAAGAGCATCGCCTTGGACTTGCAAAGCCCGCAAGGCCGAGAGGTCGTGATGCGTTTGGTTGCCAGCGCAGACGTTGTTAGTGAAAATTTCAAGACATCCACCATGCAAAAGCTGGGCTTAGATTACGCTGCGTTATCACAGCTTTACCCGCGCCTGATTTATGTCAGCCACAAAGGTTTTTTACCCGGACCGTATGACCACCGTACCGCTTTAGACGAGGTGGTGCAAATGATGGGCGGCTTGGCGTATATGACGGGCCGACCGGGCGACCCCTTGCGAGCGGGGAGCAGTGTGAATGACATCATGGGCGGGCTGTTTGGGGCGATGGGCGCTATGGCGGCCTTGATGCAACGCGAACAAACGGGCAAAGGCCAAGAAGTGCAGTCGGCGCTCTTTGAAAACAATATTTTTTTAGTCGCACAGCACATGCTGCAATTCGCGGTGACGGGCAAGGCCGCTGCTCCCATGCCTGAGCGTATTTCTCCTTGGGGCATTTACGACGTGTTTAGTGTTTTAGAGGGCGAGCAAATATTTTTGGCGGTCGTGGGTGATTCGCAGTGGAAGATTTTTTGCGAAGCTTTTGGATTTGCCGATTGGTTTGCTGATCCAAGACTCACAACGAACAACGCTCGGGTATTGGCCAGAGATTGGATGATGCCTTTGTTGCGTGAGCGCCTCGCAGGCCACAGCGCAAAAGCATTGGCGGCCGTGTTTGAGAAAAACGGTTTGCCTTTTGCGCCCATCACCGACCCCCAAGATTTGTTTTCCGACCCCCACTTGATCTCAACCGGTGGCTTAGCCCCGATGACCTTGCCTGATGGGCGCGAGACGGCCACTCCTTTGCTCCCGATCACGCTAGACGGCCAGCGCCCGGGCCTGCGGCTGAACCCGCCTAAGTTGGGTGAGCACGGACGCGAGCTTTTGGAGAGCTTGGGTTACTCGGCACAGGAAGTGGATGACTTGGTTCAAGCCGGCGTTGTCCTGGCCCCGGAGTAACGATGGATAAGTTCAAACAAATGGAGTCTTTTGTATCGGTTGCTCAACGGGGCAGCCTCACGGCCGCTGCCAAAGCCGAAGGTGTGGCACCCGCGATCATGGGGCGGCGCTTGGACGGGCTGGAAGAGCAGCTGGGGGTGAAGTTGTTGATACGAACTACACGGCGCATCACATTAACCCACGAAGGCAGTGCATTTTTAGAGGACTGCCAACGTTTGCTTGCCGACTTGGCCAACGCAGAGGCCAGCGTGAGTGCGGGTGGAATCAAGGCCAGTGGTCATTTACGTATGACCGCACCCGCTGGGTTCGGGCGGCGTCACGTGGCACCGCTGGTGCCGCTGTTTCATGCGTTGCACCCTGATGTCACGGTGTCTTTGAACTTGAGCGACCGGGTCGTCGATATCGCTGGCGAAGGGTTTGATTGCGCGGTGCGCGTTGGAGATATGCCGGATTCGTCCTTGGTGAGTGTGCGCTTGGCCGACAACCGGCGTCTGTGCGTTGCTACTCCTGACTACCTCGCTCGCCACGGCGTGCCCAAGCAGCCCAGCGATTTAGCGCGGTTTGATTGTTTGTCTTTGTCTAGCGACGCGTCACAAACCCGGGGTTGGGCGTTTAAGCTGCCTAAGGCGGATGGATTTGAAGTGGTGTACCTCAAACCGTCAGGGCCCCTCGATTGCTCGGATGGACAGGTTTTGCATGACTGGTGTTTGCGCGGTTGGGGGATTGCATGGCGCAGCACGTGGGAGGTTGAGGCCGAGATTGCAGAAGGAAAATTGGTCAGCGTGTTAGAAGATTTCGCCGCACCGCCCAACGGTATTTACGCCGTTTTTCCGCAGCGCAAGCATTTGGCTCTGCGGGTTCGCTTATGGATTGATTTTTTGAAGTTGCATTACAGCCGCGCGGGATTTTGGGCTTAACCCTCGAACAATCAGCAACTAAGCCGCACCAAACTCGTCGCCCAACTCCTTAGCCCGCACTTGCGCGGCTTGCATCGCTTGGATAAAGGAAGCTTTGATGCCGCTGTGTTCCATGGCGCTGAGCGCGGCGTAGGTGGTTCCGCCTTTGGAGGTTACGCGCTGGCGCAATACTTCTGGCGGTTCGCTTGAAGCTTTTGCCAGTTCACCCGCACCAATAAAAGTGGCTACCGCGAGTTGATAGGCTTGTGCTGCATCCAGACCCATGCCGATACCCGCTTCACGCATCGCTTCCATGAAATAAAACATATAGGCAGGGCCTGAGCCAGAGAGCGCGGTGACTGCATCAATCTGAGTTTCGTCATTCAGCCAAAGCACGTCGCCAGTGGTTTGAATCACTGCGCTGGCCCAGTCTTTATCCGCTGGGCTAACGCCGCCACGCGCCACCAAGGCGGTAATACCCTTGCCTATGAGCGCGGGGGTGTTGGGCATCGTACGAATCACGCGTTGCGTGTGAAGCCACTGGGCGATGGTGTCGCTGCGAATGCCAGCTGCCACGCTTAGGTGAAGCACGTTGCGCGTAAAGGATTGCACTTGCAGGGCGGCATCTTTGAAGGTTTGGGGTTTAACCGCCCAAATTACCAAGTCCGCATGTTTTAAAAAGTCTCCAGCCTCTGCGTGGGCTTGGATACCGAAATCACCATGCAGTTTGGTGCGTGCCACTTCAAAAGGTTCGACCACGTGCAGATGCGATAGCGCAAAACCTTGCGCTACCAAGCCGCCGATGATGGCGCTGGCCATATTGCCTCCGCCGATGAATGCGATATGTTTGTCCATGAAAGGTCTTTGTAAATCAGTGTGTTGACTCAGAGTCTAACCAAGCTTCAATCAAGGCGCGCTTTGAATTAACCAAAAAACCAACCCCGCAGAAAGACACCAAAGCACCAAGCCAAGAAGGCGTGGGCGAACACCGTCTTGCGAAGCAGTCACGTCGTTCGAAAAGTCTTGGTCGCCAGTCACCATGGCGCTTGTTAAATAGTGTTTTTTGAAGCGACGGTAAAACCAGATGGCAGCCACATGCAATGCGACAAGCAACAGCAAGATCAGCTTGCCAATTTCAGTGTGCCAGTAGGTTGCCCATGCTGACAGGGAAGAGGTGACCCACGGCACAAAAGGTCCAGCGGTGGCAATCTCATCGTCGCTGATTAAGCCTGTTGCCACTTGTAACAGCAGCATGGTGAGCAGAGCCAGCGCCGACAGCGCACCCAGTGGACTGTGCCCGGGGGCAAGTGTTTCGGGAGATTGGCGAAGGTAATTCCAAACCGCGCTCGGACGGATATGAAATGACGACCAGCGCGACCAGCGGCCACCGGTAAACCCCCAAAGAACGCGGAAAATCAGCAGCGTCAATACGGTGTAGCCGAAACGGAAATGCCATACCATCGCTTCACCACCGACATTGCCAGTGATCACCAGCCCCAGCACACATAGCGCCAGCGCCCAGTGAAATAAACGGGTGGGCAAGTCCCAAACGCGTACCTTAACCATATGAATACTCCAAAACAAAGGGTGCGCTGCGGGGAATTTGAAATTGTGAGAAGATATATTTGTTGTTATGTCAAACAATGTCTATCTCACAAGGGTGCCCCATGAATAAAAAAATGTCTTTAATCTTAGCCGCAGTTTTCACTGCTGTGGCGTTACCCGCTTCCGCGCAGTTTGCCAAGCCCGAGGATGCGGTGAAGTACCGCAAAGCGAGTTTCACTGTGATGAGCACGCATTTTGGACGCGTGGGTGCCATGGTCAATGGAAGAGTCCCATTCGATGCCAAGGTTGCCGCAGAAAATATTGAATTGGTGGCGGATTTAGCCAAATTACCTTGGCCAGCGTTTGGCGAAGGGACCGACAAAGGTGAAACTCGCGCAAAGCCTGAAATCTGGAAAGAGTCTGCCAAGTTCAAAGAACTGTCTGACAAGTTTCAGGTCGAAACCGTGAAGCTCCAAGCGGCTGGGAAAACAGGAAGTCTGGATGCCATCAAAGTGGCATTCGGTGCTACCGGCGCATCTTGCAAAGCGTGTCACGACAACTTCCGCAAGGACTAGCGCACCTCCTATGCACCTCCTTTGTGGGCGTCTGGGCTAAACCGCAGTGGTTTGTCGAACCGCGTGTTCCCAGCGTTGCATTTGCTCTTTTGCTTGGCTGGAGCTGATGCGGGGCTCAAAGCGGCGCTCGGCTTTCCAAAGTTGGCTCAGCACATCGGTGCTCGGGTAAAGACCGCTAGAGAGACCTGCTAAATAGGCAGCGCCCAGCGCGGTGGTCTCGGTCACCATCGGTCGAACGACCGCAATTCCAAGCAGGTCCGCTTGGAATTGCATCAGCAAATCATTGACGCATGCCCCGCCGTCCACTCGCAATTCTGTGACAGGCGCGGCGCCGGCCTGTTGTGCGTCCCGTGACATCGCCAACAGCAGCGCCGCACTTTGAAATGCGATGCTCTCGAGAGCTGCGCGGGCAATGTGGGCGGTGGTGGTGCCGCGCGTGAGGCCCGTCATCGTGCCTCTGGCCTGCGGATTCCAATAAGGCGCGCCTAGACCCGTAAAGGCCGGCACCAACATCACGCCGCCGCTATCGGGTACCGACTCCGCCAAAGCTTGAACTTCAGCGCTGCTGCGAATCGCACCGAGCCCATCGCGCAACCACTGCACCACCGCGCCGCCAACAAACACGCTGCCTTCCAAAGCGAACTCGGGTTGGGTGCTGGCTTGGGCTGCGCTGGTGGTGATCAATCCGTTGGTAGAGGTTTGAAAAGCGCTGCCGGTGTGCATCAACATAAAGCAGCCTGTGCCGTAGGTGTTTTTTGCCATGCCGGCGCTAAAGCACGCTTGGCCAAAGAGCGCGCTTTGTTGGTCTCCGGCCATTCCGCCAATGCCAATAGCGTGGCCCAATAGGTCAGGCCGCACTTCTCCAAACGCAGCGGCCGACGGCTTCACATTTGGCATGAGGGCGCTTGGAATGTGGAGTGCTTCAAGGAGTTCGGGGTCCCATTGATTGGTGTGAACGTTAAAAAGCATGGTTCGCGCGGCGTTACTGACATCGGTGGCGTGGACTGCGCCACCGGTAAGTTGCCATAAAAGCCAGCTGTCTACCGTGCCAAACGCGAGCTCACCTCGCTCTGCTTTGGCGCGTGCGCCGGCCACGTTATCCAATATCCACTGCAGTTTTGTTCCTGAAAAGTATGCGTCCACCAAGAGCCCCGTTTTTTGACGGATGGTGGGCGCGAGGCCTTGTTCGCGCAGGGCAACACAACTGGGTTCGGCGCGGCGGTCTTGCCAAACAATCGCGTTGTAAATGGGTTGTCCGGTAGCGCGGTCCCACACCACCGTGGTTTCACGTTGATTGGTGATGCCAATCGCGTGAACTTGCTGCGCCGTAATGCCCGCCTTGACTAACACCTCACGGGCGGTGGCGAGTTGGGTATTCCAAATTTCAAGTGGATCGTGTTCTACCCAGCCCGGGAGCGGATAAATCTGCGTAATCTCCCGTTGAGCAATGGCAACGATGACGCCTTGCGCGTCGAACACGATGCTGCGCGAGCTAGAAGTACCTTGGTCAAGAGCAAGTAAATAAGTCATGGCAAAAAAACAGCTGTAAGAGTGTGAAGAATACGCCTAAGGCGCGGCCAACTCAAACCGCACTTGCGCTTCTTCTAGCAAATCCATAAAAGGCTCAGGCGGAAGGGCGTCAGAAAATAAGCGGTCAATTTGCGAGAGCTGAGCCACTTCGACCATGGCGGGGCGTTTGAACTTGCTGCTGTCGGCGGCCACCCAGACTTCGCGGGCATGCGAAATAATCGTTTGCGACACTTTGACTTCTCTATAGTCAAAATCGCGCAGTGAGCCATCGGCCTCAATCGCAGAAATCCCGATCAGTCCAATATCCACCTTGAACTGGCGAATAAAGTCAACGGCGGCTTCCCCCACAATGCCTTGGTCGCGCCCGCGCACCACGCCGCCGACCACAATTACCTCGGCATGGGGGTTAGCACTCAAAGTTGCAGCCACATTCAAATTATTCGTAATCACCCGTAAGCCGGTGTGCTGCAAAAGTTCCCGCGCAATGGCCTCGGTGGTCGTTCCAATGTTGAGTATCAAAGAGCATCCGTTGGGAACAGCAGCTGCAACCGCTTTTGCTATCCGAGCTTTGCCAACCGCATTCAAGATCTCGCGTTGCCGGTATGCAATGTTTTCGACCGTCGAGCTGGGGACGCGGACCCCACCATGGAATCGCGTAAGAAGCCCTTCGTCCGCCAAGCGCTGCACATCGCGGCGAACTGTTTGCAGCGTGACACCGAGCTTGTCTGCTAACACCTCCACAGTGACAGAGCCTTGGGCTTGCACCTCACTCAGGAGGGTCATTTGGCGGGGATTCGGGTTCATGGAGCAGCGGTTCTCTGTTGGATTTAAGGCCTTGCCTAACTGTAAATCGAAAAGAAAGGAATATTTTTAGGGTAAATACTTAGACGAAAAGAATAATTACGAACAATAATTCTCACAAGCGAACATATCTGCATGTCAGCAGTGCGGCTAACCAAGGCGAAGAGATGGAGTTAAAACTTGCAGGGATCAGCAAAAAAGTAGGGGCACAACCCTGGCTTTATCCCTTAGATATGGAGCTGCGCCCTGGCGCGGTCACAGTTCTGCTGGGCGCGACGCAGGCTGGGAAAACCAGCCTTATGCGAATCATGGCGGGTTTGGATGTGCCAAGCACGGGTCAAGTTCTGATTGATGGTGTGAATGTGGCTGGCGTTCCTGTGCGGGAGCGCAATGTGTCGATGGTCTACCAGCAATTTATCAACTACCCATCGATGACAGTCTTTGATAATATTGCTTCTCCATTAAAACTGCGCGGCGAGCCCAATTACAAGCAGCGCGTCACGGAGTTGGCAGAAAAGCTGCATATTGATATGTTTCTCAATCGGCTGCCTGCCGAGCTTTCAGGCGGCCAGCAACAACGGGTAGCCCTTGCTCGGGCGTTGGCAAAAGCTGCGCCCCTGATGTTGCTAGACGAACCCTTGGTGAATTTAGATTACAAATTAAGAGAAGAGTTGCGTGATGAATTGACAGCGCTCTTTGCGTTAGGGAATTCGACAGTGGTGTACGCCACCACCGAACCTGGCGAGGCGCTCTTATTGGGTGGCTATACCGCGGTCATGGACGCAGGCGAATTGTTGCAATACGGCCCCACGGCCGAAGTATTTCATCAGCCGAGTTCGGTTCGCGTAGCCAAGGCCTTTAGCGACCCGCCTATGAATTTATTGCCTGCGAAGGCGGTCTCCGGCGGCGTCCAACTTTCACCGGCATTTTTCGCTGCGCTCGATTTGCCTGCGCAAGAGGACACCGCGTTGACGGTGGGAATTCGGTCTAGCGCCTTGCGGGTCAAGCCTCAAGAGGGCGATATCGCTTTGACAGGCTCGGTTGAGCTGGCAGAAATATCGGGCTCCGATACTTTCGTTCACTTAAATACTCCCTTGGGCGGTATGGTGGCGCAACTCACGGGTGTGCATTACTTTGAGCTCGGAACCCATGTGACGGCTTACTTTCATCCGCGCCAGTTGTACGTATTTGATGCGAGCGGGAGGCTGCTGCTCTCCCCTGGTCGCGAAGGAGTGCGTTGAGATGGCTCGCATAGAACTTGATCTGGCGCACGCCTACCGACCCAACCCGCAGACAGATGCGGACTACGCGCTGTTGCCGCTGAAAATGACGTTTGAAGATGGTGGAGCCTACGCCTTGCTCGGTCCATCGGGGTGTGGGAAAACCACCATGCTCAATATCATGTCAGGGCTGCTGGTGCCTTCGCAAGGGAGTGTGCGTTTTGATGGCAAAGACGTGACAGCTGATACGCCACAGCAACGCAATATTGCCCAAGTCTTTCAGTTCCCGGTGATTTACGACACCATGACAGTTGCCGAAAACTTGGGCTTCCCATTAAGAAATCGCAAGGTTGCGCCTTATCAAATTAAAAAACGGGTCGGAGAAATCGCGGAA
>CAMDAN010000060.1 GCA_945888535.1 Bordetella parapertussis
CAGCACGTTCAATCCTGTAGTTGCGGTCGATTCGGCTCTGGCCTGGGCTGCAACGGTTTTCTCTGTTTCAATTTCGCGAATTACTTCTCCCTGCGCATCCTTAGGGTTCCGCCCAGGTGTCGAATTTCCGCCAGATTTCCGGCTCCCATCCCCATTGACCCATACCGAAGCAACTTCCATGCCGGATTGAGAGAGCGTATCTTTCAGTTTGGCTGATCCTTGGGCCAACAACTCGCGCGTCACGTTGTTGTCCGCACTAAATAAAGCATTTAAACCACCAGCGTGCATATCTAACTCAATATGAATGTGTCCCAAACTTTCGGGCTGCATCCGCATCTCCATTTTCCATTGTCCGCGTTCAATTTGTCCCATGAGCCGTTGTGCAACCGCGTGGCCTAGTTTATCGGCCAATTGTTGGTATTGCGCAGCACGTTGTTCGGCCAAGGCTTGGGGGTTAGGTGCTTCCCCTTTGAGTGTGGCGCCGGTCGGGGCCGCACCGCTGGCAAGCGGCGCGTTACCCACAGGGGTTTCTGCCGGAGAGTTTGTGGGGG
Source organism: Bordetella parapertussis (assembly GCA_945888535.1). Taxonomy (GTDB): domain Bacteria; phylum Pseudomonadota; class Gammaproteobacteria; order Burkholderiales; family Burkholderiaceae_C; genus Allorhodoferax; species Allorhodoferax parapertussis_A. The sequence continues at coordinate 552 of CAMDAN010000060.1, forward strand.
TATTCATCGTCGCCTCCAAATCCAAACCTTCTGGAACATCGAGTTGCAGGGTTTCCCAAACGGCTCCCTTGGTGCTCTCGTTGGAATGTATGGCGCTGGCGGCGACTAAGGCGGACCAGCTGCTTTGTTGGTTGTTACCAGACATTTGCGCCAATCGCTTGGTAATGTCTTGGTCGGCAGGGCTCAGGGTCACACGCAACGCGCTTTGCATCGTTTTGTCGGTTGAGCCCAACACGGTGCTCGCAGCGATCGTGGTCGCAGCTGAAATAGTCGGCTCCAGTGGAGCGGCTTGAATCCAAGCTTTGGCCTGAAGCGGCATGAGTTTCTCGCTAGCGCCCAAGGCCAGAAAAGCCGAGGCAGTGGTCGCAACGGGATTTGTGGGTGTGGCGGCGCCAGTAGCAGCTGGGTTCGGGGCCGAGGGATTTGAAGTAACTGGAGTGATCCCAGGCGCTGATATTTGTAGTGACACTAGCGTGGCACTGGGTTGGGCCAAGGCTAAGGGGTCTATGGCGGAAACGCCCGCAGGTTTCTTAATTAGGAGTTGCTCTAGGTCCGCCAGGCTCACGGCGCTGGGCTTGATCGCCGTTTCGCTGGCAACGGGAAGGCCAAAAAGCGCCTGAACCGCCGCCTCGTCCAAACCTTGCGATCGGGCAAAAACGGCTAAGCTGGCCATATCGGGCAGGGGAGCATCGCTGGTAATAATATTGAGGCTGCTACCCAAAGGCAGCACCTGCAAACCTAAGGTATCGAGCGTCGGGGCGGCAACCGCTTGCCGTTGCGCTTTGAACATTTCCCCAGTCAAAACCTCGGCAAAACTGCTGCTTCCTGGCGGGGCATCGCCTGAAACAGCAGCCGGCATCGCCCCATTTACCGCGGGAGAAGCAGTGGGGGTCGTTAAAAAACTCAAATTCGCGTCCATGGGATAAAGCATCCTAGAAAGAGCCACGGGTTGCGGCCATGCCCAATGCAATGCAAGAACCGTGACGGGACAGGTTTTGCCGCTTTGCCTCAACCCCCCGGAATTCAGCTCAACTGTCAGGTAATCGTGGCATGGAGATTGCTTTCATGCCTCTTTATGCAAGTCCAAATCCATGATTTTCCACTTTAAACCCACGAAATTGGCATAAACCAGACCATGAGCACGCTTAGCCTGTCGACGATTCGACAAAACTTATCCAAGTTCAACTTCAATGACCTGAGCATTCCTGCTTTGGTGTTGTTGATCATGGGTATGTTGGTTATTCCGCTGCACCCCATGCTCTTGGATATTTTGTTTACCTTCAATATCGCCGCTAGTGTGCTGATCATCATGATCGCCATCAAGGTGCGCAAGCCCCTGGAGTTCTCTTCGTTCCCTTCTGTGTTGTTGTTTGCCACGATGCTGCGCTTGGCGCTCAATGTGGCGTCTGCCCGGGTGATTTTGGTGAGCGGTCATGAAGGCCACGACGCCGCAGGAAAAGTAGTCGCGGCCTTTGGCGAGTTTGTCATTGGCGGAAACTACGTGGTCGGCTTTATCATTTTTGCGATTCTGATGATCGTGAACTTCTTTGTGGTCACCAAGGGCGCAGGCCGCGTCTCTGAAGTCAACGCCCGATTCACCTTGGATGCGATGCCCGGAAAGCAAATGGCGATTGATGCTGATTTGAATGCAGGCGTGATTGACCAAGACACTGCGCGTAAGCGCCGCGCTGAATTGTCCCAAGAGTCTGACTTCTTCGGTTCGATGGACGGTGCGTCTAAATTTGTCAGTGGCGACGCGATAGCGGCCTTGCTGATTTTGCTGATCAATTTGTTCGGTGGCCTGGCTATTGGCATCGGTCAACACGGTTTGTCCCTCAGCGAAGCCGGTCGTATTTATACTTTGTTGACGATTGGCGACGGCTTGGTCGCTCAAATTCCTGCCCTGTTGCTCTCCTTGGCCACTGCGATTGTGGTCACTCGGGTAACAACCTCCGAGTCTATGAGCGAGCAGGCCGGAACCCAATTGGGTAACCCGTCGGCTTTGTTTGTCACCTCTTGCATCATGGCGATCCTGGGCCTGGTCCCTGGCATGCCCCATTTGGTGTTTATTGTTTTGGCAGCTGGAAGTGCTGCGCTGGGCTTTATGCTTTTGCGCCGCGACGCTGCGATTCAAACCCCGGAACAAAAAGCTGCTGAAGCCGCAGCCACCGCTAGCGAACAGCCTAAAGAATTGGATTGGGAAGACTTAGACCAAGTCGACCTCGTCGGTTTGGAAATTGGCTACGGGTTGATTCCTTTGGTCAACGCAGAAACCGGCGGCCAGTTGATGACCCGCGTCAAAGGCGTGCGTAAAAAACTTTCTGCCGAGTTGGGATTTTTGATTCAACCGGTGCGTATTCGCGATGCCTTGAATATCGACCCTGACAGCTACCACATTGTTCTCAAAGGCGTGATCCGAGGCCGTGGCAAAGTCAAAGTCGGTCGCGAAATGGCGATCAACCCGGGCCAAGTGTATGGAACCTTAGAAGGCGCGACGACAACCGAGCCCGCGTTTGGATTAGAGGCTGTGTGGATTGAACCGTCACAACGTGATCACGCCCGTGCCTTAGGCTACACCGTGGTTGACGCGGCGACCGCCGTGGCCACCCATTTGAATAAAGTGTTGCGCGACAACGCCTCGGATTTGCTGAGCCACGATGAGGTGCAGCAGCTCTTAGAAAAACTCACTGCCAAATCACCTAAATTGGTGGAAGATTTGGTGCCTGCCAAATTGCCTTTGGGCGTTTTGACGCGCACTTTGCAAAGCCTGCTCAATGACGGCGTATCGATTCGCGATATGCGCACCATCATTGAAACCTTGTCTGAAGTCAGCAGCCAAACGCAAGACCCCGATCAACTCACCGCTTTGGTTCGCCCGCGCTTGGGCCGCATGATTGTGCAGGCCTTGGTGGATGAAAAAGAAACCTTATCGGTGATGACACTTGACCCCGGTTTGGAGCAGCTGCTTCACAACGTCTTGCAACAACAAGGCAGTGGCCAAAACATGGTGCTGGAGCCCGGGCTGGCGGAGCGGCTGTTTGCGGCTTTGCGCGAAGGTTCTAAATCGGTCGAAGAGTTGGGCCACAACGCCGTGTTGGTGGTATCCCCCGCGATTCGCCCTTGGCTTTCCAAAGCCGTTCGCCATCGGGTGAACGAACTCATTATTCTTTCTTACGGCGAAATTCCAGATGACCAAGCCGTCAAAGTCATTCACACCGTGCACGCTGAGGCCAAGACGGCCGACGCAGTGTCCTGATCACCGTTTTATCCCTTTGTTTTAACAGGTCCCCACTATGGAACTCAAACGCATCCTCGCTAAGGACACCAAAAGCGCGACAGAACGTGCGATGGCTTTGTATGGCCGCAATGTGCTGGTGATCTCCAACCACACCGTTGGCGGTCAAACCGAGCTCGTCGTGGCCTTGGATATTGAAGAGCAAAGCCTGGCCGCAACGATGGACGAGCCTTTGCATAAAGCCGCGCCCGCGCCTTCTTCAACCGACTTTATGTACCACATGGCTAAAGCCCAATCTAAGCCGGCTGCGGATGTGGAAATGGCTTCTGAAGTTCCCGGTAAAAAAGAACCGTTTTTGCAGCCGCAAGCCGATGAGCGCGATTACCTGCGCAGCCGTGAAATCATGAGCATGATTCGTGAAGAACTCGCGACCCTGCGCCGCGAGTTCAGCCTGAACCAAAAAACTTCGGGATGGGAAAGCAGTTTGAATCTCACACCGGAGGTCGAGTCCTTGTTGGCCTCGTTTACCCACTCGGGGATGCCCAACGGTTTGCGTACTTTGCTGCTTGATACCGTCAAAGACATGAAAACCGCACAAGAGGCTTTGGCCGCAGTGCGAAGCCAGTTGGAGCAGGCCATGCGCCGCCCCAGCGTGGCTTTCCCACAAAACGGCGTGCATCTGATTGCCGGCCCCACCGGCGCAGGTAAAACCATGATGGCTTTGCGCTTGGCTAGCTACGCGGCTGACCAAATTGGCAATGAGAAAGTAGCCATCATTTGTTACAACGACGACCGCCTAGGCGCTTGGGAGCAGACTGAAGTCTTGGCTCGCCAGGCTGGAGTGGACTGTTTCCGCGCGGAAAACAGCGCTGCGCTGGGAACCGTTCTCAACAAGTTGGCTGATCGCGGCCTGATTTTGATTGACACGGCGGGCGCCCAGGTGCCTGAGCGGGTCGCTGAAATCCAATCGATTTGCCCGGCTTGCGTGGTTCACGCTTTGGTTGCGGCTGACTCCTCGTCGGCCACTTTGCGCCGTACTTTGTGTACCTCTGGAATCCGCTGGAACAGCCTGATGGTGAGTAAGCTCGACGAGTCCGTCTTGCCTTGGCCGCTGGTTGAGTTTCTCTGCGATAATTTTTTATCTTTGTCGGCTGCAAGCGACGGAACCGACATGGCTTCACTGCGACGCGAATTGGGCGTAGGCGAGCTGGTAGATATGGCTTTGGCCCAAATATCACGCAACCCAGAGTCAGTGGCAAAATCCCAGTGGGTCGAGTCGCAGCCGGCCGCGATGCCCCATTTCGCAACCGCATTCCTTGGTGGAGCGCGTGGGCCTTTCAACTGAGAAATTTTGTAAGTTAATAATGAAAAAGTCCAACCGTACAGAGGTCATCGGAGTCGCCAGCGGAAAAGGCGGCGTAGGAAAGACCACTGTGGCTGTCAATTTGGCGATTGCTTTGCGCAGTCTGGGTCACCGCGTCATGCTCTTTGATGCGGACTTGGGCCTGGCTAACTCCCAAATTGCGATGGGTTGTACCTGCCCGTTTAACTTAAGCCACTTTATGAGTGGTCAAAAAACCCTTCAAGAAATCACCGTCACCTCACGCCAAGGCGTGATCTTGGTGCCCGGTGCCTCGGGTGTGAAGGAAATGGCATCGCTCAGCCGGGTTCAAACCTCTCACATCATTCAGGCCTTTAGCACGCTCGAAGACGAAATTGATTACCTGATTGTCGATATGGCTGCGGGAATTTCCCCTTCTGTTTTGGCATTTATGGCCGCTTGCCAGCGCCGTTACATCGTGGTGCGCGACGACCCGTCATCAATTGCGGACGCCTACGGCACCATCAAAGTCTTGATCCAAGAATCCGACCTTAACGAAATTTACATTGTTCCCAATGCGGTTCAGAGCCAGGCCGACGGCCAAAACCTCTACAACCGCATTAACCAAGTGTGCGCTAAGTTTTTAAACCACACCACCGGTTATCTCGGCTCGATCGAGTACGACGAGATGGTGCAAGCCGCGCACAAAAAATACGAACCCGTGATGGAGTTCGCTCCGCGCAGCGTCAGCGCCCGTGACTTTAAGCGCTTGGCCAAAGCCACGACCCAAATTCCACCGATCAAAAATCTCGCTGGTGGCCTGCAATTTTTTGTGGAGCGGCTGGTTCGCTCTCCAGACGCTGAGTAAGCCCACCTATGGCTTCAACCCGCTTATACGAAGAGGTACATAACGACAGCGAAGCGCTGGTTATGGCCCATCTTGGCATGGTCAAGCGGGTCGCCTTGCATCTCAAAGTGCGTATTCCGCCCTTCATGGAACTCGACGAACTCATCCAAGTGGGAATGATCGGGCTCTTAGAAGCCGCCCGTGCGTTTAACCCGACCAAGGGCATTGAGTTTGAAAGCTTTGCCTTAAGCCGTGTCCGTGGTGCGATTTTGGACGAAGTGCGCCAACTGTCTTACCTGCCGCGCTCTGCGGTTGCCTTTAATAAGTCGGAAAACATGGCGACCAACGCCTTGGCCAGTGAGCTCGGGCGTGCGCCGACCCAGTCGGAGCTTGCCGATCACATGGGCGACGACCTCGAAGAATTTCAAAAGAAGCGCGGCAACGCCAAGCGTTTTGAGACTTTCTCTATGGAAATCATGACCGATGAAGTCTTGGGTATTGCCGACGACCGCTCGCGCCAACCCGATGCGATTGTGGAACACCAAGACTTTATGCGTGCAGTGACGGAAGCGATTGCCGAATTGCCTGAGCGCGATCAGCTGCTGATGTCGCTGTATTACGTTGAAGAGCTTAATTTGAAAGAAATTGGAGAAACCCTAGGGGTTTCCGAGTCCCGGATCAGCCAACTTTTAACCGCCATTGTCAAAAAGCTGCGCGTGAGCCTGCAAATTGAAGAGAAAACGGCCAAAACAAACGCCCCCCGCCATGCAAGACTTTGACAAACCCAAAATCCTCAAGTTTTTACAAACTGCGTCGATATCTACTGTGTACACCAACCCAGTAGGAGATACCGACATGCGAGTGCAGTTCAAAGCGATGGAGTCTTATGGCTCAGACAACTTGGCTTCCCAGGCGTCAGTGGCGAATAACGTAGCCCTGATTCAGATGCTTTTTGACGGCTTGATTGATGCAGTCGTCGCCGCCCAAGGCCATATGGCCCATAACGCGATCCAAGAAAAAGGCAAGTGCATTGCCCGCGCCAGCCGCATTGTGATTGGTTTGCAAGGGGTTTTGGACTTCAACAAAGGCGGCGATTTGGCCCGCAATTTGAATGATTTGTATACCTACGTCACGCGCCGTTTGATTCATGCAAACGCGCACAACGATATTGACGCTTTGAAAGAAGTGCACGGTTTGATGACCGAGATTCGCTCAGCCTGGCAAGAAGTGCCGGCCCTGTTGCCAACTCGCGCTATCGAGCAAGTGCATTAACCGCCCACAGCAGCGGGTCGCAGCCAAGGGGCTGCGGGCTGTGAAAGGCTAAGGTTTTTATGCGGGCCACTTTCGAGTGGCCTTTACAGGTTGGTATATTCCCCGGGAATCATCAACCGTCCTACAGGGAGTTCCTATGTTTGGTATCTTTGGTGTTGTCTTCATGAACGTCTGCGTCTTCGGCAGCTTCATTGTCGGCGGCGGAAGTTTGGCCCCTTTTATTCACGCCGCTCCGATTGAGGGTTGGTGTATTTTGGGTTCAGCCATCGGCGGTATGTTGATCGGTAACAGCCCAGACGTTGTTAAAGCCGTATTCGCCGGCATTGGCCGTACCTTCAAGGGCGCCAAGTACCACAAGGATGACTACCTCAATACCATTTTCTGTGTTTCTAAAGTCATGAAGGTTCTCAAAAGCGAGGGCGCGGTGGCCTTGGAAGCTCATATCGAGACACCAGAATCAAGCGCGATTTTTAGCGAATACCCCAAAATTTTGGCTGACCACGCTTTGTTGCACCTCATTACCGACACCGTGCGTTTGATGGTGGTGTCGCAGGGAACTTTGAGCCCCATGGCAGTTGAAGAAGTGATGGACAGCTCTATTAAGACCCACCACCACGACGAACTCAAAGCCTCGGATGCGATTGCCACACTGGCTGGCGCTTTGCCTGCGCTGGGTATCGTTGCCTGCGTGATGGGCGTGGTGAAAACCATGGAGCAGATTGACCAACCGCCCGCCATTCTGGGCGGTTTGGTGGGTGCGGCGCTGGTGGGAACGTTTATTGGCGTTTTCTTGGCTTACGGATTCTTCGAGCCCTGGGCCAAACGTTTGTCACAAATCATTGAAGACGAGGCCTGTATGTATGGCGTCGTCAAACAAATCATTATTGGAACCATGCACGGCCATCCCATGCCTTTGATTTTGGAAGCCGCTCGCGTGTGTATCAGCCACCATAACCAACCCAGTTTTGCCGAAGTCTTTGACGGATTGCGAGGCAAATAAGTATGGCGACAGCTGAAGCGGGCCCTGCTGAGCCGGACGATCTGCCGACTCCGCCTGCTGCTGCGGGCGGGCCCGAAGGCGGCGCTGAAGCTGCCGCTCCGGAAGCGGAGGCGCTCGCGCCGATTATTGTCAAAAAGATTGCTGCCGGTCACGGCGGAGCCCACGGCGGCGCTTGGAAAATTGCGCTCGCTGACATGATGACGGCGATGATGGCCTTCTTCTTGTTGATGTGGATTTTGGGTGCCACCAATGACTCGCAGCGTAAAAGTGTGGCCGATTACTTCAAGCCCACCTCGCAAAGCCAAATCACCATGGGCGCACTCGCAGGCTCCAATGGTATTTTGGGTGGCCGCTCCATCATTGACCCTGACGGCTTTCCCTATACCGCGAAACAAACCGCAGCCATGGAGCGTTTAACGCCCCGATCTGAAGGCGGCCCGACTGAAAACGACCCCTCGCCCAACAGCGAGAACGCCCGCGACAACGACGCCAAAACCCAAAAACAGTCCCCCGGCCAAGGCCAAGGATCGTCCGACGGCGAAGGTTCAGGCGCTGGAACGGGAACGGCCGCGGCTGACAACGCCAACTTCGAGAAGCTAGAAAAAGAAGTCAAAGCCCAGCTCGCAGAAAATCCAAACCTCGACCAAATCAAAGACAAAGTTCAGTTTGTGCGCGACAAAGAAGGGCTGCGCATTGAAGTCATCGACAAAGCCGATTTCTCGATGTTCCCCTCCGGAACCACCAAGCTGCAGCCCCAGGCTAAAGCCTTGTTAGCAGAGATCGCAAAAACTTTGGCGGCCATGCCCAACAAGGTGAGCGTACGCGGTCACACCGACAGCGTTCCCTTTGCCCGCGACGGACGCAACAACTGGTCGCTCTCCGCCGAACGGGCAGAAACCACGCGCTCCGTGCTTCAAAAAAGTGGTATCAAAGAGTCTCGCTTTACCCAGATGGAAGGCGTAGCCGACAGCGCGCCCTACAACCCCAACGACCCCAAAGACCCCCGCAACCGGCGCGTCAGCATCACGATTAAAAATCAGGAGTGAGGTCGCTTCACTAGCAGCCCTTGTACTCCCGCTTGATACATGTTTGCGCTAAGCGTTGGGCAGTGGCGATTTGGGTGGGGCTTAATTCCTCGGAAACGACGGCCAATTGCTTTTTGGCTTTGGCGTGACCCGAGGCGTTGGCCAAGATAAACCACATGGCTGCCTGACCGAAGTCGCGGGTGAAGCCTTGGCCGTACATATTCATCATGCCGAGTTTGTATTGCGCTTTGGGCTCATTCTGTTCGGCCGCCAGCATCAGCCACTTGATCCCTCGGGCGTAGTCTTGCGGAACGCCTTGCCCGAAGGCGTACATTTCGCCCAATAGCGACTGCGCCTCGCGGTTGCCCTCATTGGCGACAATGCGCCACAGTTGCACTGCGGTTACATAGTCTTTGCGCTGGTAGGCCTCATACCCATCTTCCCACGGGCCAGCGTTGGCCATGCTTGTGATTAAGCTCAAAGTGAGGGCTGATGCAGCCAAGCTGCGTTTTACAAATGGTTTCATCGCGACGGATTCAATGGTGATTGCTAGGGGAATTTATTTTTGCAGGTGACACTTGGGCAGCGGCTCCAGGTCCTGCTACCGCTAATGCTGCTTGGGCGTTGGCCGTGTTAGCAGCATCAGCCGCCGCTGCAGCGGCACGGTACAAGGTGTTGATACACGGAAGTTTTTTCAGCATCTCGACCCACTCTTGGTCGTAGGGCAAGCCCATCCAGTCGTTGAGGTGTTTTAAGGCGTCTGTGCACTTCTTGATTTCATCGCGAGCGTAGTCAATTAGGCTGAGCTCCTCGGCCGTCAAAGTTTCGCGGGCAGTGGAGGCCAAATCCGTTTCAAGTTGTTGCAGTTGTTGGTGGCAACGCGCTCGCTCGTGGCGAATTACGCTTGACGAAGCACTTTTTGCCGCACCCGCTTTAAGCGCTTCCATTTCGCGCTTCATCTGGGCAAGGTTTTGCAATGACAGGTAATAAAAAACGGCCGAACCCATCAGCACCAAGAGAAAAAATAAAACCAAAACCACTAAAACCGTCTCCATAGGAAATCTCCAAATTTGAGCCTATTTATTTAAATTCCATGATACGCCAAACGCCTCTCTAAGGCGATGGTTTCGGGAGGTCTGACTAGCGGATAATCTCTCTGTGCTTTAACTCCTTTTTTTAGGATTCGTCCATGAAAACTCCCTTCCTTGTTTTGAGCTCAGCCCTAGTCGTTTCCCTTGCCTTAGGCGGCTGCGCCGCAGTGGGCACGCCGATGAACGACGCCGCAGTGCCCGTTCAGAGCGCCGACTTCATGGGCCAAACCCAATTGCCGGCGGGCACCAAAATTTTGTATGACCAATCGCTCATCATTGGTTCTGGCGATAACTGGGTCGGCCGCGTGTTGCTTGACATGGGCAAAGACAGCATGGCTGCCTACACCTTCTTTTTAGAACAATACCCGCAACAAGGTTGGACCTTGTTAAGCGCCACTCGCGGTAAAACCAGCCTTTTGGTTTTTACCAAACAAGACCGCAACGCCACGGTAGAAATGAATGAGTCCAATATGCTCAGCGGAACCTTGGTCACGCTCACCGTGACGCCGAAAAACGCAGCGGTTGCGCTGCCCAAAAAGTAGGATAAATATTGAGAGAGAAGCTAGGCGAAAGTTATTGCATAAATATTTTGTACGGAATTTGCACACTTTAGTAGCGCTACATAGAAATCAACTCGAAGCACTCAAGGCTGATTGATAAGGGCAATACCGTATTCACATAATGATTGGTACCGATTATGTTTTGTGTTGCGAATAGTTGTCGCACACTAGTCTAAGGTTGTTAATTTCCGCTAGGAGAAACGCGATGCCAAAGTTAACGGAGGAAATTCATCCCGGCGAAATACTGCTGGAAGATTTCATGAAGTCTATGGGAATTTCGGCTCGCCAATTGGCGGCAGATATTGATGTGCCCCCTAGTCGAATAAGCGAAGTGGTTAACCATAAAAGACCCATTACCGCCGACACCGCCTTGCGTTTGGGTTTGTTTTTTAATATGGAGCCCCGTTTTTGGATGAACCTACAAGTCGAATACGACATGCGCATTGTCAAGCGCGAGCTTTATGACAAAATTGCCCCCAGAATTCGGGTTTTTCAGCTAGCTAAGGCTTAATTGCTCTCGCACTGGCGATGTCGTTTTTGGTTGACTTGTCTGTTGATTTGATGGTCTGATATTAGCGATCCTCTTGTCATACAGGAACCGCCACTGCCAGCACAGAATTACGGAACTTGTCGGGCAAGCTATTTGGGGTTAGTACATCTACTGAAACGCCTAAAAGAGTTTCTAATTCAACCTGAATCCTGGCTATATCCATCAGTGTGGTGTTTGGCGTTGGGTCAATCAGGATGTCCAAATCACTTCCTTCATGGTCATCGCCATTGAGGACGGAACCAAAAACCCGCGCGTTGCTACCGCGATGCCGCTCGACCACAGTGCGAATGGCTACTCGATTAGTTTGCAGGGCAAGAGAGGGTTTCATGGGTTTTCTCCAACATTGAAACTTATTTAATCGTATTGTGCTTTAGCTAGTAAGCCGAATGCCTTATGACGTGCCGGTTGTTTTTTTGCAGTTAGCAAATTTGGATGTATTCAATCGTATTTGGCTCTTGGACTTCGCAGAGGTCGTCTATTAGGAGTTGAGATTGTAACTTTCGCCACTTGAAGAAACCTGCAGAACCACGCTTAGGGTACTTTCCCTTGGGGTGTTGAAGCTTTTTGCGGATCACCTTTATGGTTTAATCTACGAAGATTACATTGAAATTGGTAATTTGATTGTTCTGGTACTTTCAGTAACTTACGGACTCGAAAATGAATCGTCAATTTATTAAATATTGCTCGACCACTAAAAAAACAGAGTTCAAAATAACAAGCAAAAGTCTTGAGGATTTACAAATGGCCAAATTGCCTAAATCGAACCCACACACAGGAGGCAGCTTTGATGATTTCCTCATAGATGACGGAATTTTTGAGGAAGTACAGACGCGAGCTATAAATCGTGCACTGACTCAGCAGCTAGACGACTGTATACAAATAGGAAGACTCAATAATGTAGATGTTTCACAGCGAATTGCATCTTGCCCGTCGCAACTAGATCAGGTAATCGACCCCAGTAATTTTTCTATTTAGCTTAAAACTTTAAATAAAGCGGCTGGCGTGTTTATGGAAGGGGTGTGATCTCTTTTGGGGGCCTTCGTCAGAGCTAGTCAGCGCCTAACTCTTTCCGATCCCTGATGCACCAAACTTATTGACATTGCTTGAAATGACACTATGGATACTATGAGCTATAAGGGCCAATTCGCAAATATTGAATTTAGCGCGGCCGATGATCTATTTATAGGTCGATTGCTGGGAATTAACGATGTTGTCAGCTTTCATGCGGATAACTTGCCTGATTTAAATGCTAGATTTGAAGATGCGGTCAATGATTATTTGGAAATCTGCGCTAAGGTGGGTAAGCCGCCGCAAAAGCTTCAAGTGTAAGGATAATACTTTTCGTTCCCCTGAAGTGGACCTCGTTGCTTTGGTTGCGGCATGAACTGCGGGCATTAGCTTGAACCAATGTGCTGCGCACGCACTGAAGTAATCGACGAAAACTTAGGTGTAGCTTAAACCCAGATTTAAGAAAGCGGAGGCTAAATTGCTGTGATTATTTTTTTTGTAAGGGAAGAACTTGGTCGTATCGATGTTTAGATTGTGGAATGACAACTATAAGAGCTTCAAATTGATTAAAAATAGAATGCGCCCTGTCCACCCAGGGGAAATTTTGTGGGTAGATTATTTGGTGCCGTTGCAGATGAGTGCGAATACGTTGTCTAAGGCGCTTCATGTAACTCCGGCGCTAGTAAACGACATAGTTCGCGGATCTCGCGGCATTACGCCAAACACTGCTTTGCGCCTCGCGCGTTATTTCGGTGGTGATGCCCAGTCTTGGCTAAACCTGCAACAGTCTTACGATCTAAAAATTGTAGAAATGCGTCAAAGAACTTTATTTGGCAGGAAATTACCCTCTTAAGCACCTAACGAGCTGTTTTTTTATTCGCGTGCGAAAGTTGGGTGTTAATTTATCGCGCTTTAAGGCTGGTTAATTAGAACTGATCTTACAAATTGGCGTTTAACGTTTCGATTTGTTGGACAGGATTTAGAGCTGCTAGATTATTTGAATTACTACTGAGGAAGTGATGATCAAAATGCACAATCCTGCTAGCCTTGGGGAAATGCTCAAAGGTTGGCTAGACGATCTGGGATCTAGCGTTACAGATTTTGCCGCGCATATCTATATCAGTCGCGTCATGCTTTCTCGTGTACTCAATGGGCATGCTGCCGTAAGCGCAGAGATGGATGTGCGACTCTCCGAAGCCTTAGGAACAGTCCCTGGATATTGGGTCGCACTCCAGAATCAATGCGATTTGTGGGTTGCTAGTCAGAATGCAAAGCAGCGGCCCCGCATTAAAAGACTGAAAGCGCTTCGTTCAGCTGCTTCAATGAGCTAATTAGGGATTTCCTAGAACGTCCCCAATGTTTGCGCGTAAAGCTTAAATCTGGTTTAGTGCTTTTTAAGGCTTTAACTTCTCTTCGCACATAGCCAAGGCCAAGCGCATTCCGGCTTCGGTTGCCGCCTTGGTGGCTTCAAAGCGACATTTTTGAAGTTCCGCTTTGTCTGCTTGGGAAAGAGGTGCAGGTTTGGTTCTAGAACAGCTTTTTGTTTTGGCTTTGGCCTCAGCGCTGGTGGTCTCATTGCTGCAACGCAAGACTTGTATCGTTTCTTCCGCCCGCGATGGATTGGCAGACAACGCAGTGACGACCAGGCCCAACGCCAGGACTGGCAATAGAAATAGGCCTTGGAACTGGAGCTGTTTGTTACTATGTGAGCGCATGGTGAGGCCCTTATGCGTGGTAACCGGTGACGCGTTCCACTTCGTTTTTCGATCCCAAAATCACACTCACACGTTGGTGAAGTTGGGTGGGATTGATGTCCAAAATACGCTCTTTGCCGTTGGTGGCCGCGCCGCCTGCTTGCTCAATCAGCCAGCCCATGGGGTTGGCTTCGTACATCAGGCGCAGCTTCCCGGGCTTGGTGGGCTCGCGCTTGTCCCAGGGGTACATGAACACGCCGCCACGGGTGAGGATGCGGTGCACATCGGCCACCATGCTGGCAATCCAGCGCATATTGAAGTCTTTTCCGCGCGGGCCTTCTTTGCCTTGCAAGCACTCGTCGATGTAGCGCTTGACCGGCGCGTCCCAGTGGCGCATATTGCTCATGTTGATGGCAAACTCTTTGGTGTCGGCGGGTATCTGCACCTTTTCTTGGGTCAGCACAAACGAGCCTTGTTCGCGGTCCAGGGTGAACATGGCCACGCCATCGCCCACGGTCAATACCAAAGTGGTTTGGGGGCCATACACGCAGTAACCAGCGGCGACTTGTTGATGCCCGGCTTGCAAAAAGTCGGCTTCGCTCACACCGCCTTGGCCTTCGGGTTTGCGCAGCACGCTGAAGATCGTGCCAATGCTGACATTGACATCGATGTTGCTCGATCCATCCAGCGGGTCAAACAGCAGCAGGTATTCGCCCTGCG
>CAMDAN010000061.1 GCA_945888535.1 Bordetella parapertussis
GGACAGCGATGGCTATTTCCGGATTACCGACCGGATGAAAGACATCATCATCACCGCAGGCGGAAAAAATATCACCCCCAGCGAACTTGAAAATGACTTGAAGTTTTCACCTTACATTACCGACGCCGTGGTCATTGGCGACAAGCGGCCTTACCTTACCGTCATCGTGATGATTGACCATGAAAACGTAGAGAAATTTGCCCAAGACCAAGACGTTCCTTTCAGCAACTACGCCAGCTTGACCAAGGCCCCCGAAATTCAAGCCTTGATTCAAGGGGAACTTGAGCGAGTGAATAAAAAATTCGCCCGGGTTGAGCAAATTAAGAAATTCTTCCTGCTGGAAAACCAACTCACTGCGGAAGACGAAGAACTCACCCCCACCATGAAGCTCAAACGCAAATTGGTCGAGAAAAAATATGCACCTCAAATCGAGGCCATGTACCTTTAATCTACAACGACAACCCCTTTTTACCCACCCTTCGATTGGAAAAAACCATGCAGCAAAGACTCTGGAACCCTAAAACCCTCTCTACCCTCCTATTAAGCCTCTTTGCCTCGCTCTCAGTGCAAGCAGTTGTGCAACAAGGCATTAACAAAACCGAGATCGTCGTTGGTACGATTCAAGACTTGTCCGGACCGCTCGCGGGCTACGGCAAACAAGCGCGTAATGGCATGCAACTGCGCATTGAAGAACTCAATGAGCAAGGCGGCGTTCATGGCCGACGCATTAAATTGCTGGTTGAAGACTCGGGCTACGATCCGAAAAAAGCTGTTCTTGCAGCCCAAAAACTAGTCAACCAAGATAAGATTTTTATCATGGCCGGCCATTTAGGTACCGCCCAAAACAATGCGGCCATGCCCATTCAGTTTGAAAAAAATGTCATCAACTTCATGCCGCTGACTGCAGCTCGGGAAATGTATGACGAACCTAACAAACTGAAATACGCGCTCTTGAGTTCTTACTACGATCAGATGCGTATTACCTTGCCCAAGATGGTCAAGGACAAAAATGCGAAAAAAGTCTGCATCATTTACCAAGACGATGAATTTGGTCTCGAAGTTTTGCGAGGTGTAGAAGCAGGCCTGAAGACAGTGTCTATGGATCTCACAGAAAAAACATCATTCAAACGCGGCTCTACCGATTTTTCTAGCCAAGTGGCAAAAATGAAAGCCTCCGCCTGTGACCTCGTCGTGCTCGGAACCATCATTCGTGAAACCATTGGTACCGTGGCTGAGTCACGTAAAACGGGCTTTAACCCTGTGTTTTTTGCATCCGTGGCCGCTTACACCGACTTGATCCATAAATTGGGCGGCAAGGCGATGGACGGAATTTACGCCACTATGGCTGTGCAAAACCCTTACACCGACGAAGCGTCGCAGCCGATTCGTTTTTGGGCTAACAAATACAAAACCAAATTCAGCGAAGACCCAACCGTCTTTTCTGCCTATGGCTACATCATGATCGATGTCTTCATCCAAGCAGCGCAAAAAGCTGGTACGAACCTCACGACCGAGAGCTTTACCAAAGCCATGAATAGCTTGACCGTTCCAAGCGATATTTTTGGCACCCCGAAACTGACTTTCACCAACACCCAGCGCTTGGGCAGTGAATACTCCCGACTGTCGCAAATTCAGGACGGTAAGTGGAAACCCGTGGCTGACGGTAAATAAGTATTGGCGTTTACCCGGGTATCCAAAGCACCCGGAGCAACGGATAATTTTCGAATCACTAGGAGACTTTCATGACTTTTAAGCTTTCTTTCGCAACCATCGCCTTAGCCGCATTGGCACTGACGGGCACCCAAGCCATCGCCCAGCAAGGCGTATCCAAAGATGAGATCACGCTCGGTTCCATCCAAGACTTATCCGGCCCATTAGCGGGTTTTGGTAAGCAAGCCCGCCTGGGGATGATGCTGGCGGTTGACGAGATCAATGAAACCGGAGGAATCAACGGCCGCAAGATCAAACTATTGGTTGAAGACTCTGGCTACGATCCTAAAAAAGCGGTGTTGGCAGCACAGAAGCTGGTAAACCAAGACAAGATTTTCATGATGATGGGCCATCTCGGAACTGCGCAGAATTTAGCCGCAATGCCCGTTCAGTTCGAAAAGAACGTGATCAACTTCTTCCCGATCACCGCAGCTCGCGAAATGTACGAGCCCTTCCACAAGCTCAAATACTCTTTTGCTGCTACTTACTTTGATCAAGTGCGCATCGCGTTGCCCAATATGATCAAAGAAAAAGGCGCTAAGAAAATCTGCACGATTTACCAAGACGATGATTTCGGTCTAGAAGTCCTCAAGGGTGGAGAAGCAGCGCTCAAGACCTTGAATATGGATTTCACAGAACGCACTTCCTACAAACGGGGCGCGACAGACTTCTCTTCTCAAGTGTCAAAAATGCAATCGAGCGGTTGCGATTTAGTGGTCTTGGGGACCATCATTCGTGAAACCATCGGAACCATCGGTACCGCACGCAAACTGGGCTTTAACCCCACATTCTTGGGTACTAGCGCTGCCTATACCGACCTGATTCACAAAATCGGCGGCAAAGCTATGGATGGTTTGTATGCCACGATGACGGTCCAAAACCCCTATACCGAAGAGACTAGCCAGCCGATTCGTTTCTGGGCTAACAAGTACAAAACCAAGTTCAACGAAGACCCAACCGTCTTCTCGGTCTATGGCTACACCATCATCAATACTTTCACCAATGCGGCGAACAAGGCAGGCAAAAACCTGACCACGGATAGCTTCATCAAAGTGATGGACACCATGACCATCGAACCCGATATTTTTGGTTCTGCTAAAGCAACTTTTACTAAGACCAAGCGTTTGGGTAGCGATGCGTCTCGGCTCTCGCAAATCCAAAATGGACAGTGGAAACCCATCTCGGGCTACATCAGCGGCAGCGCTGTTAAATAAGCCGACAAGCCCTTTAAAAAGCCGTTCAGCGATGCTGAACGGCTTTTTTCATGGGGTTTTTAATCCTAATTGCGCATCTGGGGCGCAGGGACGCTACATTTAAGCGATGGGAAACTCACTTCCACCTTTTTCAAAACCTGCTTCCAAAACGAATGCGGCGGCGGCGGGCTTTGCGGGGCTGACTGCCAAGCTCGACTACCTCAGCGCCAGCGAAGTTGCGCAAGTGCGTCTGGCCTACCGTTTTTCAGATGAGGCCCACTTAGGTCAACTGCGCAGCAGCGGTGAGCCCTACATCACCCACCCAATTGCCGTTGCGGCCCAGTGTGCAGAATGGAAACTTGACGCACAGGCCTTGATGGCGGCTTTGTTACACGATGCGATAGAAGACTGCGGCATCAGCAAAGCGGAAATTATTGAGCGTTTTGGTTCCCCCGTGGCTGAAATGGTAGACGGACTGACCAAACTCGACAAATTGCACTTCACCACCCGGGAAGAAAACCAAGCCGAGTCATTCCGAAAAATGCTTTTGGCGATGGCCCGCGACGTTCGCATCATCCTCATCAAATTGGCAGACCGCTCCCACAATATGCGCACTATGGGCGACATGCCACGCGCCAAGTGGGGCCGCATTGCCCAAGAAACGCTCGATATTTATGCGCCGATTGCGCACCGCTTGGGCCTCAATCAAACCTACCGCGAGCTTCAAGATTTGGCTTTTCAGCACTTGCTCCCGTGGCGTTACAGCATCCTCTCCAAAGCCGTTACCAAAGCGCGTAGCCGCCGCCGCGATTTATTGCAAAAAGTTCAGAAAGAACTGGAGGGTACGTTTGCAGCCGCCGCGATACCCGTGCGGATCGCTGGCCGCGAAAAATCGCTGTATTCGATTTACCGCAAGATGAGTGACAAGCATTTGAGCTTTGCCCAAGTGACAGACATTTATGGCTTCAGGGTCTTGGTTCCAAGTACCACCGATTGCTATACCGCTTTAGGCATCTTGCACCAGTTGTACAAGCCAGTTCCGGGAAAATTCAAAGACCATATCGCCATCGCCAAAGTCAACGGCTACCAGTCTTTACACACCACCTTGGTTGGCCCCTCGGGTATCAGTGTGGAGTTTCAGATGCGCACGGAAGCCATGCATTTGGTGGCCGAATCGGGGGTTGCTGCGCACTGGCTGTACAAGGTTAACAACCCCCAAGACACCGCGCACGACCGTTTAGGAACCCAGTGGCTGCAATCACTGCTTGATATCCAAGACGAAACCCGCGATGCCGCTGAATTTTGGGACCATGTGAAGGTCGATTTATTTCCCGACGCGGTCTATGTTTTTACCCCCAAGAGCCAAATCATGGCGATGCCACGGGGGGCGACTGTCGTTGATTTTGCCTACGCTATTCACACCAATGTGGGCGACCGAACTGTGGCTGCTCGAATTAATGGCGAACAAGTTCCCTTGCGCACCGAGTTAAAAAACGGTGACGTTGTGGACGTGGTCACTGCGTCGGTCTCCGCTCCGAATCCGGCTTGGTTGAGTTTTGTCCGCACGGGTCGGGCGCGATCCAAAATTCGCCACCACCTCAAGTCCATGGAACACACCGAGTCCGAGGCCCTGGGCCAAAAACTCTTATCCCAAGCACTGCGGGCTGAAGGCATTGAGCATTTCCCGCAAGGACCGGAGTACAACCCCATTTGGGACAAACTGCTTAGATTTACTGGGAGCAAAACGCGCCAAGAATTACTGACTGATATTGGTCTGGGCAAACGCATTTCTAACATCGTTGCCAAGCGATTGGTGCTTTTATTAGCAGATATGGGCCAGCGCCCCGACGCGGTATTACTCACACAACAGCGATTTTCTGCGTCCGATGCGCACGGCATGGGGACCATCACCTTAGACGGAAGTGAAAATGCGTCGGTCAAATTTGCCACCTGCTGTCGCCCTATTCCTGGTGACGAGGTGGTGGGCTACTTGGGGCGTGGCGAAGGGCTTGCCGTTCATGCGACCCACTGCGCGATTGCTAAAAAACTCCTGCACAAAGACCGCGAACGGTTTATGGGCGTGGAGTGGTCCGACGAACCCACCCGGCAATTTGAGGTGGATCTCACCGTCACTGTCAACAATGCCCGAGGCACCATGGCCAAAGTAGCCTCGGTACTCGCCGCGGCGGAGGCCGATATTGTTCACATTCACAGCGGCGAAGACGGCGCACAAGAAACCAAAGATTTTTATTTTGTGATTTCGGTGCGCGACCGCACCCACTTAGATATGGTCTTAGCCAAGCTGCGCCGCACTGCGGTCGTGATCCGCGCTGACCGCAGCAAAAATTCAGTCACTCACCCTATTACTTCGCCTTGATAGTGGCCTTGGGCTGCGGGTAGCGCACCTTGATCACTTCAATCGCAGCGACGCGCTCTGGCATCACCAGCTTTAACTCATCGCCTTCTCGGGCCTTTAGCAAGGTTCTAGCAATCGGAGACACCCAACTGACCTCACCCAAAGCGCTGTTGGCTTCATCGATGCCTGTAATGGTGACGGTACGCTCGGCCCCCACGTCATCGACATAAGTCACGGTCGCACCAAAAAATATTTGGTCATTGCCAAAGTGGACACTGGGCTCGGTGATCTCGGCAATTTCTAATCGTTGGGTTAGAAAACGAATACGGCGGTCAATTTCTCGCAGCCGTTTTTTTCCATACAAGTAGTCGCCATTTTCTGATCGGTCGCCGTTGCTGGCAGCCCAGTGAACAATCTCCACCACCTTGGGCCGCTCCTCATCCATGAGGGTCAGAAGCTCAGCGCGTAAAGCGGCATAACCTTGCGGCGTGATGTAATTTTTACCGCCTGGGGCAATCGCTGGCAACTGCAACTCGTCGTCGCCGTTGTCCTCGTCGCTCTCTTTGGTGAATGCTTTGCTCATCAATCTTTACTGAGCGCCCAGCACCACAGTGACCATCTTTTTCGGCTGCAAGGTTCGCCCTAAGGCAGCGCGAATCTCATCGAGCGTGACAGCCTCCAACTGCGCCGTCCAACGGTCTAAATAATCCAAGGGCAAATCGTTCCAAGCGATATTGGCGACGTTATCCAACACCTTGCGGTTGCTATCGATACGCAATGCAAAACCGCCGATCAAATTATTTTTTGCCGCTTGGAGTTCGGCAAGCGTTGGGCCGTCGGCAACAAAACGCTGCAACACCTCGCGCACCAAATCGATGGCCTGTTGCGCTTGGTCGGGTCGGGTTTGCAAACTGATGGTGAAAGCACCCGCATGCAGAGCTGGTGAAAACCCGCTCGAGACGCCGTAGGTCAGGCCGCGTTTCTCGCGCACCTCTTCGGTTAAACGCGAAGAGAATCCGCCGCCGCCCAAAATATGGTTTGCCACCAACAAGGCAAAAAAGTCAGGCGACTTGCGGGTGATCCCAGGCTGGCCGATCAAGACATGCGCTTGCGCTGAATCAAAGACGATTCGCTTTTCTACGCCAGCAACTAAAGCTTTTACCTCGGCAATGGCGGTCTGCGGTTGACACGTTTGCGGGCGAATTCTTGACAGCAAGGTGGTCACCAAGGCATCGGCCTGCGTACGGTTGACTGCGCCCACGATACTCACTCGCGCATCACAAGCGCGAACGGCTTGGGCGTGAAGCGCCTGCATGTCGGCGCTTTGAATCGCGTTGAGATGGTCTGCGGTTTGAATCCGTCCGTAGGGATGGCCTCCATAAACCGCAGGGGCAAAGGCGTTCCACGCCAAGGTCGCAGGCCGGGTCTGGGCTTCTTTGAGGCTAGCCAACATCTTCGGTCGATCGCGCAACCATAATTTTTCAGGGAACGCAGGCTCGCCTATTTGGCGCGCTGCCAAGAGCGCTGCCGGCCCCAATACATCGGGATAACTCAAGCTACGCAAGCTAAAGCTCAGGCGGTCGCTGCTGGCGCTTGCGCTCATTGATGCGCCCAAATCTGCCCATGCGCTGCTTAGTGCGTTTTCGTCGAGGGCTGGAAGCACCGCAAAGGCTTTGACACCATCGCTTGTTGCTGAAGCCATGGTCTGGGCCAGGCCGGTTTTGTCCTTCGGAATACGGCGTTCTCCCGCATCAAAGTCGATTTGGACATCGACCATGGGAATCCCCGGACTGTCAACCCAATACACCTTGGCGCCGGACACATGCGTCCATTGGGTGATCGCAATCCCTGCACGGGCCTGCGCAGAAAACAACAAAGCACAAGCCACCCAGACCCATGAACGCGGTGTCATGCACACATATTTCATCGCATTAACCTCAATGGCGCGCGCCGCTTAATGCGGCGCGGGGTTTACGTTGCAACTCGCCCTTAGCAAGGGCTTGGGGTACTAGCGTTGCCACGGTTAAGGCGTCATCTCCAAAATAACGCGCGGCCACGGCCTGAACCTGTGCCGGTTTGACGGCGCGCAAGCGATCCAACCACAAGGAATCAAATGCCAAGGGCAAACCGGTCGCCCAATGCACTCCCAAAATTCGGGCTTGGTTAAAGACGCTATCGCGTTTAAAAACTTCACCGGCCGACCACTGGTTAATCACCCGCTTGAGTTCTTGCTCGCTCACTCCTTCCTCCGCAACGCGTTTCACTTGTGCCCGCAGCGCCGCCTCTAAAGCAGCACTGGTCTTACCGCTGGCTGGAACCCCCGTGAGCATGAAGGTTACGGGGCCACGCGCGGTCGAACCAAAATAGGCGGAAGCGCTGTCGGCGACATGGTCAGCGGGCTGGGTCAAGGCCTTATCCAATCGCGCGCCTTGGTACCCATCTAACACCGCCGCTAACAACGTCAGCGCCAAAGCATCTTGCGACTCTGCATCCCACTCTTTTTGCGACACTGCCGAAGGCGTCGCGCCGGGAACCTTGAATGCCAGCGCTACATAGGCCTGCTCCGCAGGCGCTTTGAAATCAATACGGCGCAGGCCGTTTTGCGGGGGTTCTGCGCGTGGCTTTCGCACAGGAGGCTGCGCACCTTGGATACCGCCGTACCATTTTTCAGCCAAGGCTCGAACCACTTGCGGATCCACATCACCAGCCACCACCACGGCCGCATTGGCAGGCACATACCAGCGACGGTAAAAAGCGCGGGCGTCCTCGGGCTGCATCGCCTCTAAGTCACTCATCCAACCCACAATCGGACGACGGTAAGGAGACGCTTGGTAAGTCGTTGCGTTCAATGCCTCAAACAGTCGGGCATGGGGGCTGTCCTCGGTGCGTAAACGGCGCTCTTCTTTGACCACCTCTAACTCTTTGCGAAAGTCGTCATCGCTCCATTGGTTGTTGGCAAAACGGTCTGCTTCCAATGCCATCACGTCGGCCAAACGGTCGGCTGGAATTTGTTGGAAATACCCGGTGTAGTCCTTGCTGGTGAATGCGTTTTCACGCCCACCCAAAGCTGCCACACGGCGAGAAAAATCTCCGGCTTTGACGCTCGCTGTTCCTTTGAAAAGCATGTGTTCCAACAAATGGGCTACGCCCGAAGTTCCATCGACCTCGTCCATCGATCCCACCCGCACCCACAGCATATGCACCGCCGTGGGCGCACGGTGATCAGGCTTGACGATCAGCGTCATTCCGTTGGAAAGTGTGAACTGTTCGATCGCTTCTGGCACAGCGTAGGCGACAGGAATCGCCATGAAAAAAGTAATTCCCCAGCGTAAAAAATAAAGTGCGGTGTGTTTCATAGAATGCTGCATTCTAAGAACGCACGCCATGTTCAGCTTTTTCAAAAAAAAATCACCCTCTTTCCCTTCCGCCGATGACCTACCCTCGGCCAGTAACGCGTCGGACAAAGCACCGGACGCAAGTGGCCGTCAAGGCTGGCTTGCCAAACTCAAAAACGGGCTGGGGAAAACCGCTGCCAGTATTTCCCATGTTTTTGGTGGCTCACGCATTGATGAAGCCTTGTTTGAAGACCTCGAAAGCGCGCTGCTCATGGCCGATGCGGGCGTGGCTGCGACCGAATTTTTAATTCAAAACCTGCGCCGCCAAGCCAAAGAAAGCAAGGCTGAAACCCCAGCGCAACTAAAAGAGTTGTTGGTGGATTGTCTGAGTGACTTGCTGGCCCCACTAGAAAAACCCCTGTCGATTGGAGCGCAACAGCCCACCGTCATCATGGTTACGGGTGTCAATGGAGCCGGTAAAACCACCTCGATTGGCAAACTGACCCATCGCCTTGCAGACAGTGGCGCCAGCGTTTTGCTAGCCGCTGCCGACACCTTTCGGGCCGCCGCGAGAGAACAATTGACCGTGTGGGCGGATCGCAATACGGTGGAGATCTTCAGCCAAGAAGGCGGCGACCCAGCGGCTGTCAGTTACGACGCGGTATGCGCTGGAAAAGCGCGCGGCAAAGACGTGGTTTTGATCGATACCGCAGGGCGACTGCCAACGCAGATCCACCTGATGGAAGAATTGAAAAAAATCAAACGCGTGGTGCAAAAAGCCGGTGACGCATCCGGCTTAGGCGCTTGTCCCCACGAAGTATTGCTGGTGATCGACGGCAACACTGGCCAAAACGCCTTAGCGCAGGTTCGCGCGTTTGACGACGCCTTGGGCCTCACCGGCCTCATCATCACCAAACTCGATGGCACGGCCAAAGGCGGCGTATTAGCCGCTATTGCCCGCGACCGGCCTATCCCCGTTTACTTTATTGGGGTGGGCGAACAACTCGAAGAATTAGAAACCTTTCATGCCCGTGAATTCGCCCAAGCCCTTCTCAATTAAGCGCCGCCGTGCGCTTGGCGTTATCGGACTAAGCCCACTCGGTGGGCTCTCGGCTCTTACCCCTTGGGGTATGGCTCGAGCTACTTCTAAAGAGTGGCGGCAGATCGAAACCCAAGCCCGTGGGCAAACGGTGTATTTCAACGCCTGGGGCGGCGCACCCACCATCAACGCCTACATTCAGTGGGCCAGCGCGCAGGTACTCGCGCAGTTCGGGGTCACGGTCAAGCACGTCAAAATTGCCGACGCAGCGGACATGGTCAAACGCGTACGCAATGAAAAATTAGCGGGCAAAACCGATGGCACGGTGGACTTGGTGTGGATCAATGGCGAGAATTTTTTAACCATGAAACGCGAAGGTCTGTTGTTTGGTCCGTTTGCCGAACAGTTGCCTTCTTACGCCTGGGTGGACACGCAAGGCAAGCCCACCACGCGCATTGATTTTTCTGAGCCAGTCGAGGGTATGGAAGCGCCCTGGGGCATGGCGCAACTCACTTTCATGGCTGACAGCAAACGCACCGCTCAGCCCCCGCGCAGCAGCCAGGAATTACTCGCCTTTGCCGCCAAGTTCCCCGGCCGCGTCAGCTACCCTCGCCCACCCGATTTTCACGGCACCACGTTTCTAAAACAACTTTTGCTGGACCTCAACGGCGGCTCCGATCGCGCAGCGCTTTACCAAAGCGTGACGCCGCAGGCCTTTGAAAAAAGCACCGCCGTCTTGTGGCGAACGTTGGATACGCTTCACCCTTATTTGTGGCGCGGGGGCAAACAATTTCCCCATACCGCTGCAGCACTGCGCCAAATGTTTTCGGATGGAGAGTTGCTTTTGGCAATGACCTTCAACCCCAATGAAGCGGCCAATGAAATTACAGCCAAACGTTTAGCCCCGAGCACCCTCAGTTACCAATTCACTAGCGGCACGGTGGGTAACACCCACTTCCTCGCCATCCCGTTTAACAGCCGCGCCGCCCAAGGCGCCCAAGTCTTTGCCAACTTTTTACTCAGCTCTGCGGCCCAAGCCAAAAAGGCCGATATTGCGGTCTGGGGCGACCCCACGGTCTTGGCTGTCGATCGCTTGCCTTCGGCACAGCGGGCCTTGTTTTCAGCGCCAGCGTTGCCAGGCCAAGTGCGACAAAGCGCACCCACTTTGCCTGAGCCGCACGGCTCGTGGGTGGAGCCGCTGGAAAAAGAATGGACGCGCCGTTACGGTGGTTAAACCCTCTTTGATCTTGCTGCCATGTTGACACTGGGAATTGACTTTGGTACGTCCAACTCGGCGGCAGCGGTCATCGACGAGAGCGGTATCCTGCGCGTTATCCCGCTGAGCGCTGCGCGTTCTGAAATGCCCACCGCTGTTTTTTTTGATGCGGAAACCCACCATGTTTTGTATGGTGAAGACGCCATGCAGGCCTATTTAAGCGGCAACGAAGGGCGCTTGTTGCGTTCCCTCAAAAGCTTGCTGGGCAGCGCGTTGATGGACGAATACACCCA
Organism: Bordetella parapertussis; assembly: GCA_945888535.1. Lineage (GTDB taxonomy): Bacteria > Pseudomonadota > Gammaproteobacteria > Burkholderiales > Burkholderiaceae_C > Allorhodoferax > Allorhodoferax parapertussis_A. Next base: position 11,143 of record CAMDAN010000061.1, read on the forward strand.
AGTCGACGGCCGAGCGCTGCGCTTTTTTGACATCGTAGTGCTCTTTTTCAAAGAACTCAAACGCCGCTGCGAAGTCCATGTGGGCGAAGCCTTGCCCCACGTTGTCATCGGCCGCCCCGTGCACTTTGTGGATGACGACCCTGCGCGCGACGCTTTGGCGCAAACCACCTTAAGCCGCGCTGCGCTGGAAGCGGGCTTTAGCGACATCCGTTTTCAGTTGGAGCCCATCGCGGCGGCGCTAGATTACGAGCAGCAAATCGATAAAGAAACCACCGCCTTGGTCGTGGACATTGGCGGGGGCACGTCTGACTTCACCACCATCCGCCTCAATCAAAAGCGCAGCGCCTTGTCCGACCGCAGCGCCGACGTGTTAGCCAGCACCGGTGTTCACATCGGCGGCACAGACTTTGACCGCCTGCTTGATCTTGCAACCGTCATGCCCCTACTAGGCTACAAACACATTGGCACTGGCGATCGCCCGGTTCCCAACAGTGTGTTCTTTGACCTCAGCACCTGGCACTTTATTCACCGCGCCTACACCCGCAAAGCCCTGCACTTTGCCAGCGAGCTTTGGACCGACTTTTCCGACCAAACCCTGCACAAACGGCTCATGCAAGCCCTGGAGGAGCAACACGGCCACCGCATGCTCGCAAGCGTGGAGGCCGCCAAAATTGGCTGCTCTGTTTCAGGAAATGTCAGCGCCGTTGATTTGAATTTTTTAGAACTCCGCCTCGCGCCAACGCTAGACACATTCGTAATGCAAGACGCTTTGCAACAGGCTATCGCGCAGGTGGTGGAATGTGCGTTAGCGTGTGTCAAAGCCTCCGGCTTAGACAGCGTCGATGTGGTGTACCTCACTGGCGGCTCATCGGCTCTGCGCCCTTTGGTGCAAGCCCTACAAACCGCGATGCCACAGGCCCACTTGGTAAAAGGCAATCCTTTTGGTGGCGTGGCTGCGGGCTTGGCGGTGGTGGGGGCGGCGAAGGCGTAAGCACCCGCTTTTGATGTCTTTGCATACCCGCTCTTTTTCACGCTTCACCTACCGCTGGCTTGCGGTCGGCTGGGCGGCGCTGGTCTTGGTTCCCTTGGTATGGAGTTTGGCAGGCGCAATATCGGCGGCGTGGGACTTGGCTGCCTGGCAAGCCTTGTTGACGCAGCCGCAACTCAAGGCAGCTTTGGGCTTGAGCCTTTGGACGGGCCTGGCTTCTACGGCGCTGGCGTGGTCTGGGGCGGCGGTGTTGTTGTCGGGCCGCTGGGGTAGCAAGGTGCCTGCGATGTTGGCGCTGCCGCATGCGGCGTTTGCAATTGGGGTGGTGCTCTTGGTTTCGCCGAGCGGGTGGTTGTTGCGTTTGGGGGCGAACCTTTGGGGTGGGGTTGGGGGCGTGGGTTTGGAGTCGCCCCCGGATTGGCCGACCACCCAAGACCCTTGTGGCGTAGGCTTGATAGTAGTTTTGGCTTTGAAGGAGATGGTGTTTTTACTCTGGATGGGTCTGGCGGTTTTGCAGCGGCCTGATTTTTCAAAGCGCCTGCGCTTAGAGATGCAATTGGCGCAGAGCATGGGGTACAGCGAACGGGCGGCGTGGTGGCGCGTGGGCTGGCCGCAGTTAGCGTCGCGATTGGTTGCGCCGCTGGGCGCGGTGTTTGCGTACAGCCTATCGGTGGTGGATGTGGCGCTGGTGATTGGCCCGACTGCGCCGCCGACCTTGGGCGTGTTGGCTTGGCAGTGGTTGCAAGACGCTGACCCGCATACCCAAGTGCAGGGCGCGGCAGCGGCTTGGTTACTTTTGGCGGTAAGCGCTTTGCTAGTGGTATTGGTTGCGTTAGTTCATCGCGCAGTTTTTAAGCCTTGGGCGCGGGCGCGGTTAACGCGAGGCGCTGCGCCGTTGACCGCACAAGAACACCACGCCCTTGCATTGCGACAACCCACAGCGGCGGCTTGGGCTTTGCTGGCGATTTACAGCGCGGTGGGTTTGGCGCTTGGCTTAGCCAGCGTGACGGGAGTTTGGTTGTTTCCGGCGTTGTGGCCGCAGACGTGGACTGCCGGTGCGTGGGCAGCAGTGGCTTCTGATGGCGACACTTTGTGGGCCAGCGTTTGGTTAGGTTTATCAAGCGCGAGCGCGGCCACCATCTGGGTTTTGCTTATGTGGGAGTGGTGGCCTCTGCGTTGGCGCAGCGGTGGTCGGGGCGCGATGCTTTTGGCTTTGATTTTTCTGCCTTTGTTGTTGCCTGCGGCTTTGTGGGCCTTGGGCCTCCACCGCTTGGCTTTAGAGTGGGGCTGGGATGCCAACGGCAGCGGCGTGTGGTTGGCGCACACTTTGAGCGTGGCGCCGTATGTGGCGCTTGCGCTGTACGGGCCGCTGCAAGGATTTGATCCGCGCTTTCGCACCGTAGCGGCTACTTTGGGACACGGCCGCTGGGCCTTTGTTTGGCGGGTGGAGTGGCCGCTCTTGCGCGGGGCGATTGCAGCGGCTTTTGCGGTGGGGTTTGCGGTGAGCGTGGCGCAGTATTTGCCGACTTTGTATGTTGGCGCTGGCCGGTTTGATACGGTGACAACGCAAGCGGTGGCGCTGTCTTCGGGCGGCCAGCGGTCTTTGATGGCGGCCTACGCGGCGCTGGAATGGGTTTTGCCTGTGGTGGTTTTTGCGCTGGCCGCGTGGGTTGGGCGGGCTCGGCGCTTTCGGTCGGCTGCCTTTCAAGCTGGGCCTGCGCCTGAATTAGGATAGCTTGGCCTATGTCGCTAAATATTCACCTTCAGTCTTTGCGAACGCCTTCACGTGTCTTGTTGGAAAACCTGACGCTAGAGGTTCCAGCAGGCGCGGTACATACCGTCATGGGGCCCAGCGGCTCGGGCAAGTCGAGCCTGCTAGCGGCGGTGTGCGGAACGTTAGACGCAGGCCTGCAGTTTGAAGGCCGCATTACTTTTAACGGCTTGCGCATTGACGCCTTACCTACCCCAGAGCGGCGGGTGGGCTTGTTGTTGCAAGACGATTTGTTATTTGCGCACATGACGGTTCAAGAGAACCTGCTTTTCGCCGTTCCGAAAGGCCCCAAAGCGCAGCGGCATGACCACGTCATGCAAGCCCTCATCGATATTGAAATGCAAGACTTTAGTGATGCCGACCCGGCGACGCTTTCCGGCGGACAACGCGCCCGCGTTGCGTTGGCGCGGGCGCTGTTGGCCCAGCCCCAGGCTTTGCTTTTGGATGAGCCGTTTTCGAAACTCGATATGCGTTTGCGACAGCGGATGCGGGCCTTGGTGTTTGGTGCCATCGCAAAGCGCGGCATTGCGACGCTTTTGGTAACGCATGACAGCGCCGACATCGCCAACCCCCGACAATGCACCCATGTTTGACCGCCTAGCCACCCGCTTGATTCGCCCCGCCGCAGACGCCTTGGCTGCGCCCTTGGCCCGCGCTGGCGTTCAGGCCAATACTGTTACGTGGTTGGGTTTGGGCTTGGGGTTGGGCGCTGCGGCCTTGATAGCGAATGGTTTCTTTGCGCTGGGTGGGGTGGTGATTGTGTTGTCACGGGCCTGCGACGCTTTAGACGGGGCGATTGCACGCCAAACGCAAGCCACCGACCTTGGCGGGTTTTTAGACATTGTTTTGGACTTTGTTTTTTACGCCAGTATTCCTTTGGCTTTTGCGATTGCAAACCCAACGCACAACGCGCTGGCAGCGGCCGTCTTGCTCGCAGCGTTCGTTGGAACGGGTAG
>CAMDAN010000062.1 GCA_945888535.1 Bordetella parapertussis
CAAGGGAGCGGGGATTCCAGTGAACATGTAACTCAACGTATCATCCCGGAGTTGCTTGATAACTCCGAGCCCTCCATGTTGCGCATCACTGAACTCAAACTCCCCCTCACCGCCTTGCCCCTTGACGTTCGCCGCGCGTCCGATGCGCCAAGTGAGACCGACGAAGACCGCGAACCCGTGGCCCATCCAGTTGCTGCGCTGACTGCGCTTGCTTCCCAAGTGCTTGAAATTACCCCCAATGCAATCCAAAGTCTGCACGTTTTCAAACGCAGTTTTGACGCACGGAAAGCGGAAATATTGGCGGTGTTTATTGTCGATATCCGTCTTGATGCTGGGCTTGAAGCGCAGTTGCTTACCCGCTTTGCGAATCATCCGCATATCGGCCCGACTCCCGACATGAGCTACACCTTGGTAGCGCAGGCCTCCACCAAGCCCCTGCCTCGCCCTGTCGTTGTGGGCTTTGGGCCGTGCGGTATTTTTGCGGCACTGCTGTTGGCGCAAATGGGTTTCAAACCGATCGTGCTGGAGCGCGGCCCGTCCGTGCGGCAACGTACCAAAGACACCTGGGATTTATGGCGCAAGAACACATTGCATCCAGAGAGCAATGTGCAATTTGGCGAAGGCGGCGCGGGAACGTTTTCTGATGGCAAGCTTTGGAGCCAGATCAAAGACCCGCGTTATTTAGGTCGCAAGGTCATGAACGAATTGGTTAACGCCGGCGCGCCTGCTGATATTTTGGTTGAGGCCCATCCCCACATCGGAACCTTTAAATTGGTGAAGGTCGTTGAAAACCTGCGGGCTCAGATCATTGCACTCGGAGGTGAGGTGCGTTTTGGTCAACGCGTGATTGATCTTGACCTGGCTGAGGCCCATGGCGGCTTGGTCATGCGCGGGCTCAAAGTGCTGGATCTAGAAAGCGGAAAAACTCAAAATCTAGAGGCCAGCCATGTCGTTATGGCGCTGGGACACAGTGCCCGCGATACCTTTGCCATGTTGTACCGACGCGGTGTGGCGATGCAAGCCAAGCCCTTCTCTGTGGGGTTTCGCATTGAACATCCCCAAAGCGTGATAGACCGCGCCCGTTGGGGCCGCCACGCGGGTCACCCGCTCTTAGGTGCTGCCGACTACAAGCTGGTTCACCACGCGCACAACGGTCGCGGCGTGTATAGCTTTTGCATGTGCCCGGGCGGCACCGTGGTAGCGGCAACCAGCGAAGCCGAGCGTGTAGTGACCAACGGCATGAGCCAGTATTCGCGCAATGAGCGCAATGCCAACGCCGGCATCGTGGTGGGTATTGACCCGAGCGACTACCCGCACGACGAAGCCAGTTTTGTTGCAGCCTTTGGCCCCGAAGAAGGCAAGCAATACGCCGCCGAATCAAGGCTACTTTTGGATAACGACCACCCCAGCGCGGCCCGCGCCCATCCGCTCTCTGGCATTGCCTTTCAACGCCAACTCGAATCACGCGCCTACACTTTAGGCGGCTCGACCTACGAAGCCCCCGGTCAACGCGTGGAAGACTTTTTACAAGGACGCCCATCGCAGGCTTTGGGCAGTGTGCAACCTTCATACCGACCCGGCGTGAAACTGGTCGATCTCACACCGAGTTTGCCAGCCTACGCCATTGACGCTATCCGCGAGGCTTTGCCTGTGTTTGGTCGCAAGATCAAAGGCTTTGATATGGCCGATGCGATGCTCACCGGCGTTGAAACCCGAACCTCCTCGCCCTTGAAAATACCGCGCGGCGAAAACCTCCAAAGCACCAATGCTGCGGGTTTGTATCCTGCGGGCGAAGGCGCAAGTTATGCCGGTGGAATTTTGTCTGCCGGTGTTGACGGCATCAAAGTCGCAGAAGCATTGGCCTTGAATGTTTTAAGCCAACAGGCTTAAAGGTTAGACCTTAGGCCGATCGCTTGAACAAGGCCAAAAGCGTTCCCGCCAAAACGAAAAAGGCCCCAAAGACACGATTCATGGCTCGCACATGGCTGACCTCTTTGAGAGCCGTTAACACCTTAGCCGCCAGCGCGGTGTATCCCGCCATCACGACAAAATCGGTGAATGAAAGGGTCGCGCCAATCAGCAAGTATTGCGGTGGCAGCGGCTCGGATAGCACCAAAAACTGTGGCACCACCGCCAACATAAATACCGTTCCTTTGGGGTTGACGGCATTGATCGTCCAACCCCGAAAAATCATAGCGCGCCGCGTTACTTGTGACGTTTCAAGGGCTCGCTGCGCCAAAGGAACCGCGGGTGCTCGCCATTGTGCAATTCCCAACCAGACCAGGTACGCAACCCCGGCCCACTTCACCACTAAAAATGCGGAAGGCGAAGCCGCTACCAAGGCTCCGAGCCCCAAACCAATCACTAGCAACTGGGTCCAGATGCCCAAGACCAAACCAAACACCGTGATGTAGCCCCGGCGAAAGCCATGGTTTAAACCAGCGCTCATCGCAGCGACTGCGCCCGCACCCGGTGAAATGCTAATGGCCCATGACGCTGCAAAAAATGTCAGCCACGTTGCAAAATCCATCGATGGAAACCCGTCTTTAAGAATTTTGAAGTGCAGCAATCCGCGCTTCAATCGGCGGATGGGTTGAGAAAAGCTGGCCTATGCCACCAGAGATTCCGAAGGCTGCCACGCTTTTAGGCAACTCACCCGTAGGCAAGCCGCCTAGACGCGCAAGCGCATTCATCATCGGCTGCTTTCGGCCCATCAAGTCCGCAGCCCCGGAATCGGCGCGGTATTCGCGGTGGCGCGAGAACCAAGCCACAACGATCGCAGCAGCAAATCCCAAAATAATATCCAAGGCGATGGTGGTGATGTAGTAACCCATCCCAGGGCCGCTGCGCTCGCTGTCGCCTTTGCGTAAAAAACTATCGACGGCGTAGCCAATGACGCGGCTTAAGAAAACGACAAAGGTGTTCATCACGCCTTGGATCAGCGTCATCGTGACCATATCGCCATTGGCGATATGGGCCACTTCGTGGGCAATGACGGCTTCAATTTCTTCGTGGGTCATGCCTTGGAGCAAGCCCGTAGAAACCGCCACCAAAGCCGAGTTCTTAAAAGCGCCGGTGGCAAAAGCATTGGCTTCGCCTTCAAAAATCCCCACCTCTGGCATCCCAATACCCGCCTTGGTCGCAAGCTTTTGAACGGTGTTGACAATCCACACTTCGTCTGAATTTGCCGGTTGATTGATGATGCGAACACCGGATGTCCACTTGGCCATGGGCTTGCTAATCAGCAAAGAAATAATGGCGCCGCCAAAACCCATGATCAAGGCGTACCCCATTAAGGCACCGAGATCGAGTCCGTTGGGCGTCAAAAAGCGGTTCACTCCCAGCAAACTCGCAACAATTCCCAAGACCACCACGACCATCACATTGGTCAATACAAACAAAAGAATGCGTTTCATGATTTCTCCTATGCCCTTATTGTGGGGGAGCTTGGTAAAAATTCAAGCTACACATAGCAAGAACCTAAAAAAAAGAGGGTTGATGCGCGAGGATTTCACGCTTGGATCTAAAAACAAAAGCATCGTCGTAAAAGTCAGGGCTTTCATTTTCGGCCCACCACCCCGGAACCCCCAATACAGGTAAATGGGCAAAAGGTTTGAGCGCTAATTTTTCCTCAGTGACTTCAGCAGCCATCCACGTATCCATTGCTTTTACCGAATGGTCTTGCGCAGTGACGCGATAGACATGAGCTGTGATGCCTTTGCGGGGCTGTACCAATTTTTCTAGCAAAGCGTGTCCGAATAAAACCAAATGCGACTGGACCCACAAAGGCCGCAGGTCTACAAAAAGTCGCCTCCAATTTTTATCTTCTAAGGCTTGCCACAGCGCATCGGGTGCTTGTAAAAACGCCGCATTCTCATCAAACACCGTGATGCCATCGCGCGTGGGGCCGCGCACACTCTGAACGCCGCTGCGGCTGATTTGCTGGGCCTGCAACTGATTTAAGCGTACTTTGGTTTGAGGAAATTTCAACCAACACAGGCCATTGAAAAAATCATGCAAACCGTCGCGGGTCGGGACCTCGCGGGTTCGGTAAATATAGGCTTCATAGGCCTCATGCGCTGGAAGCTTGCTTTGAGAAACAAACCCCACCGGACAATCTACAGCGTGGGATTGGCAATAGGTATTGAGTGCCTGAGCGCAGCTTGCGCCTGATTGCACTCCTTGGGATACCACTTGACCGGCCTCGCGCCACGGACTCAGCCAAGGCGCAGACCAGTCAATCGCTTTTAGACCATGCGCCACTGCAGCACTTCACCACCAGCCAAAGGTTTCAAGACCGCATCGCCCAAGGCATAGCTCTCCGGTGGCGTCCAGCTTTCTCGTCGCAAGGTGATGGTGCTTTCGTTGCGGGGCAATTGATAAAAGTCAGGCCCATACAAACTGGCAAACCCTTCAAGCTTATCCATCGCGCCTGCGGCATCAAAGGCCTGAGCATACAACTCAATCGCAGCATGCGCGGTATAACAGCCTGCGCAACCACTGGCGTGTTCTTTGAGGTGCGCCGCATGCGGGGCGCTGTCGGTGCCTAAAAAGAATTGTGGCGATCCGCTGGTGGCTGCGCCCACCAAGGCTTGGCGATGGATTTCGCGTTTTAAAACCGGTAAGCAGTAGTAATGGGGACGAATTCCCCCAGAAAAAATTGCGTTGCGGTTGTAGAGTAAGTGGTGGGCCGTGATGGTGGCAGCGGTGAAGTTGCCGGCGCTTTGGACATATTGCGCTGCTTCACGGGTCGTGATGTGTTCAAACACGATTTTGAGTTCGGGAAAATCACGGCGCAGCGGAATAAGTTGCGCGTCAATAAAAACCGCCTCTCGATCAAAAAGATCGATCTCACTGGACGTCACTTCGCCGTGCACCAAGAGCAACAATCCCTCGCGTTGCATCGCTTCAAGGGTTAGGTACGTTTTACGCAAATCCGTGACGCCGGCGTCACTGTTGGTCGTCGCCCCAGCCGGGTAGAGTTTGGCAGCCACCACCCCCGCGTCTTTGGCCCGCTTGATTTCGTCGGCAGGTAAGTTGTCAGTGAGGTACAAGGTCATCAAAGGTTCGAACGGCTTCTGACCTGCCAAGGGCTTGGGCGCCGCAGAAACAATGCGTTTTCGGTAAGCCACGGCCTGTTCGGCCGTCGTGACCGGCGGGCGCAAGTTAGGCATGATGACCGCACGCCCAAACTGCGCAGCGGTGTGCGGAACCACGGTTTTCAAAGCCTCGCCATCGCGCACATGCAGGTGCCAATCGTCAGGGCGAATCAGGGTGAGGCTTGAAGGGGAACGTGAATCGGAGGGTTGCGTCATAGTACCTATTGTCCCAAATCACGCAGCATTCAATTGGGCCAAGTATTCCCACAGGGCTTGGGCACTGCGTTTGACAGTCACACCAGAGGCGCGACTGGCCGGCATACCAGAGCGGGCGGGCTCTTTAGACGTTGGCCGCTCACGGTAGGCACGCACTTCCATCGTGATTTGTAGGCCGAGTAGATTCTGAGGCAGCGCACTGACCAGTTTTTTGGCGCGTACGTCTTTTTTGACTGCGCTGTGGGGCAAGAAAGCGATGCCGTGTCCCTCCAGGGCCATGGCTTTGAGGCCTTCGGCCATGTCGGTTTCGTACACGCGGTCTAAATGAACAGCGGTTTTGGCTTCCTTCAAAATTAAATCCACCATTTGGCCTAAATACGCTCCCGACGCATAGGCCAAGTAAGGCGAGGGCTGGCCGGCCTTACCTGGCAAGGTCCAAAGCGGCAAGCCCTTGTCATCGGGCTTCACATACGGAGCAATTACCTCTTGACCCAAGCTGACCATTTCATACCGATCCGCATCCAATTGGTAGGGTTGCGAAGGGTGGTGGTAGGCAATCAAAAGATCGCAACTGCCTTCTACCAAACGCATCACGGCGTCATGCACATTAAGGGCGATCAGCCGGCTTTTGATCGGCCCGAAGTCTTCGCGCAAGGCGGAAACCCAAGCGGGGAAAAAAGTAAAAGCCAGCGTATGGGGGACCGCAAATTCAATCACATCTTGGCCGGCCGCACTGTGCCCGCGCATCATGGCCCGGGTCGATTGCAAGGCCTGTAAAACCTCTAAGGACTGTTCGTACAAAGTCGCGCCAGCGGGAGTTAAACGGGTTGGGTAAGAACTGCGGTCCACGAGGTCTACCCCGGCCCAGGCTTCAAGAGACTGAATCCGCCGAGAAAACGCCGGCTGCGTCACATGGCGCAGCTGCGCAGAGCGACTAAAACTGCGGGTCTCTGCCAAAGAGACAAAATCTTCAAGCCATTTGGTTTCCATAAGACGGTTATGCGTTGGAGGTTTCGTTGCTTTGCTGTAAAGCCCACATCTGAGCGTAACGACCTTGCGCTTGGAGTAAATCGGTGTGTGTTCCGCGTTCCACAATACGCCCTGCGTCCATTACCAAAATCATATGCGCATCCACAACCGTCGAAAGGCGGTGGGCAATCACCAGCGTGGTTTTATTCTGCGCTACGCGTTGCAACTCGGCCTGAATACCACGCTCATTGGCTGAATCAAGCGCGCTGGTGGCTTCGTCAAAAATAAGAATGGGTGGGTTTTTCAGCAGGGTTCTGGCGATGGCTACCCGTTGCTTTTCTCCGCCAGATAACTTCAGACCGCGCTCGCCGACCATGGTTTCGTAACCCGCCGGCGTAGAGCTAATAAAGTCATCGATATGGGCTGCCCGTGCCGCTGCTTTCACGTCTTCTAGACTGCTGCCGGGGCGGCCGTACGCAATGTTGTATTCCACCGTATCGTTAAACAAAACCGTGTCTTGCGGGACGATGCCAATCGCCGCGCGCAGGCTGGCTTGGGTCAGCGTTTTGATCTCTTGCTCTGCCACATAAACGCCGCCTTCTTGAACATCATAAAAACGATACAAAAGACGAGCCAGTGTGGATTTTCCAGAGCCTGAGGGCCCGACCACGGCCACCGTTTTTCCTGCGGGTATGTCAAAACTAATGTGATGGAGGATCGTTCTGTTGGGCTCGTAAGCGAAGGTCACATCGGTGAAACGGACACTGGCATCCAAAGCGCCACGTGGCAGTTTCAATGGATGGGCATCCGGCGCATCGGCAATTTCTTGGTAACGCTCCATTAAAGTGAACATTTTTTCCAAGTCAACCAAATTTTGTTTCAGTTCACGGTAAATCGCACCTAGAAAATTCAGCGGAATGTAGATCTGAATCATGAATGCGTTCACCATAACCAAGTCGCCCAAGGTCATCCGGCCGTCCACAACCCCTTGCGTCGCACGCCAAAGCATGGCAACCAAGCCGCTGGCAATGATCAGCTGTTGGCCCGCATTCAAAATACTTAAAGTGCGTTGGCTGGTCAAGGCCGCACGACGGTAGCGCTCCAGGTTCTCGTCATAGCGACGGGCTTCAAATTCTTCGTTATTGAAGTATTTGACGGTTTCGTAATTCAAAAGCGAATCAATCGCGCGGGTATGGGCCTTGGAGTCCATCTCGTTCATGCGCTTGCGAAACTGGGTTCGCCATTCAGTCATGGAGATGGTGAAACTGATGTAAACGACCAGCGCAATCACCGTGATCCACGCAAACCAAACATCAAATTTAACTGCAAGTAAGGTCAGCACCAAGCTGACTTCAATCAAGGTCGGGATGATGCTGTAAAGCGAATACGACACCAAAGAATGCACCGCGCGCGTTCCGCGCTCAATGTCGCGGGTCATGCCGCCGGTTTGGCGCTCTAAATGAAAGCGCAAACTCATCGCGTGAAGATGGCGAAATACACCCAGCGAAATCGTTCGGGCGGCCCCTTCGGTGGCTTTAGCAAAAACCAATTCACGCAACTCGGTGAACAAGGAGGTACTTAGACGTAAGGCAGCGTAAGCCACCAGCAAAGCCACCGGCACCACCAGAATCGCGCGCGGGTCGCCCGGTTGTGGGGTCATGGTATCCACCAAATCTTTGAGCAGCAAAGGCACACCGACGTTGGCCATCTTGGCTCCGACCATAAATGCCAAGGCCGCAATCACCCGCCATTTGTACTCCCACAAATAGGGAAACAAGCGCCGCAAGGTGGACCAATCTGTTCCTTGAAGTGGCTGGGCAACCGGTATATCGGCAGCAGCCACGGTTCGGGGCGAGTCGACAGAAGGACCAAAAGAGCGCATAAGTGACAATTCAGTGAATTAAACCGAGATTGTGCCCATGTCTGAAACCTTGCCTCCAACCACTGTTGAACTTCCCACTGACCAAGTCCTGGTTCTTAAAGTCATCCCCATGCCGGGCGACTGCAATGCCAACGGCGATATTTTTGGCGGCTGGGTGATGGCTCAGGTAGATTTGGCGGGATCTGTTCTGCCGGCGCGCTATACCGACGGCCGCATGGCGACGGTTGCGGTGAACGAATTTATTTTTAAACAACCCGTTCGCGTCGGCGACATCCTGTCCTTCTTTTCTAAGGTGGTTCGCATTGGTCGAACCTCGATTACTGTCAAGGTGGAAGTTTTCGCGGAGCGCTACAGAAGCCAAGGAACCTATATCAAAGTTACCGAAGCCTCTGTAACTTACGTGGCCATTGATGACAACGGTAAACCCAGAGAAATACCCCGCAAATAAACAAGGGATTTACCGAGTCCAAAAGTGAGAAAAGTCACGTGAGAGACAAGTAATTCCTCTCAACTAGTAAGAACCCTATCAAGAGAAATTCATTCTCAAGATATAAACGAACTGCACCACACGAGGAGAAAAAGTGCAGTTCTTTCAATTGTTGATTAGCGGGGTTGCGCAGGGGTGCATCTACGGACTGATCGCGCTGGGCTTCGTGCTCATTTACAAAGCCACAGAGACGGTGAGTTTTGCCCAAGGCGAACTCATGATGCTGGGGGCTTTTGCGTGCTTGGTAGCGATGACGATGTTCGGTTTACCGTATTGGGTTTCTATTTTGGGGGCCATTTTGGTCATGGCCTTGCTCGGCATGCTGATCGAGTTCGCGGTCATACGCCCCATTTTGGGGCAGCCTGCGTTTTCTATTGTGATGCTCACCATCGGCATTGGCTACGTGGCCCGCGGCCTCATCACCATGATTCCAAATATCGGGACGGACACTTTGGCGCTTCCTGTCCCTTATAAAGACGAACTTTGGAAAGCTGGCGGCCTCGTTCTCAACGTCGAACACATGGTCGTTATCGCTGCCACAGGCGTGCTGTGCGTCTTACTGTTCGCCCTTTTTCGCTACAGCAAGCTCGGCATCGCTATGCAAGCGGCCTCTCAAAACCAGCTCGCCGCTTATTACATGGGCATCCCCGTCAAACGGCTCAACGGCATTGCCTGGGGCTTGGCCGCGGCGGTGGCTTGTATTGCTGGAATGCTGTTGGCGCCCATTACCTTTGTTCACGCCAATATGGGCTTTATTGGTCTCAAGGCCTTTCCTGCGGCGGTGGTCGGCGGATTTGGCAGCCTACCAGGCGCCATTGTGGGCGGCTTGGTGATTGGCTTAGTGGAATCGTTCTCTGGTTTTTACTTGCCTGACGGCTTTAAAGACACAGCCGCCTATATCGTGGTGTTGGTCATGCTGATGGTCAAACCCAATGGTTTATTTGGCGAACAACTGCGTAAGAAAGTTTGACATGCGTTTTATTTTTAAAACCGATTACGCGCAAGACATCCACCTCGCCAAACACGGCGGCCATATTTTTTGGTACAGCCTCCTGATGGTGCTGCTGGTAGCTGCGCCGTGGCTTTTTGCTGAATACTGGTTGGCGCAACTCACCTTTATCTTGATCTACAGCATCGCCGCTTTGGGCATCATGCTCTTGGCAGGCTTTACTGGACTGTTCTCGCTAGGACATGCCGCCTTCTTAGGCGTTGGCGCCTATACCCAAGCCGTTCTCACCAACGCAGGCATTCCTTTCCCCTTGGCCCTGGCCTGTGCGGCCGGATTTTCTGCTGCGGTGGGCTGGATTGTGGGTTTACCCGCCCTGCGGCTCAAGGGCATCTATCTCGGCATGGCAACGCTGTCGTTTGGATTTATTGTCGAAGAAGTCTTAGCGCGATGGGAATCTGTCACCGGTGGAAATGCCGGAATCAACATCAAAGCCCCTGACCTCTTTGGCTGGGTCTTGGCGTCGGAAGAGCAGTTTTATTTCCTGTGCCTCGCCCTCACGGTCTTGTCAACTTTTGGGATTTTAAATTTGCTGCGCTCCCCCACAGGCCGCGCCTTTGTTGCCATTCGCGATTCTGAAATATCTGCCCAAAGCATGGGCATCCACTTGGCCCATTACAAAACCCTGTCGTTTGCTTTGTCAGCGGCTTTGGCTGGAGTTGCTGGGGCTTTGTATGCGCACAAGCTGCACTTTATTTCGCCTGACCAATTCAATATTTTGCAGTCGATTGACTTGCTCCTCATGATTGTGATTGGTGGCTTGGGCTCGGTCCACGGCGCTTTCTTAGGGGCCATCTTTTTAATCACTGCGCCCCAAATGATTTCTCTGGTGAAAGACTATTTACCTGCGGTAGTCGGTCAAGCCCCTGGATTACAAGGTGTGGTGTATGGCGCAGTCCTGATTGGCTTTGTGCTCTTTGAACCCATGGGTTTGTATGGCCGCTGGCTCAAAATTCGAACCTATATCGAAATGTTCCCGTTCTACCGCAAGGGCATGTTCAAGCGGCAAAAGTCCTTCCAAAAATCGGACCGTCTCAAATGACAGATATTCTCCTTTCAGCAAAAAATTTAAGCGTTCGCTTTGGCGGCGTATTGGCGGTGAACCAAGTCAGCTTTGACGTCAAAAAAGGCGAGGTCTTCACCCTGATTGGTCCCAATGGCGCGGGTAAGACTACGGTATTTAATTTAATCAGCCGTATCTACACCCCCACGACCGGAAGCATCGACTACGTTGGCCCGAGCGGAAAAATCACGCTCACTGACCAAGCGCCGCAGAACGTCGCAGAACTCGGTATTGCACGCACCTTTCAAAACATTGAGTTGTTTGAACACGCCTCGGTGCTTAATAACCTGCTCATTGGCCGACACACCCACCGCAAAACGGGCCTGTGGCAAGACCTATTTTTCACAGCTCAGGCCCGCGAAGCTGAGTTGCGTTCGCGTGAAAAAGCAGAAGAGGTGATCGACTTCTTGAACCTCCAACACTACCGCGATACTTTTGTGGCCGGCCTGCCCTACGGCGTTCGCAAAGTGGTAGAGATGGCTCGCGCACTGTGTACCGAGCCTTCTTTGCTTTTGCTGGACGAGCCATCCTCTGGTTTGAATGTAGAAGAAACCGACGACATGGCGTTTTGGATACAAGACATCCAACACGAGCTCGGGATTTCTGTTTTGATGGTTGAGCACGATATGACTTTGGTCTCCAAAGTCTCTGACCGCGTATTGGCTATGAACCAAGGCGAAGTTCTCGCGATGGGCACACCCCGCGAAGTACAAACCGACCCCGGCGTCATTGAAGCGTATTTAGGATCGGAGGACGATGTGTCCTCTCTGCGCCGACCCAGCGGCAGCACATTTCACACAGGAGCTTCAGCATGAGCAGTTTGCCCCCTTCTGTGAGTGACACACCCGTACTCAAACTCTTGAACGTAGAAAGCGCGTATGGGCCCATCAAAGCCATTCGCGGCGTGAGTTTGCAAGTTCGCCGTGGCGAAATTGCGACCGTTTTGGGCTCCAACGGCGCAGGAAAAACCACGATTCTTAAAACCATATCTGGAATCATTGATCCGCGTAAAGGCTCTATTGAATTCAAAGGGCAAGACATCACAGCAAAAGACCCCGCATTCATCGTGCAACAGGGTTTAAGCCATGTACCCGAAGGGCGCGAAGTCTTCCCCTTGCTCTGCGTGCATGACAATTTACTGATGGGCGCCTATACCCGAACCGACCGAGACGGCGTTGCCAAGGACATTGAAACCGTGTTTGGTTATTTCCCCATCTTAAAAGAACGCACCGCCCAAGACGCGGGCTTGCTTTCGGGCGGACAACAGCAAATGCTTTCTATCTCCCGGGCCTTGATGGCCAATCCGGACCTGATGTTGCTCGATGAACCGAGTCTGGGTTTGTCGCCCAAACTCACGAAAGAAATTTTCGAGATCGTGGTGCGTATTAACCGCGAACGCGGAACCACTATTTTGCTGGTGGAGCAAAACGCCAACATGGCGCTGAACGCCTCGGATTACGGCTACGTTTTAGAAAATGGCCGGATTGTGATGGAAGACACATGTGCCCATCTGCGCGAAAAAGAAGACATCAAAGAGTTTTACTTGGGCCTCAAAGAAGAGGGTGTGCGCGATGAGCGGCGCTGGAAAAAGAAAAAGACTTGGAGATAACGATGCAAACCCCAACCGTTTATTTTTCCCTTGAGGTCCGTTCATGAGTGCACTTTGGGACTTAGGCCATATCAAGCCGCAAACCGAGATTGTTTTGGCCGGCGAGACGATCACCGATCTCTTTTGGAATGGCGTCAAAAAACGCGGCTCGCAGGTCTGGATGCGGCAAAAGCATCTCGGTGTGTGGCGCAGCTGGACTTGGGATCAAACCGCTTGCGCGGTCGATGAAATTGCCAACGGCTTACTGAGCTTAGGATTTGCCAAAGGCGATTGCGCGTCTATTTTGTCCAACACCGTGGTCGAGTGGGTTTGGGCGGATCTGGCGGTTTTGTCGTGTAGCGGCGTATCCAACGGCATTTACCCCACAGACGCCAGCAGCCAGGTCCATTACCTGTGCGAAGATTCTCGTACGCGGTTCTTGTTTGTAGAGGATGACGAACAACTCGACAAGGCCTTGGAAGTTCGCAGCACGCTGCCCTTGCTGCGAAAAATTGTGGTGTTTGATATGGAAGGCCTTCGCACGCTCGACGACCCCAACGTCATCAGCTTAGATGCCCTCAGAGCGCTCGGCCGCGCCCACAAAGCAGCCCACCCCAACGCATTACAGGAACGCATAGCACTTTGCAAGCCCGAAGATTTGGCGATTTTGGTGTACACCTCGGGAACCACAGGCAAGCCCAAAGGTGCCATGCACTTGCACAGCAGCCTTGTCTTTACTGTGCACGGCTACAACCTGCTGGTAGCGCAAGACGAAAACGACGAACGGATGTGTTTTTTACCGCTGTGCCATATTGCAGAACGCATGGGCGGCGAATATTCGGCGTTGTACACCGGCGCGAAACTCAATTTCGTCGAAAACCCTGAAACCATCCCCGAGAACGTGCGTGAAATTGCGCCCACGGTCTTTACAGGTGTTCCGCGCGTTTGGGAGAAGTTTTACTCTGGCGTGATGATTTCATTGAAAGAGGCCGGAGCCCTTCAACAAGCCACCTACGCTTGGTCGATTGGTGTGGGCACCACCATTGCCGAAAAGGTCTTGGCGCAAGAGCCGGTCAGCGGATGGCTCAAATTGAAATTTAGAGTAGCGCAAGTTTTGACGCTCAACAATGTTCGCAAACTCATTGGCATTCACCGCGCCCGCTACTTGGTGACAGGTGCTGCTCCTATCTCGCCGGATTTAGTGCGCTGGTATTTAGCCTTGGGTGTACCGATGCTTGAGGTCTGGGGCATGACCGAGACCTGTGGCGCCTCTACCGGTGTGCCCCCAGATCGCATGCGCCCTGGATCGATTGGCCCCGCTGCAAGCTACAACGAAGTTCGCTTGGATCCCGTCACCAGTGAAATCTTGGTGCGCGGAAAAAATGTGTTCGCAGGCTACCTGAACCTGCCTGAGAAAACTGCCGAAACCATTGACGCTGACGGTTGGCTGCATACCGGCGATGTTGGGATCATGGACAGTGATGGGTATTTCCGGATTACCGACCGCATGAAAGACATCATCATCACCGCTGGCGGAAAAAATATCACCCCCAGTGAACTTGAAAATGATTTGAAGTTTTCGCCTTACATAACCGACGCCGTAGTGATTGGTGACAAGCGGCCCTACCTTACCGTCATCGTGATGATTGACCATGAAAACGTAGAGAAATTTGCCCAGGATCAAGACGTTCCTTTCAGCAACTACGCCAGCTTAACGAAAGCTCCCGAAATTCAAGCCTTGATTCAAGGGGAGCTTGAACGCGTGAACAAAAAATTCGCCCGGGTTGAGCAAATTAAAAAGTTCTTCCTGCTGGAAAACCAACTCACTGCGGAAGATGAAGAACTTACCCCCACCATGAAGCTCAAACGCAAATTGGTCGAGAAAAAATATGCACCTCAAATCGAGGCCATGTACCTTTAATCTACAACGACACCCCCTTTTACCCACCCTTCGATTGGAAAAAACCATGCAGCAAAGACTCTGGAACCCTAAAACCCTCTCTACCCTCCTGTTAAGCCTCTTTGCCTCGCTCTCAGTTCAAGCGGTTGTGCAACAAGGCATTAACAAAACCGAAATCGTCGTTGGTACGATTCAAGACTTGTCCGGACCGCTCGCGGGCTACGGCAAACAAGCGCGTAACGGCATGCAACTCCGTATTGAAGAACTCAATGAGCAAGGCGGCGTTCATGGCCGGCGCATTAAATTACTGGTTGAAGACTCGGGCTACGATCCGAAAAAAGCCGTTCTTGCAGCCCAAAAACTGGTCAACCAAGACAAGATTTTTATCATGGCTGGTCATTTAGGCACAGCCCAAAACAATGCGGCCATGCCCATTCAGTTTGAAAAAAATGTCATCAACTTCATGCCGCTGACTGCAGCTCGGGAAATGTATGACGAACCTAACAAA
>CAMDAN010000063.1 GCA_945888535.1 Bordetella parapertussis
TGACGTAGTCGTGCTCGCCCGTCACTTCAAACGGTGGGCGTAAATCACTGGCTCGGTCTTGCCAAACAAACGGTGGACTTTCTTCATGGGGGTTTGAAGTATCCAAAGCAACACCGCGCTCATGCCACACACCGCCCACGCGCGATAACAACTGAACCGGCATGGCGTCCAACACCTCGTTGCCAATGACAACCCCATTCATGGCATCAGGCAAAGCATCGGCCCACTGAACGGTATTTAAATGGCCCATCAAACGCGTACGCTGGCGGTCTTTTAGCGTGCTTGAAATATCAACAATGGTGTAACGCCTGATCTTGACGTCCATGGCGGCCAGCGCAGTAAGTAGTTGCTGGGCAAGGGCGCCAGTTCCCGCACCAAACTCCCATATTTCGTCGCTCTGGGTGTGCTCTAAGGCTTGGGCGATTTGCCTCGCGAACGCATACGCAAACAAGGTTGTCATATCTGGCGCCGTAACAAAGTCACTTTTTACCGCCGAATCGCCATACGTTGTCGGCATGACGCCAAACTTCGGCAAATCGTTAGCGTAATAGCCTAAACCGGGGGCATAAAGCGCCTCGGCCATAAACACATCAAAACCAACCCAGCCCTGGGATTGGGCTATGACCTTGGCAAGGTGCTCGGTCATGGGGGTCGTTAAACTAGGGGGCGTCGTCATTTCGCATCACTTTATTTTTAGCCACATCACTCTGCGCCCCATTTCATTGTTTTAGTCTGTCCGATTGTCCTTCAATGTCCACCCCATTTTCTTCGACTTCAGCCAACACTGCCCCTACCGTTTTAGTAACCGGCAGCGCCAAGCGCTTAGGGCGGGAAATCGCATTGGCTTTGGCGGCAGGAGGTTGGCGGGTAGCCATACACTACAAGGGCTCCGCCCTTGAAGCTGAAAAAACGGTATCCGATTGTGCCGCGCTGACACCCGGTGCGGCGCTCTTTCAAGCAGACTTAAGTGATGAATCGGACGTTAGAAAATTGCTACCCCGGGTGATCGAACAATTAGGAACGGTTGACGCGGTAGTCAACAGCGCCTCCACCTTTGAACATGACAACCCAGCCAGCTTCGGGTTTGAGGCCATGGACACCCACATGCGCACCAACACGGGTGCTGCCATTATTTTGGCGCAAGCATTGCATGCACACATGGATACGCGTAACCGCGCAGCGCCCGATCAAGATTTTGACAGTTCAGAGGTTCACAGTGGCGCTGTAGTAAACATGCTGGACCAAAAACTCTGGAACCAAAACCCAGACTTTTTCAGCTACACCTTGTCCAAGGCCGCTTTAGAGGCAGCAACCACGATGCTAGCCTTGGCGTTAAGCCCGTTGGTTCGGGTCGTAGGCGTGGCCCCCGGACTAACCCTCACCAGCCATTTACTCACCCAAGATAAATTTGCAGCGCTTCACAAGCTTTCCCCTTTGGGGCGCTCCTCTACGCCCAAAGACGTGGCCGCTACGGTCCGATTTGCGTTAGAGAACCAATCGATTACCGGAACCACTTTGCTGGTTGACGGCGGTCAACACCTCATGCGCTTTGAGCGCGACTTTTCTTTGATGTAAGGCGTCAACATGTCTCCCACCACCGGCTCTCAAATTTTGACGCTCAACGGCTTGCGCTTTGAGGCCAATTTGGGTATTTTGGAATCCGAGCTTGCTGCGCCCCAACCCATTCAGGTGGACGCGGAGTTGCACTTGGGCGTCCAGCCGCTACTTCCCAGCGACGACGATATCAACCATGTGCTGGACTATCGCAAAGTACGTCAAATCATCATTGCAGAATGCACCGCAGAACACGTAAATTTACTTGAAAGTTTGATCGGAAAATTGGCCCATCGCTTGTTGCAATTGCCCGGCGTTTTAGGGGTTCGCGTCAAAATTGCCAAGCTCAAAATTTTTGACGATTGCGAAGTCGCCATCCGGGTTGAAACCGGCCAGTGGTAAGCCTGAGGAAACCGTATGAACGCAACATGGATTGAAGAAGAAAACGCTGTCGTGGCCAAAGACACCGCCGCGTTAAAGATTGAACGCGAAACGCACAAGCTAGAAAAGCGTCTGTGTCGCCAAGTCGGTCAGGCCATCATGGACTTCAACATGATTGAAGAGGGTGACCGCGTGATGGTTTGCGTCTCTGGCGGTAAAGACAGCTACGGCATGTTAGATATTTTGCTCAAAATGCAGCAACGTGCTCCGATTTCATTCGAGTTGATCGCTGTTAATTTAGACCAAAAACAGCCTGGCTTTCCTGACCACATCTTGCCCGCTTACTTAAAGCAACTCGGCGTTCCCTTTCACATCGAAACGCAGGACACCTACAGCATTGTTAAAAAGGTCATCCCGGAAGGCAAGACCATGTGCAGCTTATGCAGTCGCTTGCGCCGAGGCATTTTGTACCGGGTCGCCGATGAACTCAAAATCACAAAAATCGCGCTAGGCCACCACCGCGACGACATGTTGCAGACGTTTTTTCTCAATATGTTTTTTGGTGGCAAACTCAAAGGTATGCCACCAAAATTGGTCAGTGACGACGGTGGCCACATCGTGATACGCCCTTTGGCGAACGTGGCGGAAAAAGACCTGACGCGCTGGGCCGCTCACCGCGAATTCCCCATCATCCCTTGCACGCTATGTGGCAGCCAAGAGAACCTGCAGCGAAAGCAAATTGGCAACATGCTGCGCGATTGGGAAAAACAATACCCCGGACGGATTGAAAGCATGTTTACCGCGCTTCAAAACGTGGTGCCCTCACATTTGATGGATACCAAGCGCCACGACTTTAAGAATATCAAAACCACCGGGCTTCCAGACGCAGAGGGCGACAAGGCTTTTGATGCCGAAGAATTTACCGCCACTTCCCTCCCCGGTCTCCAACTGGTGAGCCTTTAAAAATATGCCACTTTCTGGTTTGCACTTCAGAGCCTTGCTACGTTGCGCAATCGGATTGGCTGCTTTATTGGCTTTAGGAGGATGCGCCACCACGCGAATCATTGACAGTGAAGTTCGCAGTTTTGCGGGTTCGGTTGGCCCCGCCAACCCTGCAAGCTATCGGTTTGAGCGCCTACCCTCGCAAGATCTGCAGGCCAAAGCACAAGATCAACTCGAAATTATGGCGAAGCCACTGCTAGAGAGCGTTGGGTTGCGCAAATCAGACAACGCGCCCCAATACGCCTTACAAATGACGGCCACCGTGCAGGCCATTCAGAATCCTTCATACGGCCCCTATTGGCGACGTCAGCGTTGGATTGATCGTGATGGTTTGATGCTGTTTCCTTCCATGGGGCTGATGCTAGAGCCGCCTTGGCACCGCTACAGCGTTTCACTGGTGTTGCGTGATATCGCGACAAGCCAGACCGTTTTTGAAAGCACCGCCCAACACGTCGGCCCGTGGTCCGATTCCCAGCAGTTGCTCCCTGCGGTGATTCGCGCCGCTTTAAGCGACTACCCTCGCGCCCAACCCCAGCCCCACCCTGTTTTGATAGAAATTTCACCCACTGCGGCAACAAGCCCATGACCCACGCACGCTCACCCTCCGTTCGGATTACTGCGGTTCGCCACGGCGAAACGGCCTGGAACGTTGATACGCGCATTCAAGGGCAGCTTGACATCGCGCTCAATGAACGTGGGCAGTGGCAGGCGCAACAAGTAGGCATCGCTCTTGCTGAAAGTGGCATTGACCACATTTACACCAGCGATCTGCAGCGTGCCCACAGCACCGCCAAAGCCATCGCCGCGCACGCAGGTATCGACCCCAAATCGATTGAACTTCAAGCGGGCCTGCGCGAACGCGCCTTTGGCAGCTTTGAAGGTCAGACCTACGCAGAAATAGAAACAAAGTGGCCCGAGGAGTCCAAGCGCTGGAGGCAGCGCGACCCCCATTGGGCGCCGCCTGGGGGCGAAACCCCGCTGCAAACGCACGATCGTGTTGCTCAGGCGCTGTCCGAGATCGCAGCCCAACATACCGGCCAACATATTGTGCTGGTCGCCCACGGCGGGGTGCTAGACATGTTGTACCGCCTGGCTACGCAACAATCCGTCGATGCGCCGCGCACCTGGGATTTAGGCAACTGCACGATCAACCGCCTGCTTTGGACGCCTGAGTCTTTAACTTTGGTGGGCTGGGCCGATGCGAGTCACCTTGAGACCGAAACCCGGGACGAATTCACGACCTAATTGTTCATTTAATTGCTTAAACCCTATGTCCAAAATCATTGTTTTTGCTTTCCCTGTTTTTTTACTGCTCATCGCTTTGGAGTTTTGGTGGGACCAGCGTCAAGCGCGCTTAAGAGGGTCGGTCTCGAGCTTTGGACTTAGTGACTCTTTAAACAGCTTGAGTTTGGGACTCATGAGCCAGTTAACGGGTGTTTTGAGCAAATTCATTGGCTTGCTCCTTTACGCCGCAGTGTTTGATTCCATCGCCCTTTTCCCTGATGCAGCGCTATGGAAACATCCTGTGGGCTGGCTTCTCGCTTTGGTGATTTATGATTTTTGCTATTACTGGCTGCACCGCGGTGGCCACCGTATTTCCCTGCTTTGGGCAGCACACTCTGTCCACCACCAAAGCCAGTACTACAACCTCACCACCGCACTGCGCCAAACTTCGACAGGCGCTTTTTTTGGTTGGATTTTTTATCTCCCCATGGCCGTTTTAGGTGTTCCACCTTTGCTGTTTGGCATCGTCGCTTTGGTTGATTTACTGTATCAATTTTGGGTGCATACCGAGTACGTGAAGAAACTCGGTTGGTTTGACCGCGTGTTTTGCTCTCCCAGCAACCACCGCGTGCACCACGCTATCAACGAGGGCTACCTCGATCGCAACTACGGCGGTATTTTGGTGGTGTGGGACCAGCTGTTTGGCACGTTCACGCCGGAGCAAGAAACCTGCGTTTATGGAACCCGCGACCCGTTAAACAGTTGGAACCCGCTATGGGCCAATACCCAAGGCTACGTTCGTTTAGCGCAAACCAGCCACCAACTCTCCTCTTGGACTGACAAGCTCAAGGTGTGGTTTAAACCGCCAGGCTGGCTTCCTGCCTCAGCGACTGCTCTGGAAAAACCAGACTTTCATATGGCACAGGTCAGCACATACCAACCGCAACGCACAAACGGCCAACATGCCTTCGCTAGTCTTCAATTGGTACTCATTTTGTTTGCGGGTTCGGCATTCTTGTGGGTGGCAGATTCTCTATCGCTGACATCTGCCGCGATTTACTGTGTTGGCCTATGTATGAGCCTCTGGGTTTTAGGGCGCTATACCGAAGGGCATTTGCGCGGCTGGCAAGCGGCGCTGTTACACCTCGCAACCGCCGCCGCTTTGGCGCTAGCTCAGTAAATCTGGATGCAACGTACTGGGCGGTACAACGCCTAAATGGCGGTAAGCAGCGAGCGTTGCAATGCGCCCGCGCGGAGTGCGTTGCAAATAGCCTTGTTGAATTAAGTAGGGCTCAATCACGTCCTCGATCGTTTCGCGCTCTTCGCCAATACTGGCTGCGATATTGTCCAAGCCTACGGGCCCGCCATCAAAACGGTGAATCACCGCTTCAAGCAGCTTGCGGTCCATGAGATCGAAACCCTGCGGATCCACATCAAGCATAGCCAAAGCCCGGTTGGCAATATCCAAAGTAATTTTTCCTACACCTTTGACTTCTGCAAAATCTCGCACACGGCGAAGAAGCCGATTGGCAATGCGCGGTGTTCCGCGCGAGCGGCGAGCGATTTCAAAACCGCCGTCGGGATCGGTTGGCACTTTGAGCAAACCCGCGCTGCGGGTCACAATGCGCAACAACTCGTCCGACGAATAGAACTCTAAGCGCGCCACAATCCCAAAGCGGTCCCGCAAAGGGTTGGTCAACATGCCCGCACGGGTGGTCGCACCGACCAAGGTAAAGGGCTGCAAATCCAACTTGATAGACCGCGCCGCTGGGCCTTCACCAATCATGATGTCGATTTTGTAGTCCTCTAAAGCGGGGTACAAAATTTCTTCTACGACGGGGCTTAAGCGGTGAATTTCATCAATAAATAAAACGTCGTTCTTTTCTAAATTGGTTAAAAGCGCCGCTAAATCTTTCGGCTTTTCCAACACAGGGCCACTGGTCTGGCGCAAATTCACCCCAAGTTCATGGGCAATGATGTGGCTGAGCGTGGTCTTGCCCAAACCGGGCGGGCCAAATAGCAAAACATGGTCAAGCGCCTCATCGCGTTTTTTAGCCGCTCCAATGAATATCTCTAACTGCTCACGAATCTTCGCTTGGCCCACATAGTCATCTAATAGCTTAGGCCGCAAAGCCCGCTCAATCGCCTCTTCGCTTGAAGACACGGGTCCAGGCGATACGACGCGCTGCGCCAGTGCAGGCGCTGAATCTGGAGAAAAATCGTCAGTCTGAATACTCACAAACCACCATCAAAAAAACTAAAAAAGAGCAAGAAAAAAGCTGCGATGCTTACAGCATGGCAGCTTTTGTGGATGGCAAGGCCATCAATCGCCAATAGGGAAGGCTTATTTCACCCAACCCGATACCGTATCTACCGTCTTGTCATACGCCGATGTCAAAGTAGAGCAGCCGCCCAACAAAAGGCCAGCCAAAAGGGAAACTGCCACTGTTAAAACGCGAAATTTCATAGGGACTCCAGTAAGTTAACGAAACACATATTCGACCATACCATATGAAACCCCGTTTTCAAACCCCATGAAAAAAACCACCCGAAGGTGTGACCTGACGGGTTTCTTCGTACCAATCTCAACTTGAATGCGGGCGAATTTCATTGTAGTGACGCCGCCAGTCCTGAATAATTACCTTGGCCTCCAGACGATTGCAAAACCACTCCATTGCTAAGCATTCATCCCTGAACTTGCCATTGAAGCTTTCATTGGTTCCGTTCTGCCAAGGCTTGCCTGGCTCGCTCAGCACGGACTCTAGCCGTTCATCTTTGGTCCATTGCAGCAGCGCGAGGCTGACAAGGCACAGCGTGATGCAGATCAAGCGGAGGCAGCTGCAGCCAAAGCTGTAGAGCGTGCGGAGAAAAAGCAGATCAAAACCGAAAAGCAATTAGCCACTGTAGCGGCTGAACGAGCACAGGCTGTGAGCAAAGCAGCCTTGCAAGCGCACGCAGCAACCTTGTTTGAAATCCAAGCGGCCTGACACCCACAAGGGGAGCAGTCCTCCCCTTGCTTATCTACTTTTAGGAGAAACAAATGAACGGACTCACACCCAACTGCCTTTATGACTTTTTGTTTTCTAACGCAGCGGATCAAGACTTGCTGAAACTGGTACTGGAGCGCAAGCTGCCATTTCCCTTTAATGGCAAAAGTGGCATTCTTTTACACGGCACATGGGGCACAGGCAAATCCACCTTGGCAAAGCTACTGCCTGAACTGATAGAAACGGCGTACTCAGGCACAAGGGACAAAACACAGAAGGTGGGGCAGATGACTGCGCCTGATCCCTCTCACACCCAAACCGAGCTGTTTCGCTGTGGTGGTGGTCTTGCCAGCCCTGCTATCACACAGACCGTGGCCAAGTTCAATGCAAAGATGCCTTTATGGCACTACTCCAAGCATGATTACTTTGTGTTTGACGAGGTGGATCGTTTGACCACGGGAGACCAACAGAGTCTGCGCTCCACTATGGATTTGAAGCGATGTATGTTTTTCTTCACCACCAACTATCTCAGCAGGATAGATACAGGCATTGTGAATCGCTGCCACCTTGTGGAGATGAATCAGATCACCTCGCCTGCGGCCTATTTGCCGCTGGGGCAGAATATTCTTCAGGGTTTGGGAATGGCCACTGGTGTCGTGACTGACACGACACTGGCGGGTTTGGCTATCCGTGCCCGCGGGTCACTGCGGGACTACAACCACAGCGTGATGATGGCGGGCTTGGCGCAAGGGGGTCAGGTGCCGAGCTAGTGAATGTGGATCACATGTCCTGCTAGGATCAAGCCCGCTGAAAATGCGGGCTTACTTTTTTATTGTGATTTAGTATTGATATAGCGATGCAGGGCACTAAACGCACCGTAAGCCGACAAGGCCAGCGCTACCGTAGGGCCGCTTGGAGCATCCAACTCCCAAGAAGCAGCCAGACCTCCAGCGCAGGCAGTAAATGTGCCCAGCCAAGACATCATGCGACCGCAGCCAGCGCGTTGCCACAATGCTGGTGCAATCAACGCTGCAAAGACCACAAACAAGCCGAGCGCCGGAACAGCCATACTGGCAACCAAGGCAAAGGCCGGATAGAAAAAACCATCGCGCAACAAGTGCTTTCTTGCCATCGCTACCAGCACCGCGCAGCCAGCCAGCACCGCCACCTGGGCCCAGCCGGCCCAAAGCACATCAGCGGCCAGCAATTGACTCAGGCGCTCACGCCCGTGCGGGTCCTGGCCGGCTCCCAACAGCGCCAGACTGGCACCCACCACATAAAGTAAACCGATCAGCGCCTCGCGCTGCTCGGGCCAGCGCTTTGCCAGCCAGGCCACCGCGCCGGCACACAGCAGCGCACCCGCGCTAGCCAGCAGCTGCGTGAGCAGCCAGTTAGGGTGACTTACCAGCGCAGTCACCCACAAGGCCGCTGCAGCCGCAGCCTGCGCCACGGCCAGATCAATGAAAACCACCCCGCGGGCCAGCACCTGTTCGCCTAGTGGCGCCAGCGCAAGTACACCCAGCAAAAGAGCCAGTACCGGATTCCAGAACCAAGCATCTAAACTCATGATAGGGCCACGCCAAGCAAGCTGCTCAACATGTTGTCCACCCAACGAATAAGGCCCTCGGCGTCGGCATCCTCGCTTACCGTGGCCGGCAACACCAGCAGTGGCACGCCGCTGCCCAGCTGCCCGGTTAGCCATTTCCCCGGCCGAGAGTCCTGGTAGCCGGCTACCACCACGGCCATCGGCGGTTTGGCCTGCAAACCCGAAAGCAAGCGCTGCAAGTGACCCGGCGTGGGCGCCATACCTGGCGTGGGTTCCAGGTCGGCTGTCTGTTTGATGCCCAGCCAGTCCCACAGATAACCAAAGGTTGTGTGCTGCGCCGCCACCTGTCGTCCACGCAGGGGTATGGCGCGCTGCTGCCACTGGGTCAGCTGGCTTTTCCAGCGCACTTCAAAGGCGACGCGGCGTTTCTCGATGGCCGCTTTCTGCGTGGGGATCTGCACTTGCAAACGGGCGGCCAGTGCATTGGCCACCAGCAATAGGTTGCGTGGATCCAGATGCACATGCGGATTGCCTTCGGCATGCACATCACCCGCCCAGGGCGTACCGATGGCGCCCGGTTGCGGGTCGATCATGTTTACATGGTCGGAGGCAAACAGCACATCCTGCACCTTAGCGTTGCCAGACCGTTGCAAGAGCTTGGGCAACCAGCCCGCCTCCAGCGAGGCACCGGTGCACACCGCCAGATCGGCCTGCCTCAACTGGGCGATCAGCGCCGGCCTGGCCTCTATGTGGTGCGGGTCTTGCAATGAATGCGTTGCTACATGCACCCGGGCGTCGGGCAACATCACGCGGGTCAGCGCGGCCCATTCAGGTTCACAGGCAAACACGGTGAAGGCCGCCGCCGGACCGGACATCAAAATACTCAACATGGCGCCAGACACAGTCACCAGAACGGCCGCCCGGTAGCGTAGTTTAGAAAGAATGCGCACCGTGGGCTCCAAAGGACAGCACATACTGCAGCTGGACAGAATCTTTGCTCGCGTTCAGGAAAGCGTCACCTGTGGCACCGCGCTGGGTGGTGTATTGCAGGCGAAGCGTCTGCATGTGCGAAGGCTTCCAGGCCAGCATCAGTGCGTACTCGCACAAACGGGATTCATCATCCGGCGCATTCACACGCAGCCAGTCGGTTCGTGCACCGACTTCCCAGTTCGGGTTCAGACGCCAGGCCAGCGCCAGTGCGTGGGCGTGGTGCATGTCGCCAGCTGCATCAGAGTTGTGGGCGTAGACCCAGGCCGTCTCAAAAGTCACCCGTACCTGCTGGTCGCGGTTGTTGCCATTCGGTGCCCACTTCCAAGTGGCGTCCATCATCCAGGTCTTGCCGCCTGTGTACTGGGCACCATGCGCATGTGCGTGCGCTTCTCCCTCGACATGTTCTTCCACCAATGCTTCGCGTTCATTTCGAATGTGCGACAAACCCAGTTGCCAGCTTTGCGAGCGGCTCAGGTCATCGCCCATCTTGGCCACCAAGGTTGTCATACCAACCTGACCTGGGATGTTAACAACGTCGGCGATAAATCGTTTGCCGTGAAATCCTTCAATGCCCAGCATCAGATACATATCGGTTGGTGCGGTCCAGTTCAGGCGCAGCCCGTCATCGTTCAAGTGGCCACCAAAAAACGCGCGGTAAAGCAACGGCCTTTCGACAAAATCGTCTGCGTGCGGATGCTGCTGGTTCAGGTAGCCGATTTGCGAGGCAAAGCGTCCCCCGCGCACTTGCAGGCCATAAGGCAAGGCCTTGGTCTCCAGCCAGGCTTCTTCGATAGTTTTTTGCAGTTCTCCGCCCTCTGTCTCGAATGTGGCGGTCAGCTGTGCTTGGAAGTTCTTGCCCAATGGTCCCGACACCGACAAATCACTGTGACCCAATTGCAAGCCTTGGTCACGCGTGCCCACGGCAAGCGGTTTTGAGGTCATGCCCGCGTCCAGCACGGCGCCAAACTCCCAGCCATGCTCACCATCCGCGTGGCTTGCGCCGCTTGCAGCCAGGGCCAGTACCAGCATGGCGCTGCGGGTGATTTTGTGTCGTTGGGTGCTCATGGTCGTGCGTCCTTTTTCGATTGGGATTGCTTGGATTAAGATGATAATGATAATGCATTATTAATAAAAAGCAAGGGCCTTTGAATCAGTTAAGCTCAAAGGATGGAAAGAAACACCCGTCAGCGAACAGCCATCCGAGACGCCATAGCATTGGCAAACCGGCCCCTTTTAGCGCAGGAGGTGTTGGACGCAGCTCAAACTGAGGTCCCCGGTATGGGCGTTGCGACCGTCTACCGGAACATCAAGTCGATGGTGGAAGAAGCCATCCTGCAAGAGGTGCGCCTGCCAGGAGAAAACCCACGATTTGAAATCGCTGGCCATAAGCATCATCACCACTTTCAGTGCACAAAGTGCCAACGGGTTTTTGATGTGCACGCTTGTCCGGGCAACATGTCTAGGCTGGCACCCTCGGGCTTCACGGTAGAGAACCATGACCTAACACTATATGGCCGCTGCAAAGACTGTGCAGCCATGGTTGCCACTTAAGGCAGCTAGTAATACTTGAAGGTCTAACGCAATTTGATTGTCGCGATCTTGCTTGTCGCGATAAAAGGAATGGCCACCTTGTGGAGATGAATCAGATCACCTCGCCTGCGGCCTATTTGCCGCTGGGACAAAACATTCTTCAGGGTCTGGGAGTGGGCACTGGTGTCGTGACTGACACGACACTGGAGAGTTTGGCTATCCGTGCCCGCGGGTCACTGCGGGACTACAACCACAGCGTGATGATGGCAGGACTGGCGCAAGGGGGTCAGGTGCCGAGCTAGTGTCTGTGCATCACAGGTTCTGCTAGATTCAAGTCCGCTGGGAATGCGGGCTTGGTTGTTTTGATGGAATGTGATGAATTAAGAGAGGCGTGATAAAAGCTTAAACCCGCACTTAATTAAAAGTACAAGCAGCCACAAATTTTTCTTTGTCTACCACTTCAGCATGCCAATTCTTTGAATTTCCACTTTCAAAGGACTTGGCTGCACCCAGCACCAAAGCCTTGCCGTGACTGGCTCTTGGACCCGCACCTGTTGAGTCGGAGCCGCCCATCCCGCCGGTGTAGCAAACCTGAGGCCTAGATGTTTTTGTCCTCTCACGCCCTGCGCTAGTGGGCCCAATACGTGCGAGTAACCTGTGTTACGAAATCATCTCCCTCTGAGCTGCGTAAGAGAATCAGGATCTTGTGATTGACCTTGTCCACAAAAGCTCGTTGTCCGTAAACACCCATCCAGATAAAGATGGGGCCGCGCTGATGGACCCAAGTCTGGTAACCATAGTCATAGCCGTAGGCAGCATTTCTTACTTGTGCTGAGGTCGCCGCACTCATGAAGCGTTTGGGGCATTCTCCCTGATCGCCGTCTAATATTCGTTGCGAATGCGAAGCTAATCTTCCCCAATCTTGAAGTGTTGCGCTAAAGCCGCCAGCAGCGGAAACATAGCCGCTCTTATCCCGCAGCCAATACGATTTTTCAGCCAAACCTGCGGGCTGTATCAAGTGCTTGTCGAAGGCGTTCAAAAAGTCATCGGGTGTGCCAAGCAATGAAGGTAGGGAGTTGGTGTCACTATTTTTGTATACGAATATTCCGCGATTTTTAGGAGTCTCATCGAATGACTTGAGAACATCGGGCACGCTTTTCCTTCTGTACTCATAGAGATCATTCCATTCATCTTTAATGGTGCCACTCTTCGTATCTAGGCTCCAATGATGTGCTCCGCTAGACATCGTTAGCAACTCAGCTATATTGGCATTTCCAAAGCTTGTACCGCCCAGATTTGGCGCTATTGACTTGGAGGGTTGATTCAATTCGGCAGTCCCCCTTTCGCACAAGCCTAAGCCAACCGTATAGGCCGTTAAACTTTTGCTCATTGACCAGGAGAAAAATTTAGTCTGAGGCCCTAGACCTTGTTTGTATTTCTCCAGGACTATCTGACCTCTATCGATGGCAAGCATGGCTAAATTTGAAGCAGCCTTATCAAAGAGATCGGACATGATCCGATTCTTTTCCTCGTCCCTAGAGCTTAGATTCTTGCGAGGAAGATCACGAGGTATTGCAGACGGTTCAAAAGTTTTACTGTTGAACTTTTGTTCTGTGAAATAGCCGGTTTGATACTTCTCTTGGGACCAAGTCACCCACTCCTGAGCCATCGCTAGTTGAGACAGCAGAGCCAGGAAAAAGACCAAGACAGATGCTTTGAAGTAAATCTTATTTTTCATACTTACTCGATGTATTGGTAGATCGAAGCTATCAAAAGGCGTTTATTTCTTAAATAAACATGGGCGTTGGTGTTTGTAGGCCCAGGGATGTATCACGCGAAGCAGCTTGCTCTGCTTAGCTCAAGTTACTGAAACAGCTGGAAAACAGTCAGAACTCAAACCGCATTCATTAGCACTTATTTAAGCGTCAGTTTACTTTACGCTCGCCCATCCGGGTCAACCTCAAGCCGTCGGCACATCCGCACTCCTGTGCGTTGCTCAATTGGTGTGCAACACCTGTCTATGGAAGCGCAGCATAATAAAAGTCCTTGCACAAGGCGCGCCAAGCGGTGAAGCTATGCTGGATTATTGTTGGATACGTTTCCAAGTTTTTGATTCTGCATGGGTCATCCCTAAGCAGTTAGATGAGCGATTTCATTTGTTATTTTCAAGAAAAAGCCCGCTTGACAATAGAGCGATAAGTTGCGCATCGTTCTCGTGGGTTGTCTGATGAACATAAGCTACCCAGCGTTTACTGGGATTCATAATTAGATACTGACCTCCATACCCCAGGAAAAAAAACGTATCCTTCTGACACCAATTCCAAATTTGATAGCCATAGCACCTCGTGGGCGTAAAACTACGTTCCTTGGGTTCAATTGCCTTACTTAGGAACTGGCCAAGGCAGGTTTTTGTATTGATTTGGTCAATGACATAGTGCCCAATTCGGAGCCAATCCTCTGGTGCAGCGCTAAACCCGGCAGATGTGTAAGTTTGATCAAGACCATTGACCAACCAAGCTCCATTTTTGTTGGCTGCAATTTCTTTCCAAATTGTTTCATAGAAATACTCGTGAAATTTCTTTCCGGTAATTGCTTCGACTACAAATCCCAAAGTCAAAGTGTCATAGTTGCTATATTGGTGAGAAGTTCCAGGCTTAAATTCTTTGAGATCGTGTTTAATCATAAGATCCAACACATCTTGTGTACGTCCGCCAACATAGACAGGTCGATGCGCAAGCGCAACCGCTTCAGATTGCCAGCCATTACTTTGTGGATCTTGACGTGCAGAGCCACTTTTCATTAGCAGTAATTCTTCAATGCTTGATTGTCCCCATGAACTGCCTTTAAGTTGGTGTATCAATACTTCTGCTTTGGTTGACAAGACAACATTTGGATTCGCGCAAAGTGCATGCCCTACTGTCAAAGAAGTAAGACTTTTTGACATCGAATAGCCAAGGGGTGTTGATGACCGCATTGATTGCGTTGCGTAATTCTGATAAACAATATGCCTGTCAGACGATATCAAAACTATTCGCGTCTTTAGTTGACCCATGCGTTGATCAATACCAGCACCAATGCGATCTTGATACTGTTTTGCAAGGTGATTCTCAGCTTGATACGCATGAATGGGTGAGGGATTCGCAGAAGCCAATCCCATTCTGACCATTCCTTGGCTGCGAAATCCTTCGGAAGCATTATTCCAAACGCCAATTGACTGCGCATGAACAGGTCCAATTAAAGCGATCAATAAAATTAAAACG
>CAMDAN010000064.1 GCA_945888535.1 Bordetella parapertussis
ACCAGCGAGGTGAAGTTCAGCGCGATTTGGTGGGCCGCGATCTCTGTGCTGCCAAACCGAGCGATTAAAAAAGCGATCAGGCCAAAAGCACTGGTTTCGGCAAAATAGGTAATCCCAATAGGCAAACCCAATTGCAACAAGCTGCGCAACTTGGGGCCATGCGGCCACTCAAACCGTGAAAAAGGCCAGGTGCTTCGGTAAGCAGGACTGCGCCGCATCCACCACAGCAAGCCCCCTAAATTCGCCCAAACGCACAACAGCGTGGACCACGCGCAACCTAAACCGCCCAACCGGGGGAAGCCCCAGTGTCCAAACACCAAAACCCAGTTGAGAAAAATATTAAGTGCCAGTGCCCCAATCGCAACGACCATCAGTGGTTTGGTTTGATTCAGGCTAGCGCTGTACCCGTACAAAACCCGGTAAACAGCAAAAGCGGGCATCGAGTAGCTAGTGATCACCACAAAACCAATGGCCACGCTGCGAGTCACAGGTTCTAGTTCCATGGCTTCAAAAATAAACACGGTGGACTGCATGATGGCGATCGCGATAACGCCAAGAATCACAGCTTTCCAAAGCGCCTGGCGCACTTCATGGGGTACTTTGTGCAAAGCCTTTGCCCCCACATGGTGGGCCACCAAAGGACTGACCGACATCATGACTCCCATCAGGGTAATGATGACCATATTCCACACCGACACGCCCAAAGAGATACCCGCCAGGTCTTGGGCCGAGGCGTGTCCAGCCATGGCGACATCCGACACGGACATGCCGACGTTTGCCAGTTGACCCACCAAAATAGGCCAAGTGAGTTGCCATAGGACACGCAGTTCGCTGCGAACGGGTTGGGGTTGGGGAAGGGGCAGGCTCACATGGGATCGGGCGCAGTCCGTCCGTTAAACACCGTTTTAAGCAGGCGACCGTAGTTTTCACTGGCTACTTTTCTAACCACCGCCTCTGGCATATTTTTAGCCAACATGCGATTGACAATATCGCGCATGCCGCTGTAGTCGGTCATCATGGTGGCCTGGGTAGAAAGACCTTGCATATCGGTGCCAAAAGCAACGTGGTCTGCGCCGATCATGGAAGTGGCAGCTTGCAAGCCATCAATGTAGGCATCGGGCGTATCAAAATCTGACCGACTTGGCCATATTCCGATCACACCACCCTTAGATGCAAGAATTTTTGCATTGTCTAAACCCAAACTCATCATCGTTTTATGCGGTTTCGTATTTTCAAATACGAATGGTGAAGCAGTGATGTTGCTATGTGACCAAAGCATAGGTTGAGAAGATGTTTGCAGAGCTTGCGATGCCGAATTTTCATTGGAATGCGCTAAATCGATAAGGATGCCAAGCGCATTGCACCTTTGAATCACTGTTTTTCCAAATTCGCTCAAGCCTCCTAACTTTGCGGGCTCCGTTCGGACATCGAGAATGTCGCCTTCTACAAAGTGGCCTAGTCCGATTTGCCGAATACCTTTGTTGTATGCAAGATTTAAAAACCGGAGCTCCCCGCCTAAATAATGTGCCCCTTCCGTAGAAAGAACGATATGAAGCTCACCCTTGAGGGCGCGGTCAATGTCATCAGCAGTTCTTGCAATTTTTAAATTTTCTTTATGAATTCTTGACTGCATATTGAAAATTTGGCGCAGAAATGTATCTTGGTATTCCTTTGGACTTGGTTTGAAATTGACTTGAATTCCCCCGTTGGCATTTCGCGCAATGAATGGACCATCCGCGACAGCAG
Source organism: Bordetella parapertussis (assembly GCA_945888535.1). Classification (GTDB taxonomy): domain Bacteria; phylum Pseudomonadota; class Gammaproteobacteria; order Burkholderiales; family Burkholderiaceae_C; genus Allorhodoferax; species Allorhodoferax parapertussis_A. Next base: position 1,747 of record CAMDAN010000064.1, read on the forward strand.
CCCACGATACAAGGCTCACTTTGGACGCAGTCAGCTCACACTCAAAGCATCGATCAAAATATTGCCGTGTCATATTGGAGTGCGAATGCGTGTCAGAAATAAAAATCTCTTGTGCAAAAGAATTTTTTGCAAACGCAGACCAAAGCGCTGCCGGTAACAACGCAGAAAAGGAACGGCGACGAATAGTCATGGCGTTAACGTCCTCGTAAAAAGAGCTTGTCTAAATCCGCAATAGAAATCGAACGCCATGTGGGGCGGCCGTGGTTGCATTGGTCGCTGCGTTCGGTATCTTCCATTTGGCGCAGCAGCCCATTCATTTCTTCCAACGTGAGCTTACGGTTGGCACGCACTGCGCCGTGGCAGGCCATGGTGGCGAGCAATTCGTTTTTGGCGCGATCCAAAACGGTACTGGCATCGTGTTGGGCTAATTCTGCCAAAACGCTACGCGCCAGTTCAACGGCGTCACCTTGCGCAAGCGAAGTCGGAACTGCGCGAACCGCCAGAGTTTTAGGAGAGAACACACTGATTTCTAATCCCAAAGCCAGCAAGGTTTCGGTGTTCGCTTCCACCGTGGCGTGTTCGGCAGGGGTGCAGGCAAACGTGGCGGGGATAAGCAAAGGTTGGCTTGCAATATGCGCGTTGGCTTGGGCTTTAAGCCGCTCGTAAACAATCCGTTCATGCGCAGCATGCATGTCGACGATGACCAAGCCCTGCGCGTTCTCGGCCAAGATGTAGATGCCTTGAATTTGTGCAATTGCGCGACCCAGCGGCCATTCGCCTGAGGTAAAAGGATCGGCAGCCAACGCTTCCAACGGCGCTTGCGTAGCCTGCTGCGGTGAGGGTTGCCACAGCGCTTGCAAATCATTAACGCGGTGCCCCACTGAGGAGTCGTTAGCGCGAAAAGGGATGGCGGCTTGGGACGCATAAAAGGGGGCAGCTAGCAACGAAGTCGGCAGCATTGGCTGGTCGGCCAGACTGTGCGGAGCTCCCTTAGGTTGCTGGGCCGTAGCCGCACGGGGCGCTGCCAAGGCGTCTTCGGTGGCGTGGCGAACGGCTTGGTGGACTTCGCGGCTGTCACGAAAACGCACTTCAATTTTGGTGGGATGCACGTTGACATCGACCCGCGCGGGGTCCATGCTCAGGTAGAGCGCATAGATCGGTTGGCGGTGGCCGTGCAAGACGTCTTCGTAGGCGCTTCGCGCCGCGTGGGTCAGGACTTTGTCGCGCACAAAGCGCCCATTGACATAGCAAAACTGCTGGTCCGCACGCGAACGGGCCGCATCAGGAATCCCAACCCGACCCCAAACCCGGATACTTTGGCCTTCGTTTTCTTTGTGCCAATCGACAGCAATCGATTGTTTCAAAAAGTCGGGGCCTAAGACATCCGCCAAGCGCCGGTCAAGCGCTTCGCCTGAGGTGGCAAGCGAGCCTTCCAGGGGCCAAGCACGCCATTGCTCGGCTAGTTTGCCTTCGTGCCAAATTTCAAAACCTACATCAGGTCGGGCCAAAGCGTGGCGGCGAACTGCTTCGATGCAGTGGGCTAACTCGGTGGCATCGGTTTTTAAAAATTTGCGCCGTGCAGGCGTGCTGTAAAAAAGTTCTTTGACTTCCACGGTAGTCCCTTGCGCTCGGGCGACGGGACGCAATTCACCGGTTCGACCATCCAAAAGAAATGCTTCACTTTGCTGGTTGGCGCGGGACAAAATAGCGCAATCGGCAATAGAGTTGATGGCCGCCAAGGCCTCACCCCGAAAGCCCATGGTGCTCACCGATTCCAAATCATGGAGACTGCCAATTTTGCTGGTTGCGTGGCGTTTGAAAGCAATCGGCAGCTCATCGCGCAGGATGCCCATGCCATCGTCTTCGACCGCAATCAAGCGTACGCCACCAGAGAGCAAACGCACCGTAACGTTTCGAGCCCCTGCGTCAAGCGCGTTGTCAACGAGTTCGCGCACCACCGAGGCGGGTCGCTCCACCACTTCGCCTGCAGCGATTTGGCTGATCAGTTCATCCGGCAGTTCGCGGATAGGACGACGCACAGGGATGGGGGGCAGCGTGGGAAGGGTGCTTACGTTCACCGAAGCATTCTAGAGGCGCGGGCAACGATAATGGCGCCTATGGAACTCTTCACCACACTGCTTGACTTTATTCTTCACATTGACAAATACCTCGAAATGTTTGTCACCCAATATGGCATGTGGGTTTATGCGCTGCTGTTTCTGATTATTTTTGTTGAAACCGGCGTTGTGGTCATGCCTTTTCTTCCCGGAGACTCTTTGCTTTTTGTGGTGGGTGCGATGTGTGGTTTGGGATTGATGAGTTACCCGTTGACGGTGGTTCTACTTTTTGCTGCGGCGGTTTTAGGCAACCAATGCAATTACACCGTGGGCCGTTACCTTGGGGCCAAAGTATTCCAATGGGAAGATTCCAGGCTCTTCAATAAGGCCGCGTTTGACCAGGCCCATGCGTTTTACGAACGCTACGGCGGCATCACGATTGTGGCGGCGCGTTTTATGCCCTTTTTACGCACCTTCGCCCCGTTTGTTGCCGGAGTAGCCAATATGACCCGATCGAAATTCACGTTTTACGATGTGTTAGGCGGCGCTTTGTGGGTGGGGTCGTTGGTAACGGTGGGTTACTTTTTTGGCAACATTCCCTGGGTGAAACTGCATTTAGAAAAAATCATCTGGGCGATGATCTTGGTCCCTGGCCTGTTGGTGTTTTTTGGTGCCTGGCGGGCACGACGTCAAGCCGCAAAATAAACCGTTACTAACCCGTTTTAACCTGTCTTGCGACTCCGCGAAAGCGGTGGGTTTTTACTAAAGTAGATCAAAATTCCGCGCATCAATGCGTCTGCGAGTTGGTTTTGGTATTCCTCGCTATTGAGTTTGGCTTCTTCTTTGGGGTTGCTAATAAAGGCGGCTTCCACTAAAACGCTTGGGATGTCGGGGGCTTTTAGGACGGCAAAGGACGCTTGTTCTACCCGCGATTTGTGTAACTTCCCAACCCGACCGATTTCTCCTAAAAGAGAGCCGCCGAGCTTGAGACTGTCGGTAATCTGCGCTGTCGTGCTCATGTCCAGCAAAGCGCTTTGAACCACTGCATCCTTGGCTTTGACGTTCAAACCCCCAATCAAATCGGCCTTGTTTTCTTTGGCCGCCATCCACCGCGCCGCGCTGCTGGATGCGCCGCCTTGGCTTAAGGCAAACACGCTTGCGCCTTGGGGTTGGGGGGTAAAAAAGGCATCGGCATGTAAACTCATAAAAAGGTCGGCCTGAACCCTCCGCGCTTTTTGAACCCGCACATGCAGCGGCACAAAGAAGTCGCCGTCGCGGGTTAAGTAGGCTCGCATCGTCATTCCCTTGACTTCTGCGGCATTGATTCTGTCGCGCAGCAGGCGAGCTAATTTGAGGACCACGTTTTTCTCATGCGTGCCGCCTGGCCCCACGGCCCCGGGGTCTTCGCCGCCGTGGCCTGGGTCGAGCGCAATGATGATGAGCCGGTCGGTAGTGGATGTCGTGGGTCCTTGGCTGGTGTTGGCGCCGGGGCTTGCGAGTGGCGTGGTTTTGGCTGCTGGCGTGGAGGAGGTAGGAGAAAGCGGGGCAGTCGGCGCACTTGCCTTTTTATTGGTGGGCTTGCCACTGTGTTGTGCCATTAACTCACCCAGCGGGTCGGAGCTTGCTGATTGCGACTTGGACGGGATATGTTGGGCGATCAATGCGTCCAAGGGATCGATGGCTTGGGCGGGGTAGAGGTCAAATACCAAGCGGTGCTGGTAAGCCGCCACAGGCGCCAGCGTGAAGACCTGCGGTCGAATGGCTTGCTTGAGGTCAATCACCAAGCGCACTACGGTGGGGGTAAATTGGCCCGCGCGAATCCCTGCAATATTAGGATCGCCGGGTTGGACCTTGGCTACCAATTCTTTGAGCGCAGGGTTAAGGGTCACGCCAGTAATGTCCACCGCCAATCGGGGCGGGTTGGCGACAAAGGTGTGGGTGGTGCTTAAAGCGCTGTCAGACTCAATCGTGACCCGTGAGTATTCAGGCGCGGGCCAAATGCGCACCGTAATGATGTTGGCTCCGCGTGCCAAGGGGCTCACACCCAGCGTCAATACGACGGCTCCAGTTTCTAGGAACGTCCGCCGCTTCATTGCGGTTCCCCAGAAAGAAAATGCAGCAAGTCAGCGCCTGTAGCTGTATTGGCAACGACGCTGACTTGGCGCTGGGTATCGGTGTCGGTGCGAATGAAGATATCGAGATCGACTGCCGGTAAAACCGAAGCGGCTTTTTCAGGCCACTCGGCGAGTTTGAGTCCGGACCCTGAAAAAATATCGCGAAACCCGGCGTCTTCCCAGTCCTCGGGATCGTTAAAACGGTAAAAATCAAAATGCCAAATTGCCATGCGGGGCAGTTCATACGGCTCCACGACCGCGTAAGTGGGGCTTTTTATCCGACCGGTAACGCCCATCGCATGCAACAGATGCCGCACCAAGGTGGTTTTTCCAGCGCCTAGGTCGCCGTGCAAAGCAATGAAGGCGTTGCCTAGCCCCGGCGCTTGGGCTAAGGTATTCGCAAAGGCTTGTGTCGCCGCTTCGTCAGGCCAAACCAGACGCAGCGGCAGAGTTTTTACAATCGGCGTGTGAATACCCATAACGCGCAGGCTAGCCCACCACCACAACCACCGACGCCACCCTTGCTGGGGCAGCTGCAGGCTTGGGCGCAGGAGTTGGGCTTTTCCCAGATTGGCATCGCAGGCGTAGATTTGTCATCGGCTGAGCCCGGCTTGTTGGCATGGTTGGAACACGGCTTTCATGGTGAGATGGACTACATGGAGCGCCACGGACTCAAGCGTGCACGCCCTACGGAACTCGTTGCGGGAACGCTCAGCGTTATCACCGCGCGAATGGATTATCTGCCAAGCCAGACGCCCGGGGACTGGCAGGCCCTAGAGTTTGCAGGTCTCCATAAAATTGATCAAGGAACCGTGTCGGTTTATGCGCGGGGGCGCGATTACCACAAGGTCATGCGACAGCGACTCCAAAAATTAGCCGAGCGTTTATCTCGGCACATCGGTCCCCTAGGCCACCGCGCATTCACAGATTCGGCCCCAGTGCTAGAGGCCGAGCTTGCGGTGCGCAGTGGCTTGGGTTGGCGCGGCAAACATACGCTGGTGTTAAACCGCGAAGCGGGCTCGATGTTTTTTTTGGGAGAAATCTTTATTGATATGGCGCTGGAGCCGACTGCTCCCATATCCACCCATTGCGGATCGTGCACCGCATGCATCGATGTGTGCCCGACGCAAGCGATCGTGGCGCCCTACCAGCTCGACGCACGGCGCTGCATTTCCTACCTCACCATCGAATACGCTGGCTCGATAGCGGTGGAGCTGCGTCCGTTGATGGGGAACCGGATTTATGGATGCGACGACTGTCAACTGGCGTGTCCTTGGAATAAATATGCGCAGCGCAGCAGCTTGAAGGACTTTGACAGTCGCGAGGGTTTGACTGGCGCATCGTTGACCCGGCTGCTGGATTGGAGCGAGGAAGAATTTTTAAGCTACACCGAGGGCAGCCCCATCCGCCGCATTGGCCATGCGCAGTGGTTGCGCAATGTAGCTATTGCGCTGGGCAACGCGATGCGAAGCGCGTCGTTAGAAAAACCGCAGTGGCGCAGCGCTTTAATGCGCCGCTTGGATCATCCTAGTGCGATCGTGCGCGAGCACGTGGCCTGGGCCTTGGCGCAAGACCCGAGTTCGACCTAAACCAAATACAGCGGCCGTAAAAAGCCCAAAGAAAAAGTCAGGCTGAGCATTCCAAGCAGGGTCGATAAGGTGACCAACCCACCCACATACGCTCCGTCATAGCCCATCTTGCTGGCTAAAACGTAGCAGGTTGCCGCTGTGGGGATGGCGGAGTAGGCCAACAAAATAGTGGCTTGGCTGGCGCTCAGAGAAAACGCATACGCCGCTGCCAAAGCCACCAGCGGAGAGATTAAGTGGCGAATCAGTAAGACCGAGGAGGCCAGAACTTTACCGTTAGCCAAGGCCCCAATTTGCATTCCAGCACCCGCTGCCATCAAGCCCAAAGCCAAAGAAGAAGCGCCAATCCGGCTCACGGTCGGCTCCAACCAATGGGGCAATGACAATCCGCAGAGATTAGCCAACAAGCCCGAGGCCGTAGCCAATATCAACGGGTTACGCAGTAACTCTTTACCAAAATGTTTTTGGCTTCCGCGTGCCATAGGCCACACCGCTGCCACATTCACCAAGGGCACGCACACGCCAATCAGCACCGCAATTTCTAACAGCCCGGCAGGTCCGGCCAAGCGCTCGGCCAAAGCCAGCGCAATGAAGGAGTTAAACCGAAAACCAACCTGCACCGAGGCGGCGTGCAATCGCACAGGCATGTGTTTTCGCAGTCCAGGGAGATAGGGCAGAGCGTAGGCCAAAGCCACGCCCACTCCGAGCACTGTCCAGCCAGCGCCCACCAATTTAGCCGCCTCACTCAAGTCCAAGGGGCTTTTGATAATCGAATAAAACAAAAGCGTGGGGAAAAGCAGGTAGTACACCAAAGCATCGACATGCACCCAAATGGAGCGGTTGAGCGCGGTAAACCGACAAATGAGGTAGCCGATCAGAATCAGCGAAAAATCAGGGAATAGGAGTTGGGCGTAATTCACGGGCCAAGGATAACAGTCACGGGTCAAAAGACTTTGAGCTAAAGCGTTGGGGTAATAGCCCATAGGCAACGCTGTTGGAGGGATGTAATATGACTACTCACCTCCCATCCCACTTCAAGGACACTTCACCATGCACCGTTATCTTTTTAAGTGCGCGCGTATTTTGAGTTTGGTTTTGTTACCCGTTGGAACTTTATGGGCGCAAGCGTATCCCAACAAAGTCATCAAGCTCCAAGTCCCCTTTGCACCCGGCGGAACGACCGACATCATTGCCCGCGTCATCGCAGAGCCCTTGGGTAAAGCACTGGGTCAAACCGTCGTCATCGAAAACAAAGCAGGTGGTGGTGGCGTGATCGGGGCCAACGAAACGGCGAAATCAGCACCCGATGGCTATTCATTGGGAATGGCGACCGTCTCAACCGTAGCGGCCAACCCTGCGATTAACCCCAAAATACCCTACAACGCGATGACGGACTTCACCCCCATCATCAACATTGCAGCGACGCCCAATGTGATTGCAGTCCACCCTAGCTTTCCGGCAAAAGACTACAAATCCTATGTGGCTGAGCTAAAAAAGCATCCTGGCCGACATTCCTACTCTTCCTCTGGCACGGGAGGCATTGGTCACCTGCAAATGGAGTTGTATAAAAACTTAGCAGGCGTGTTTGTCACCCATATTCCTTACCGCGGCGCGGGTCCCGCGCTTAACGACACGGTCGCCGGTCAGGTTCTCATGACCTTTGACAATTTGCCATCGGCCTTGCCTTTTATTCAGGCCAATAGATTGGTGCCCATTGTGGTGGCTGCACCGCAGCGCTTAAGCCAACTGCCCAATGTTCCGACCTTCAAGGAACTGGGTTTAGAGCCGGTTAACCGGATGGCGTTTTACGGAATTTATGGACCGAAAGGCTTGCCGAAAGAAGTCGTCGACAAAGTCAACGCAGCAGTGCGCAAAGCCTTGGAAGACCCGATCGTAAAAAAGCGTATTGAAGATACCGGCTCTTTGATTATTGCAAACACCCCGGAGCAGTTTACTGAGCAAATTCGCGCGGAATACGCGGTGTACAAACGGGTGGTTGAGTCCGCCAAATTGAGTTTGGACTGATCTTGCCATTGGGTGGCAAAACAGGCGTTGGTCCAATCGCTGGGCCAACGCTTTTTGATGAGTCAATTGACATTTTCATTGATGCGTTGTGGTTAGAAGAGGGCTTGTCAAAGAACACCTTGGAAGCCTATCGGCGTGACCTGCGCCAGTTGTTGGCCTTTCGCCAGGGCGCGGCCTTGGTCAGCATCACGGAGCAAGATGTTCTTGGCTATTTTTCTGCCCAACACGCCAGCACCAAAGCCACGACGGCCAACCGCCGACTGACCGTATTTAAGCGTTACTTTCGGTGGGCTTTGCGTGAAGGCCGCATCCAAATCGATCCCACATTAAAGCTGCAAGCGGCTAAACAGGCCTTGCGTGTTCCTAAGACCTTGACCGAGGCCCAGGTGGAGGATTTGTTGGCAGCGCCGGATACCACTGCCGCTTTGGGCGTACGCGACCGAACCATGTTGGAGTTGATGTATGCCAGCGGACTTCGGGTCAGCGAGTTGGTGACGCTTAAAACTTTGAACATCGGAATGAATGACCAAGTGCTTCGGGTGATGGGTAAAGGCGCGAAGGAGCGTTTGGTGCCGTTTGGCGAAGTGGCTGCGAGTTGGCTGCGGCAGTACTTAGACGGAGCCCGTGCGACCTTGCTTGCGGGTAAGCAAACCGATGATTTATTTGTCACTACCCAAGGAACGAATCCTGGCGTAGCGATGTCCCGGGTGATGTTTTGGATGGTCGTTAAAAAATACGCCTTGGCCGCTGGCATTCGGTCTGCGCTTTCGCCCCATACCTTGCGCCACGCGTTTGCGACCCATTTACTCAACCATGGCGCGGATTTACGCGCGGTACAACTGCTTTTGGGCCACGCCGACATTTCGACAACAACCATCTACACCCACGTTGCCCGTGAGCGCTTGGCGCAATTGCATGCAGCGCACCATCCACGAGGCTAAGTCTTAAGGGCGGGGTTGGTGGTGCGGGAGATCGGCGATTTCTTCAGGGGTAAAGCCCGCTTGTAATCGCGCTGGAATATTAAAGGGTGGTTTGGGCGTGGGGGCTCGGAAGCGTAGCGTGGCGTCTTTGTAAAACGTCGTTGCGTCAACGCCGTTTTGCTCGCAAAGCCAGTGGTACCAATGGTTGCCAATGGCCACGTGGCCGACTTCCTCTTTCAATATCAATTCTAAAATCTCAACGGCTTGCAAGGCCTGTGGCGTACCCACTTTGCGTAATTTGGTTTGCACCATGGGGGTGGCATCCAAGCCCCGCGCCTCCATCGTTCTCGGAATGAGCGCCATGCGGGCAAGCACATCGTGCTGGGTATCCGCACAAACCGTCCAAAGCCCATCATGGGCCACAAAATCACCGTAGCGGTAACCGCACTGTTGCAGGTGGCCTTCAAGCAATGAAAAGTGTTGCGCTTCTTCATACGCAACCCCGAGCCAGTCGCGGTAGTAAGCCTGCGGCAAATTCGCAAATCGCCATACCGCATCCAGCGCCAAATTGATGGCGTTGAATTCGATATGTGCAATCGAGTGAACCAAAGCGGCGTGACCTTGTGGCGTATAGGCGGAGCGTTTCGGCACATCTTTAGGGCCGACCAAGTCGGGCTTGCCTGGGCGACCGGGCTCTGAGGGCGAGACAAAATCACGCGCCGTGTCGCAATCGGCAAGGGGCGCATCGCTCCAAAGCGCCATCACAGCGCGCACCTTGTCTAGGGGTTCGCAAAGGCAAAAAGCGTCATAAGCACGTTGTCTGATTTCCATCTCTACAATTCTAGGTAATCTCAACGGGTTTTATCCACAGGAATAACTATGGCAATGTACGAACTGGCAGACCTTTCCCCCCAAGTCGCTGAGTCTGCGTGGGTGGCCGATAGCGCCCAGGTGATGGGCCGGGTGGCGCTTGCAAAAGATTCCAGCGTGTGGTTTGGCGTAGTGATTCGCGGCGACACGGAGCACATTTCCATTGGCGAAGGAAGCAATATTCAAGATGGCAGCGTGTTACATGCCGACTACGGCATGCCTTTGACCGTTGGGAAATATGTGACGGTAGGCCACAAAGTGATGCTTCACGGCTGCACCATCGGCGATGAATCACTGATTGGAATCGGCGCCATCATTTTGAATGGGGCCAAAATCGGAAGGAACTGTTTGGTGGGTGCCGGCGCTTTGGTGACCGAAGGCAAAGAGTTCCCGGATGGTTCGATGATTATTGGCAGCCCAGCTAAAGTGGTTCGTCAATTAACCCCTGAGCAAATGCAGGGGCTGCGAGCGAGCGCACAGCATTACATTGAAAACGCCCGCCGCTACCAATCGGAGTTTCGCAAAATTGTCTGAATTACATAAATTTTTATTCGATGGATTGCCTGTCAGAGGCAGCATCGTGCGTTTGACCGATGCGTGGACCGAGATTTTGCGCCGTCGTGCCTCCAATAGCGAGCACGGCGGATACCCTGCGCCAGTGCGCGACATGCTTGGAGAGATGGTGGCTGCCGGCGTATTGATGCAGTCCAACATCAAATTTGATGGCGCATTGATTTTGCAAATCATGGGCGACGGCCCTGTCAAATTGGCCGTGGTCGAGGTGCAATCGGACTTTGAATTGCGGGCCACAGCCTCGGTGATGGCGCCAGTAAAAGCCCAGGCGAGCTTGAGTCAGATGGTTAATGTCACCAACCAAGGCCGGTGCGCGATTACCTTAGACCCGAAAGTGAAGTTTCCAGGCCAGCAACCCTACCAAGGCGTGGTCCCGCTGTTTGATGATCTAGGCAAACCGATTGCGCGTTTGAGCGAAGTCTTGGAGCACTACATGCTGCAAAGCGAACAACTCGATACGACATTAGTACTTGCCGCCAACGCGAACGTGGCTGCAGGTTTACTGATTCAGCGTCTGCCTTTACAAGGTACGGGCAACCTTTCGGGCAGCATGGTGAGCAAAGACAACGAAGATGAAATTGGTCTGAATGAACATTACAACCGCATCGCCATATTGGCCAGCAGTCTCAAAAGCGAAGAGCTTTTGACTTTGGATGTCGATACGATTTTGCGGCGCTTGTTTTGGGAAGAGCCCATCACCCGGTTTGAGCCATTAGAAGGGAATGCTGCGCCCCGCTTTGCTTGTAGCTGCAGCCGAGAACGCGTGGCCAAGATGATTGTGAGTTTGGGTGCCGATGAGGCGCAAAGTATTTTGACTGAGCGCCCTGACATTGAAGTGGCGTGTGAATTTTGCGGCGTGCAATACCGTTTTGATCCGATCGATGCCGCCCGCCTGTTTGTTGATCCGGCCCAGCAACTTGCCCCTGGGTCCAAACCCCACTGACGTTTTTATAGCTGCGGCTTGGCTTCAAGCAAATCAGTAAAGGTGCGGTGCTCGCACTGCGCGTCCGAGCATTTGTCGCAAACCAACTGCCAGGGGGCTTGCCTTGTGTTTTTTTCCTGAGGCGGATGTTGGGCTTTTGAAATTGTAGCAATCGCATTATTAAAGCGTTCGTCACCCGTACCGTAGATCACGCTGAAACCGATGCCTTGACTTTTTAGGACGTTGCGTAACGTCGCATCGAACACGGATTGAATAGCAACCCCATCGCGTTGGATGCCGTCAGCGACCCATGGCAAATCTAAACCCATCACAAAAGTCAGATCAAAACCCCGCTGACTTTCTAAAGCTAAGGGATAGAGTGAGGTGTCGTTGAAAATGATCTCGCTGTAAATGGCCGTTATCAATGCGGTGGTGTCTGCAATCAAGTAGTCAACCGCTGGGGCGTCTTGAATGCGTTGTATTTGCAACTTGGCAATGGCGGTTTGTTCATTGGCCTTTGGTGTTCTTTGATTCGAATCGCACCATTCGCGCAGGGCTTCAGATACAAAGCAGGCCGAAAAACCTTGGTGTGTGAGTTCAGCAGCCAGTCGCTGCGCCAAAGCCGTTTTGCCGCTGCATTCAGCGCCCAGGATAGCGATCTTCATGGGGTGGACGTTGCAGTCCCTAAGCCAGCTTGCGCTTACTTAGAGAGTTGCACAAAAATCTCGTTGGGCTTGACCATACCCAGTTCCATGCGGGCTTTTTCTTCGACTGTTTCGAGCCCCTCACGCAAATCACGGATCTCCGCATCCAAGCGTTCATTGGCTAAGACCGCTTGGGCATTGCTCTGCTTTTGCTGCGCGAGCTCTTGGGTTAGCTGGGCCACATTGGGAAGACTGCCACGCCCAAACCAGAGTTGGGCTTGCAACGCTAAGAGCAAGACCAAGAGAACGGCAGGAACATGACGGCGACCCATGGTCAAATCTTAGCGCAAGTTGTAGAACGCTGCACGTCCTGGGTATACGGCTATTTCGCCCAAATCTTCTTCGATACGCAACAGTTGGTTGTACTTGGCCATGCGGTCAGAGCGGCTTAAGGAGCCCGTCTTGATTTGGCCCGCGTTGGTTCCGACGGCGATGTCTGAAATGGTCGAATCTTCCGTTTCACCAGAGCGGTGGCTGATGACGGCGGTGTAACCCGCGCGCTTGGCCATTTCAATAGCCGCAAAGGTTTCGCTCAAGGTTCCGATTTGGTTGATTTTGATCAAAATCGAATTGGCGATGCCCTTGTCAATGCCTTCTTTCAAAATTTTGGTGTTGGTGACAAACAAGTCATCGCCCACGATCTGGACTTTTTTACCCAAACGATCGGTGAGTAACTTCCAGCCATCCCAATCGCCTTCGGCCATACCGTCTTCAATGCTAATGATGGGGTATTTGTCTACCCAAGTCGCCAGCATGTCAGTCCACTCTTGGGCGCTGAGGCTCAGGCCTTCACC
>CAMDAN010000065.1 GCA_945888535.1 Bordetella parapertussis
TTTCTCATCACATTGGGAAATGCGGTAAATACACGAGCCGCCACTTTGGAGAGCACCTGATTGGCCATCCCTGCAATCGCATTTTGCTCATGCAATACCAAAGGAATACGCCGCAAGACCGTCACCAAGCCAGCCGGCAAACTGATGTAGCCGCCAAAGCCCAAGACCACATCAGGACGCACCCGCTGCAACACTTGGAAGCTCTGAAAACACGCACGCAGCAAACGCCAAGGTAACCGGACCCACGTCATCACACCTTTGCCCCTGACGCCCGAAAAATCCACCAGTTCCATGGTGAATCCGCGCAGAGGAACCAATTGCGTTTCCATACTGTTAGGCGTTCCCAACCAGTGGACACGCCAACCCTTGTCTCGCAACGCTTGTGCAACAGCCAAGCCTGGGAAGATATGTCCTCCCGTGCCTCCGGCCATCACCAACGCACAAGGACGGTTCATGAGCGACCTCCTTGTTGCATGCGGCGATTCTCATAATCAATCCGCATGACCAAAGCCAACGCCACCAAATTAATCAAAATGGCCGAACCACCGTAACTCATCAAAGGCAAAGTTAAGCCTTTGGTTGGTAAAGCACCAAGGTTCACACCCATATTGATAAAGGCTTGAAAGCCCATCCAAATTCCCACGCCTTGTGCAGCCAATCCGGCAAACACACGGTCCAGTGCAATCGCATGGCGACCAATGTGCATGATCCGACGCGTAAGCCACAAGAAAAGGCCAATCAAAATGACCACGCCAAAAAGACCAAACTCCTCGCCAATCACGGCTAGCAAGAAGTCAGTGTGTGCTTCGGGAAGCCAATGCAGTTTTTCGACACTCCCGCCTAAACCTACGCCGAATATTTCACCTCGGCCTATCGCTATCAAAGAGTGTGAAAGCTGGTAACCCTTGCCCAAGGCGTGCTTTTCACTCCACGGATCAAGGTACGCAAAAATGCGTTCGCGACGCCATTCACTGAGCGCGATCATCAACCCAAAGGCCACCACCAAGATAGTGGCAATCAAGAAAAACATGCGGGCATTGACTCCGCCAATAAATAAAATTCCCATGGCAATCACAGCGATCACCATAAAAGCGCCCATGTCGGGCTCTGCCAAAAGTAGTATCCCGACCAAGGCCACAGCAACCCCCATGGGAATGACAGCGCGAAAAAAGTCTTCTTTCACATCCATCTTTCTCACCATGTAATTCGAGGCATATAAAAGCACTGCAAATTTAGCTAATTCAGAAGGCTGAAAATTCATCACTCCAAGTGAAATCCAGCGCCTAGCGCCGTTCACCCCTTTGCCAACAAACGGCAGTAGTACGGCAACTAAAAGTAAGATTGACGCAACAAAAAGCCAGGGCGCAATCCGCTCCCACACTTCAACGGGCACTTGGAACGCGATGATGGACGCAATGATTGCGATCGAAATAGAGACCAGATGCCGAATCAAGAAATGGCTGTGGGCGTAGTTGGCAAACTTGGGGTTATCAGGCATCGCAATCGTTGCCGAATACACCATCACCACACCCCATAACACCAAAGTAAGCACGACCCACAACAAAGGTTGATCAAACGATTGAAGATTGGCTGGCATGGGGCTGTATGCAGCTCGGCGTCCCAAACGAACGGGCAAAGCCTCCGCTGCCTCCGGATCAGGCAAACCAAACCACCGACCAAAGGTGAGTCTTAGCGCGTTCATGACTGCACCTCAAGCGCGATACCTGCATCAAGCGCAAGGGAGTGAACTGCTTCACAAAATACCTGTGCGCGGTGCTCATAGTTTTTGAACATATCAAAACTTGCGCAAGCAGGCGACATCAATACGGCATCCCCGTTGTGGGCTTTTTCGCTGGCAAGCTGAACGGCGCGCTGCATCGAATCGGCATCCCATATCGACACTGCAAGCTCAGCCAAGGCTTCACGAATCAACGGCGCATCACGCCCAATGAGTACGACCGCTCTTGCAAAACGAACAATGGGTTCGCGCAGCGGTGTGAAGTCTTGCCCTTTACCTTCGCCACCCAAAATGACAACCACTTTGCGTTCTTCTCCCAAACCGCACAATGCGGCGACCGTGGCGCCTACATTGGTCCCTTTGCTGTCGTCAAAATATTCAACGGCGTCGATGGTCGCTACGGATTGAACACGGTGTGGTTCGCCTCGGTATTCGCGCAAACCAAACAAAATCGGCCCTAGCGCGCAGCCAGCCGCACTGCATAAAGCCAGTGCAGCCAAGGCATTGCTTGCGTTATGCCGTCCGCGGATACGCAAGGCATCGGCCGGCATGAGTCGTTGAATATGTATTTCTTGGTCTTGTGGATTTCGACTCTTCTTAAGCGTTTCGTCTGACTCTAATGCCCGAACCAGCCAAACCATTCCATTCACATCCTCAAGCCCAAAATCCCCCGGGCGCTGCGGCATGTCTACGCCAAAGGTCATGTGCGCTCGCTCCACAGGGCGCTGCAACTTGACTCGCACGGGCGCAGGCAGCATCGCCATGACAGCCGAATCCTGTCGATTCAATATCATCAAACCATTCGATCCAAAAATTTTCACTTTGGCTTGCGCGTAGTCAGCCATGTCGACATGCCAGTCCAAATGGTCTTGGCTGAGGTTGAGAACGACGGCAGCGGTCGGTTCAAACTCTGAGGTTTGCGCTAACTGAAAACTTGATAGCTCCAAGACCCAGACCTCAGGCAATGCCTGAGCGTCCAGCGCTGCAGACAAGGTATCGAGCAATGTCGGACCAATATTTCCTGCGACTGCCACCGTTTTTCCAGCGCGCTGTACCAACTGTCCGGTCAACGCTGTTACCGTTGTTTTGCCGTTGGTGCCGGTGATCGCGAGCACTTTAGGCGCGTAGCCTGTATCTATTTCTAACTCTTTCAACGCAAGTGAATACAAACTTAATTCACCTCCGACCCACACGCCAGCGGCCCGCGCCGCTTCTAGCAAAGCTGCTGTAGATTCTGGCGACAGTCCCGGACTAGAAAAAACAGCGCTGAATTTTTTGTTGTCTAAGAAGGACGCGTCTATCTTTGCAAACGCAAACGAAACGTGCGGTAATTCTTCCTTCAATGTGGCCAACATGGGTGGAGATTCGCGGGTATCGAGAACTGTGACATGCGCACCCTGGCGCACGCACCACCGAGCCATGGCCAGGCCTGAGGTGCCTAAGCCTAAAACTAATACCTGTTGATCACGCAATGATTGCACCGTTACCTCAGCTTCAAGGTGGAGAGCCCAAGCAAACACAAGAGCATGGTGATGATCCAAAAACGAACGACAACTTGGGTTTCTTTCCAGCCTTGTTTTTCAAAATGGTGGTGTAAGGGCGCCATCTTGAAAAAACGCCGTCCTTCGCCGTATTTTTTCCGGGTGTATTTGAAATACATCACTTGCAGCATCACCGAGAGCGCCTCCACCACAAAGACACCACCCATGATGGCCAACACAATTTCTTGTCGAACGATGACCGCTACGGTACCGAGTGCGCCGCCCAAAGCCAAGGCGCCCACATCACCCATAAACACTTGGGCGGGATGGGTGTTAAACCACAAGAAAGCCAAACCGGCACCCGCCATCGCAGCACAAAATATCAACAACTCACCTGCACCCGAGATATGAGGGAAAAACAAATATTTGGAATACACCGTACTTCCGACGACGTAGGCAAAGACACCTAAGGCCGAACCCACCATCACCACTGGCATGATGGCCAGACCATCTAAACCATCGGTTAAATTCACAGCGTTACTTGAACCCACAATTACCAAATAAGTCAACACCACAAAACCCATCACTCCCAAGGGATAGCTGACTTCTTTGATGAAGGGCAAAAGCAATCCCGCTTTGGGTGGCAAGTTCACATCAAAGCCCGAACGTACCCAATTCAAAAAGAGCTCAAGCACGCGCATGTTCGAAGATTCAGAAATACTGAAAACCAAATACAAAGCAGCAAGCAAACCAATCACCGATTGCCAAAAGTACTTTTCGCGTGAGCGCATACCTTCTGGGTCTTTGTGCACCACCTTGCGCCAATCGTCTACCCACCCGATAGCGCCAAACCCCAACGTGACAGCCAACACAATCCAAACAAAGCGGTTACTTAAATCCGCCCAAAGGAGCGTTGATACGGTGATACAAATCAAGATGAGAACACCGCCCATGGTGGGAGTCCCACTTTTAACCAAATGCGACTCCATCCCATAGCCGCGAATAGGCTGCCCAATTTTTAATGCGGTTAAGCGCCGAATGACTGCTGGGCCTGCGGCCAGCCCAATCAGTAAGGCCGTTAGCGCCGCCATCACTGCGCGAAACGTTAAATACTGAAATACCCGGAAATAGCCATACTCCGGCGATATTCCCTGCAACCACTGGGCCAGACTTAACAACATGTCACGGCCTCCACTACACGTTCTAATCGCATAAAGCGTGATCCTTTGACCAAAATACTTGACACCGAAGGTAATAACTTTGTGATTGCAGTAATGAGTTCTTCGATGGTTTGAAAGTGCTGCGCACGTCCGCCAGCTTGGGTAAATCCGACTGCGGCGTTTTGGCTCAATTCGCCCAATGCAAAGAGAGTCTCAATACCTTGGCTGTGAGCGTAACTTGCCGCTTCCGTATGAAATTGCGGCCCGAGATCTCCCACTTCCCCCATGTCACCCAAAACCAATAACCGTGGCGCTGGAAGATCCGCCAAAACCTCAATGGCTGCGCGAACGGAATCGGGGTTAGCGTTGTAACTGTCATCGATCAGAGTGATGTCGTTCTGTCCATGGCGCAAGGACAAAGCACGGGAACGTCCTTTGACGGGTATGAACACTTCTAAGCCGGCCTCAATCGTTTGAAAAGGGATACCCGCTGCAACGGCACAACTGGCAGCAGCCAAAGAATTTTTGACGTTATGGCGGCCTGCAATCGCTAAGCGGTAATGCAAATCAACTGATTGGCCTCCGAGTTTTCCACGGGCGTGAACCTGCCACGCTCCTTGCGACCAAAGCGCATCCGCGCAGGACAAGGTCTCACTGCCTGCGATGGCATTTTGCGAAAATCCAAAAATGCTGCGCGATTGCGAAAGCGTACTCCACACCTCGACAAATGCATCATCGTGCGGATACACCGCGATGCCTTCGGACCCCAAAGCAGAAATCACAGCGCCGTTTTCTTTTGCAACCGCTTCAACCGTATGCATAAACTCTAAGTGCTCGCGTTGTGCGTTATTGACCAGCGCAACGGTTGGCTTGGCCATCGCAGCCAATCCTGCTATTTCTCCGGGATGGTTCATTCCTAACTCCACCACCGCAATGCGGTGTTTAGAGCGCATGCGCAGCAGCGTCAAGGGAACGCCAATATCGTTGTTCAAATTCCCTTGGGTCGCCAACGCTGCGCCTTCGGGCGCATGGGCATTCAGAATCGATGCCAGCATTTGAGTCACCGTGGTTTTCCCATTGCTCCCTGTCACGGCAATCAAGGGAATCTCAAACTGCGATCTCCAACCAGCCGCCAACTCACCCAAGGCAAGTTTGGTGTCTTCTACCTCAATGCGCGCCAAACCTTCGGGGTACATTTCTACTGACAGCCCTGAGCGGCACAACACGGCGCTTGCACCCAGACGCTTGGCATCATGCAGGAAATGGTTGGCATTGAATTTGTCACCTTCTAAAGCAACAAATAAATCTCCTGCTTCCACCGTGCGGGTATCGGAATGCACACGAAAAATCGCAGCCTCTGGGTCGCCAATCAATCGGGGGCTGCTAAGCCATTGCGCAGCTTGTGCCAAAGTCATCATGGGCTTGGGGATTGCAATGCTCATGCGTGAACGCTCCGCCGATCCTTTGCGCGCTGGCGCAGAGCGGTACTCGCATGGTCACGGTCAGAGAAATAGCTTTTCACTCCGGCTATCTCTTGGGTGGCTTCGTGGCCTTTTCCGGCCAAAAGAATTACGTCTGAATTGTTGGCTTGACCCACTGCACTCGCAATCGCCAGCGCCCTGTCCACCTGAACCGACAAACGGTCAGAGCGACTTACGCCGGCGAGAATATTTTCAATAATGGAAAGAGGCAACTCACTGCGCGGGTTGTCGCTGGTGACAATGATGTTGTCGGCCTGTGCTGTCGCCACCGCGCCCATGAAGGAGCGTTTGGTGATGTCGCGGTCACCGCCACATCCAAAGACACACCACAAATCACCACCGCGTTGCTGCGCAGCCGGTCGCAGCGCTTGCAGCGCTTGTTGCAATGCGTCGGGAGTGTGGGCGTAGTCCACCACTACCAAAGGCGCGTCGTCCCCGCCTAAACATTCCATGCGCCCAGGCACTGCGCGCAGCTGACTGCAGGCAGCAATCGCCTGGGATAAATCCACTCCCAAGCAGCGCATGCTGGCAATCACCGACAACATATTTGCGACGTTGTACTCGCCCATGATGTGGCTTTTAACGGTCATCGATTGACCATCTTCAATGACCTCAAACTGCAGGCCTTGGGGTGTTGCAACGATATGGCGTGCAACCAAGCGCGCGTTGGCTGTCAATGCAACTGTCCAGATGTCGATGTCTGGCGACGTGGCGGCCAAAGATTGCGCCAAGTCCGCACCAAATACATCATCGGTATTGATCACTGCACTGCGCAAGCCTTGCCACGAGAACAGCCGTTTCTTGGCCTGGCCGTAAGCGTGCATCGTCGCGTGGTAATCCAAATGGTCTTGCGTGAGGTTGGTAAAAACCGCAACGCGAATGGCTGTCCCATTGAGCCTGGCTTCTTCAATACCGATCGACGATGCTTCTAGCGCGCACACCTTGTGTCCTTGGTTTACGAATTCCCGTAATGCAGATTGCAAGCGAATCGGATCCGGTGTCGTCAACCCTGTGGTGACAATCGATTGCAAACTAACGCTATCCGCGTCCTTCGTTTTAACGGATGGCGGCTGTCCGATCCCCAGCGTTCCAACCATGGCACATGGCAAGGCATTTGGCTCCGCCATGGACGACAAGGCCTGCGCGAGCCACCAGGCGGTCGAAGTTTTCCCATTGGTCCCAGTAATAGCCACTACTAAGATGTCTTCTGAAGGGTGTCCAAAAAATTCTGCCGCTATCGCTCCGGCTGCGGTTTGAAGTCCTGGGTACACACCCACGCGGGCATCCGTACATTCGAAATCTTCTATGCCAGATGCTTCCACCAAACAGACTGCCGCGCCTTGTTTCAAAGCGGTGTTGACAAATTTACGAGGGTCATTAGCCACCCCAGGCCACGCGATAAATCCATCACCCGGTTTTACCAAACGGCTATCCGACGTCAAAGCTCCTGTGACATGCGCTCGCATCCACATGACTGCTTCTTGGGAGCTAGTGAAGTGCTGTGCCATCAAAAGCTTTCCTGCACCATGTCAGCCACGATCTGAGGGCGAATGGCAATATCGGGCTGCACCCCCATCACCCGCAACGTTTGTTGTACCGCTTCACTAAAGACGGGTGCGGCGACTTCACCACCGAAATATTTTCCTGCGCTTGGCTCATCGAGCATGACACCGACCACAATGCGTGGGTGATCAATAGGCGCCATGCCGACAAACCAACTGCGGTATTTGCGATTGCCTTCGCTGCCATAGCCCTTGCCCACTTGTTTGTAGGCAGTACCTGACTTGCCGCCAACGGAATATCCTGCGGTTTGCGCCTTGGGCGCCGTGCCACCCGGTCCTGCTGCCATTTGCAACATTTTTCGAACCTTGGCAGCTGTTAATGCAGAAAATACGGGAAGCCCAACTGCGGGCTCATTGGTTTTTAAGAGCGTAGCGGGAATGATTTCACCACCGTGTGAAAAAACGGTGTACGAACGAACCATCTGAAACAAGGAAGCTGACAAGCCGTAGCCATAGGAGGCCGTTGCCTGCTCAATCGGACGCCACGTTTTCGCGGGGCGAAGCCGCCCAGACACCACGCCGGGAAACTCCACTTGGGGTTTTTGCCCAAAACCAGCCTGTGAATACGTCTCCCACATTTCTGACGCTGGCATCTGCATCGCAATTTTGGTGGTGCCTACATTGCTAGAGACTTGAATCACCTGCTCTACTGTCAACGCGCCGTGCGGATGCGAATCGCGAATCGTAGCGCCTGTGATATTGACTGAGCCGGGCGCGGTATCAATCACTGTAGTCGGACTCATCCGACCAGAATTTATAGCCAAACCTATCGTGAAGGGTTTCATCACGGAGCCTGGCTCAAAGGTGTCTGTCAAGGCGCGGTTGCGCAGTTGTGCGCCACTTAAATTCAACCTTTTCTCAGGGTTGTAGCTTGGGTAATTAGCCAGAGCCAATACTTCGCCGGTGGTGGTATCTAGCACCACAATACTGCCCGCTTGTGCGCGGTTGGAGATCACCGCGTCGCGTAATTTTTGATAGGCTAGAAACTGGACTTTGGTATCGATGCTGAGTTGTAAATCTTTTCCCGGAATGGGTTGAATCGTTTCACCAAAACTCTCAATTGCGCGGCCGCGCCCATCCTTGATAACGTGGCGTACACCGGGCGTTCCTACGAGTGATTTATTGAAAAGAAGCTCGATTCCTTCTTGCCCGTTGTCCTCTACATTGGTGAAACCCACAATATGGGCAGCCGCTTCGCCTTCGGGGTATTGGCGCTTGTAATCTGTCCGCTGATAGATCCCTTTTAAATTCAAGCTGGCAATTTTTTTGGCAACGTCTGCATCCACCTGCCTTTTTAACCAAACAAAAGTTTTACTTTCATCGGCTAATTTTTTACTCAAATCCGCAGCGGGGATATCCAACAAGCTTGCCAGCGTTTTTCTTTCCTGCGCATCCATTTCCACATCTTCAGGAATCGCCCAAATGCTTGGCGCCGGAACGCTCGAGGCCAAGATCAATCCATTGCGATCCAAAATTCGCCCCCGATTGGCCGGCAACTCCAAGGTTCGTGCAAATCGAACTTCGCCCTTCTGTTGGAAAAAGTCATTGTTGAACACTTGAATGTACGCAGCACGGGCGCAGAGGCCTACAAACGCCAACGCGATGGCAGCCACTACAAATTTACTGCGCCAAACGGGCGTTCGACTTGCCAGTAAGGGACTCGATGTGTACTGAATGCTGCGGCTCATGGCTGTACCGCCGTGGTCGTGGTTGAAATATGCGCAGGCATCGCAACTTCACCGGAAGCCGTTAAATAATTGGTGATGCCAGGGCTGACTTGGCGCATTTGCAGTTTTTCACGCGCCAATCGCTCTACCCGCGCTGGGGTGGCTTGGCTGCGCTTTTCGACCTGAAGGCGGTCAAAGTCGGTTTTCAAATATCGGGCTTCGCTTCGCGCTTTATCTAACTCCGTAAACACCCTGCGTGACTCATATTGAACCGCCACCAAATACATCGCACTCGCCAAAATCGCCAACAGTAACGCAACGCTCATCCGTGTCATGCGGATGCCCCCACGGCAGTTTCAGTTCTGAAAGCGATGCGCATGATGGCGCTGCGTGAGCGCGGATTGAGGCCAATCTCTTTCGCGCTCGGCCGGGTTCTGCCTCCTGCGCGCAGGCGCATGGGTTTAGGCAGCGCAAATGGCGTGCGGCGGTCGTATTCATCCTTGGAGTGCTTGGCAATGAACTGTTTCACAATGCGGTCTTCGAGAGAATGAAAGCTGATGACTACCAAGCGTCCACCAGGCTGCAATACTTTCAACGCCGCTTCTAACGCCTGCTGTAACTCTTCAAGCTCGGCATTGATGAAAATCCGAAAAGCCTGAAATGTGCGCGTTGCAGGGTTCTGGCCCGGCTCGCGGGTTTTGACCGTGTCAGCCACGAGCTGGGCCAATTCGGTGGTGGTTGAAACAGGGCCCCGCTCCTGTCGGCGAGCGACAATCGCCTTTGCAATGGAGCCAGCAAACCGTTCTTCGCCATAGTCACGTATCACCTCCGTTATATTTTCGACATCCGCATCGGCCAACCACTGAGCCACGCTCATTCCGCGCGAGGTGTCCATACGCATATCGAGCGGCCCTTCAAACCGAAAACTAAAGCCGCGCACAGCCGTATCAATTTGTGGAGAGCTCACGCCCAGGTCCATCAATAAGCCTGCAACGCTGCCCGCAGGCAAGTTCTCAAGATGGGAAAAACTTTCTTGTCGAATGCTAAAGCGCGCATCCTGAATGCTTTTGGATTCTGCGACGGCTTCGAGGTCTCGATCAAAAGCAATCAGTTGGCCGCTTGGGGAAAGTTGCGACAAAATTAATCGCGAATGGCCGCCCCGACCAAAGGTTGCATCGACGTAGATGCCTTCAGAGACTTGCAATGCCTCTACCGCCTCGTTGAGTAAAACGGTGGTGTGGCTGGTGGGCGCTTCCATTGCTGCGCCTAAAAGGAAAAGTCTTTAAAGACATCCGGCATCTGCTCTTGCATTGCCTTGGCCTCTTGCGCGTCGTAGGTTAGCTTGTCCCACAACTCGAAGTGGTTGCCCATGCCTAACAGCACAGTGTCTTTGGTGATGCCCGCGCCTTGGCGCAATTCAGGAGAAATCAAAATGCGACCGGTGCTGTCAAGCTCGACATCCATCGCATTGCCTAAAAAAATTCGCTTCCACCATTGGGCTGCCATTGGCAAAGATGCGATACGGTCGCGAAAAAGATCCCACTCCGGACGGGGAAACACCATGAGACACCCATGGGGGTGCTTGGTAATGGTGATTTGGCCCGCCGCTGTCGCACTCAAAACGTCACGGTGCCGGGTTGGCATAGAAAGCCGACCCTTGGCATCGAGAGCGAGTGACGAAGCACCTTGAAACACCACAAAAAACCTCTTAATCCAAAGAAACCCAGCAAAAAGCACTCGGAAAGCACTATTCACCACTTAATTGCACTTTTTTGCACTTTAACAGCAAATGCAAGACTTGCAAGGCTCCAGAGAGAGATTTTTTCAATGAAATCAAGGACTTATACGCTGTTTTTGAACTTTAATAACTCAAAAAACCGTTCTAAATTAAGTACTTAGCAGACCTTATGAATGTAAAACTTCAAAAAAATTTGTTTTGAGGTTTTTCACCACTCCGCCCACCAGACGTACAAAAGGCACCGCTATGGCTAGGGGTGCCTTGTGTCAAAACGCATGTGGTGCGCAAAAAACGAGGGTCAATCTCCAAACATTTTTTGCTTGAGTTCTCTGCGTTGTTGTGCCTCTAACGACAAGGTTGCCGTCGGTCGCGCAAGCAAACGTCCCACACCGATAGGTTCACCCGTTTCATCGCAATATCCGTAATCGCCAGCATCAATGCGGGCAATCGATTGCTCGATTTTTTTCAGCAATTTTCGCTCACGGTCTCGGGTACGAAGTTCGAGCGCGTGCTCTTCTTCAATGGTGGCACGATCAGCAGGGTCTGGAACGACGGAAGTATCTTCGCGCAAGTGTTCGGTGGTCTCTCCAGCGCTGTTGAGAATATCGCGCTTGAGGATGCTGAGCTTCAAACGGAATGCGGCTAGCTGCACTTCATTCATATACTCTGAATCAGGCATCGCCATTAACTCAGTGTCTTTCAAATCCGCAACCTGCTTGGTTTTCCAATTGTTGGCTAACTTGCTGTCTTTTTTGACGGTTGGTGGAATCATCGGAACGATGACAAAAGAGGCTGGCGTTTGCGAGTAACTCGCTTTCGCTGCGGTCGAAGCCACTGACTGCGCCATCGAAGGCACGGTGAGCCCGGCGAGGCGAGAAGAAGGACGGCCAGATTTGATAGGGACTGCGCCGGGCGCGGTTGCTGTAACACTGCTGTCTACAGCTTTCAAGACGGGAGAATTCACGGGAGACTGGGTTTTCGTTTTCGCCACACTTTTTGAGGGTGATGGCTTATTTTTAGGAGAAATTGTCTTCGCCACTTTCGATTTCACGACGGCTTTGACAACGGGCTTTTTCACTGGAACAGGCGCCTTTTTAGGCACTTGCTTTTTAGGAACTGGTTTTTTGAGGGCTACTGATTTTTTGGCAGCCGGTTTGGCTTTAGAGATTGGCGTTTTTTTCGCTGGCGTAGCTGCTTTTTTCACAACCACCTTTTTAAGTGGCATTGGTTTTTTGGCAGGTTTCGCAACGGCTTTTTTCGCCACTACCTTCTTGGCAATGACTTTCTTAGCAATCACTTTTTTCGCAACGGCTTTCTTTACGGCTACTTTTTTTGGCGGCACTTTCTTAGCCGCTACTTTTTTTGCAACGGCTTTCTTCACGACTGCCTTTTTTAGTACGGGGTTTTTTGCAGGCACTTTTTTAGCAATCACCTTCTTTGCGGGCGTCGCTTTTGCTTTTGCCTTAGCGCTTACCTTGACAGGCGTGGCCTTGGTTTTGGCGTTGGATTTCTTTTTCTCAACTACTTTCCCGGTTTTCGCTTTCACTACATGTCTCCTAGCAGAAACTGGCTGCGCTTGCTAAATGGGTGCTGGAAATCCAGCCTGAACCTAAGCGGACGAACCGACCGCTTCGGCGCGGGAGTGTACAGGCTTCACATGTGCATTTCCCATACGTTGCAAAATCGACACAAAGATTGTTTTTTTAAGGTCCCCAGAATTTACACCAGCGCCTGCTCCATGCCTTGCAGAAGAATATCCTTGGGCAAGTCAATGCCAATGAAGACCATCTTGCTAGATTTATGCTCTTCGGGGCCCCAAGCGGGGCCTAAGTCACTGCCCATGAGCTGGTGAACGCCTTGAAAAATCACCTTGCGGTCCGTTCCTTGCATATACAAGACTCCTTTGTAGCGCAGCATGCGGGGACCGTAAATATTCACAATCGCGCCCAAAAAGTCTTCTAGCTTGGCGGGATCGAAAGGGCGATCCGACTTAAACACAAAGCTTTTGACATCATCGTCCGTATGGTGGTGGTGCCCATGGGAATGGTCGTGAGAGTGGTCGTGTGAAGGGCTATGGGAAGGGTGATCACAGGCTTCGCCTTCCGCGTGGTGGTGATGTGCGTGGTCGTGCGCATGATCGTGGTCATCAACCTTCAGAAAGTCGGGATCAATGTCTAGCTTGGCATTGAGATTAAAACCCCGCAGATCAAACACATCTTTAATCGCTACTTCACCAAAATGCACTGTTTGCTGGGGTGCGCGGGGGTTCATGTGCTTTAAGCGGTGTTGCAGCGCTTCGAGCACATCTTTAGAAACCAGCTCGGATTTGCTGATGAAGATTTGATCCGCGAAACCTACTTGGCGACGTGCCTCTTGGCGATCATTGAGTTGGGTGGGGGCATGTTTCGCATCGACCAGCGTCAAAATCGAGTCGAGCAAATACGATTCGGCGATTTCATCGTCCATGAAAAACGTTTGGGCGACTGGCCCTGGGTCAGCCAAGCCGGTGGTTTCAATCACCACGCGGTCAAAACTGAGCTCGCCTTTGCGTTTTTTTTCTGCCAAGTCCTGCAGGGTGACGCGCAAATCTTCCCGAATCGTGCAGCAAATGCAGCCATTGCTCATTTGGATGATTTGCTCACTCGTATCAGAGACCAAAATATCGCTGTCGATATTTTCTTCTCCGAACTCGTTCTCAATCACTGCAATCTTTTGACCGTGGGCTTCGGTCAAGATGCGTTTGAGTAAGGTGGTTTTTCCGGCGCCTAAAAATCCGGTAAGGATGGTTGCAGGTATGAGGGACATACCCTATTTTACTTTTACAAAGCCTTAACCAACTCCGGCACGGCCACAAACAAGTCAGCCTCTAGCCCATAGTCGGCCACGCTAAAGATCGGGGCCTCGATGTCTTTGTTGATCGCCACAATCACTTTTGAGTCTTTCATGCCCGCCAAGTGCTGAATCGCGCCACTGATGCCGCAGGCCACATAGAGCTGTGGGGCGACGATCTTGCCGGTTTGTCCGACCTGCCAGTCGTTGGGGGCGTAGCCTGCGTCTACGGCTGCGCGGCTCGCTCCCATCGCGGCTCCGAGTTTGTCGGCCAAGGGGGTCATGACTTCCATGAACTTCTCGTTTGATCCTAATGCCCGTCCCCCAGAGACGATGATCTTGGCAGCGGTGAGTTCGGGGCGGTCGTTCTTGGCGATCTCGGAGCGCAGGAAGCTCACGTCGGCACTGGCGCTTTGGGCGTTAGGAGTCTCAATCGTTGCATTACCGCCTGCAGGCGCTGCATCAAAGCCGGTGGTGCGTACGGTGATGACTTTGATGGGGTCTTGGCTTTGCACGGTGGCTATCGCATTACCGGCGTAGATGGGGCGCTCAAAGGTGTCGGGGCTGATGACTTTGGTGATGTCTGAGATTTGACCCACAT
>CAMDAN010000066.1 GCA_945888535.1 Bordetella parapertussis
CAAACCCCTTACAAAACGAGCCTGGTTACCTTAGCCCAACAATCGATTTCACGCGATCACTGAACCTGAGCTTAAGTCGAAGCCCGCGCATCGCCCCAGCGCAAGGGGGAAGTTTCATCGCCGACATACAGCGTTTCTCCATGCCTATCGACGCAGTAGTGGCGCGAAACAATCATTTCCTCAAAATGCATTTCTGCGGCAATGCGCGTGTACTCAAACAAAACACTGCGGGTAATTGTCGCCCCTGATCGAATCAGGCTTCCATGACCAATCCACGAAGGGCCAATAATCTTGGCGCCTGGCTCAATGCGCACGCTAGAACCAATGTAGACCGGCCCTTCAATGGTGACTTGATCCCAATCCACCGCCGTATTGATGCCCACCCATACGCCGGGGCGCACTTGTTTACCTGGCATGGGCATGGCCGATATTTCGCCATTAAGCACCCGCTGTAAAACGGACCAGTAATCACTCACGCGGCCAATATCGATCCAATGAAACGGGCGGTTTTGGACAAAGAAGGCTTTGTGATGCGACACCAGTTGGGGAAAAAGCTGGCTACCAATATCGTACGTTTGGCCTTGGGGTACAAGATCCAGCACTTCTGGCTCAAAGATGTAAATTCCCGTGCTCGCCAACGTTGACTTGGCGTCTTGCGGTTGTGGTTTTTCTTGGAACGACGCGATACGCCCTTCTTTGGTGGCCACGACGATACCGTAGGACTGCACATCCGCCAAAGGGACATCCATCGCGACGACGCTGGCAATGGCTCCTTTGGATTGGTGCTCTGCCAAGGCCGCCGTGATATCGAGATCAATCAAAGCGTCACCACACAACACAATCGTTGTTTCATCGAAAAACCCGCTTTGGTCTTGGATGCTGCGCATACCGCCGGCCGACCCTTTGGGCCGCGGCAAGATATCGCCGAATTCGCGAACTCCTTCGTAGGCATAGCCAATTTCAACACCCCAGCGGCTTCCGTCGCCAAAGTACTCCTCAATTTTGTGGTGGTGGTAGGCGACATTCACCATGATTTCTGTCACCCCATGCCGGGCCAAATGTTCAATCAGATACTCCATCACTGGTTTACCCAAAATGGGCACCATGGGCTTAGGCAAGTCACGCGTCAAGGGCCGCACGCGCGTGCCCTGCCCGGCTGCCAATATCATTCCTTTTGCCATCGCCTTACGCTCCAAGAGTTATGCGAAATTACAGAGGATTGTCTGCGATCCGCATCCTAGCGATAAAAAACTAAAAACAAATTACACTTCTCTTTAATACAACTTTTGGCAAACGCCCTTCTACCATGGCCATTCTTGTGACCGGCGGTGCAGGTTTCATCGGAAGCAATTTCGTTTTGGACTGGCTGGCAGATTCTGAAGAGCTCGTGATTAACCTCGATAAGCTCACCTACGCTGGCAATTTACAAAATCTAACGTCGCTTAAAGACAACCCACGCCATATTTTTATCCATGGCGATATAGCCGATACAACCTTAGTCACGGCGCTTTTGACACAACACCAGCCGCGTGCCGTGGTGAACTTTGCAGCTGAGAGTCATGTGGACCGGTCTATCTCAGGTCCTGGTGCCTTTATTCAAACGAATATCGTTGCCACCTTCCAATTGCTTGAAGCGGTAAGGGCGTACTGGGGCAACTTAGACGCAACGCACAAAGTAGGTTTCCGTTTTTTGCACGTCTCCACGGACGAGGTGTATGGATCGCTTGAGAAAAATGCACCGGCATTTACCGAGAACCACCGCTACGAGCCCAATAGCCCGTACTCCGCTTCTAAAGCGGCTAGTGACCATTTGGTTCGCGCCTACCACCACACTTACGGCCTGCCCGTTCTAACAACCAACTGCTCCAACAATTACGGGCCTTTTCATTTTCCAGAAAAACTGATCCCCCTGATGATTGTGAATGCGCAGGCTGGAAAACCACTCCCTGTGTATGGCGACGGCCAACAAATTCGCGACTGGCTGTATGTGAAAGACCATTGCAGTGCGATTCGGCAGGTTCTTGCTAAAGGCCGACTGGGCGAAACCTACAACATTGGCGGTTGGAACGAAAAACCCAACATTGAAATTGTGCAAACGGTGTGCGCACTGCTCGATGAACTTCGCCCCAGAACCGATGGCAAGCCCTATAAAGAACAAATTGCCTACGTCACTGATCGGCCTGGTCACGATAAACGCTATGCCATCGATGCCAGCAAGATCAAAAATGAACTCGGTTGGGCTCCAGCGGAAACTTTCGAGACCGGAATTCGCAAAACGGTGCAGTGGTACCTAGACCATTCAGAATGGGTTGCCCAGGTCCAAAGCGGCGCTTACCGCGCGTGGGTCGACCAACAGTACGGCCAATCGCCATGAAAATTTTGCTATTGGGTCGCAATGGCCAAGTCGGCTGGGAGTTACAGCGCAGCCTATCGACTTTGGGCGAAGTGATCGCTCTTGCAAGCGATTCCCATCACAACCCCGACGGATTGTGTGGCGACCTCAGCGACCTCGAAGGATTGGCTCAAACAGTTCGCCGGGTTGCACCCAAGGTGATCGTTAACGCCGCTGCTTACACCACCGTGGACCGGGCTGAAACGCAGGCTGAATTGGCGCACACCGTCAATGCAAAAGCGCCCGCTGTACTTGCGGAAGAAGCCCAGCAGTTGGATGCTTGGCTGGTCTATTACTCCACCGACTATGTGTTCAATGGGAGTGGGTCAGCACCCTGGCGTGAAGACGATACGACAGGACCATTGAGCACCTACGGACGCACAAAGCTTGAAGGAGAGAAAGCAGTGGCCTCCTGGGCTAAGCATCTCATTTTTCGCACCAGCTGGGTGTACTCCGCACGAGGCGGCAACTTTGCGAAAACCATGCTGCGTTTGGCCGGCGAAAAGGAACAGTTCCAAGTCATTGATGACCAATGGGGCGCTCCGACTTCGGCTGAGCTATTGGCCGATGTCACGGCCACTTCACTGCGTGCCTGCATGGGACAACCGGATCTTGCAGGTTTGTACCATTGCGCCGCCAGCGGTGAAACGAATTGGAATGCGTATGCACGGTTTGTGATTGATCAAGCGAGCGCTTTAGGCGCTTCACTCAAAGCCACCTCTATGAGTATTGACGCCATCCCTTCAGCCCAATACCCAACAGCAGCGGCACGCCCTTTGAACTCTCGGCTCAATTCGGATCGACTGCAGTCCACTTTTTCACTACACTTACCATCCTGGCAGCAGGGCGTTTCGCGCATGCTGCAAGAAGTTCTTGGGGAGTCAAAAAAATGAAACCAACATCTGCGCTTAAGCGCAAAGGGATTGTGCTGGCTGGCGGGTCTGGGACGCGCCTATACCCCGCCACCCAAGTGGTGAGCAAGCAGCTCTTGCCCATTTACGACAAGCCCATGATTTATTACCCGCTGAGCACCTTGCTGCTTGCAGGAATCCGAGACATTCTCATTATTTCAACCCCCCAAGACACGCCGCGCTTTGAGCAGTTACTCGGCGACGGAAGCCAATGGGGGTTAGATCTCAGCTATGCCGTTCAACCCAGTCCCGATGGCTTGGCGCAGGCTTTTTTGATCGGTGAAAAATTTCTGGATAGTGCGCCGAGTGCGCTCGTATTGGGTGACAACATCTTCTATGGCCACGACTTTGCCACCCTGCTGCAGTCCGCCCGGGAACAAACCCACGGCGCAACCGTCTTCGCCTACGCGGTTCAAGACCCAGAACGGTATGGCGTTGTCGAATTCAATACCGCTGGAAAAGCCATCAGTTTGGAAGAAAAGCCAGCGCATCCGAAATCACGCTATGCCGTGACAGGGCTCTATTTTTACGACACGCAAGTCGTCGAACTGGCTAAAAAAATTCGACCCTCAGCCCGTGGCGAGCTGGAAATTACTGACCTCAACCGGCTCTACCTTGAACAGGGAACGCTCGATGTACAAACCATGGGCCGAGGCTACGCTTGGCTTGACACGGGCACCCACGAGTCGATGTTGGAAGCCAGCCAATTCATTCACACCATCGAAAATCGCCAAGGTTTGAAAGTCGCGGCACCCGAAGAAATCGTTTGGCGTCATGGTTGGATTGACAACACCCAACTTGAAGCGCTCGCCAAACCACTTGCCAAATCGGGATACGGACAGTACCTGTTGCGGTTGCTCACCGAGAAGGTTTACTGATGAAGGTGACTGCGACCGCCATTGCCGATGTCCTTCTGCTTGAACCAAAGATCTTTGGTGATGACCGCGGGTTTTTCTTCGAAAGTTTCAACGCCCGCGTTTTCGCCCAAGCCACGGGCTTGAACGTGACCTTTGTCCAAGATAACCACTCGAAGTCTGCCCGCCATGTTTTGCGCGGACTTCACTACCAAACCCAGCAAGCGCAAGGCAAGTTAGTGCGAGTCGTGTCAGGTGAGGTATTTGATGTCGTTGCCGATGTTCGCCCAGAATCTCCGACCTATGGTAAATGGGTAGGAGAAATTTTGTCTGCACAGAACCAGCGCCAAATGTGGGTGCCACCTGGCTTGGCCCATGGCTTCTTGGTGCTTTCAGAAAGCGCCGAATTTCTATATAAAACGACAGATTACTACGCACCAGAGTTCGAAAGGTGTATTGCTTGGAATGACAAAAAGCTCAATATCGATTGGCCCTTAAGCGGAGCGACGCCGTCGCTTTCAGCGAAGGACGCCTTAGGACACGCCTTTTAGACCTATGCAAGCGCTTGGCTCCATCTCCAAGACGCATCTATCAGGCACCATGCCTGCTGTCATTCACGCTTTGGTTGCCGCCGGGCTCATCACTTTGGACCAAGCCCAAGCCCTTTGGCAAAAAGCAAAAACCAACAGCACCCACTTTATTGCGGCGCTGATTGATTCGGGTGCGGTTACCTCATCTGCACTGGCGCAAACCGTATCCAAAGCTTTTGCAACGCCCCTCTTCGATCTCAATACCCTTGATCGCACAGCGCTTCCCACAGGGCTGATCGATGAAAAGATTTGTCTGGATCACCATCTCATTGTTTTAGGCAGCAAAAATAACCGTATAAGGATTGCCACCGCAGACCCCTCGAACAAAGAAGCATCCGAGGCGCTTAAGCGTTTAGCGCCACTGGACTTTGAATGGGTTGTGGTCGAGTTCGATCGACTTCGCCAATGGCTTACTGCTACTACACGCAGCGAAAATCCGGCCCATGCGCTCGATTGGGATAGTTTCAATTTCGAATCGCTATCGGAACAAGCCGCTACCACCCAGGACGTCCCTGTGGTTCAGTTTTTAGAAAAATTGCTGGCCCACGCCGTTGAACTGAGGGCGTCCGACGTTCATCTAGAGCCCTATGAAAAAACCTACCGCGTCAGGTTTCGGGTGGATGGGGAACTCAGAGAAATCGCTTCTCCTCCATTGCATCTCAAGGAAAATTTGGCTTCCCGGATCAAAGTTTTAGCCCGAATCGATATTGCCGAAAAGCGCATTCCACAAGACGGCCGAATGAAGCTGAGTTTCCCCATTTTTGGGGCCATCGATTTTCGGGTGAGCAGCTTACCTACGCTTTTTGGTGAAAAAATCGTGATCCGGATTTTGGATTCAGCCCATGTGCGAATGGGTATGGATGCATTGGGCTACGAAGATGACGATAAAGAACGCCTCTTTGCTGCCATTCGCCGTCCCTTTGGCATGATTCTGGCAACGGGGCCCACAGGGTCAGGAAAGACAGTGTCGCTTTACGCCTGCTTAGACCTCCTCAACCAAGCTGGGGTCAACATCATTACCGTAGAGGACCCTTCAGAAATTCATTTCGCAGGAATCAACCAGGTCAATGTCAATGAGAAAGCTGGATTGACATTTGCCACCGCCTTGCGGTCTTTTTTACGCCAAGATCCAGACATCATCATGGTGGGTGAAATTCGTGATTTGGAAACAGCTGACATCGCAGTGAAGGCGGCCCAAACCGGGCATTTGCTTTTATCGACCTTGCATACCAATGACGCGCCTTCTGCGATTACGCGATTGCGCAATATGGGCGTGGCCTCTTTCAATATTGCTTCAAGCGTAGCGCTCATCACCGCCCAGCGCTTGGTTCGCTGCTTATGCCAGCATTGCAAAATTCCAGCGCATATTTCGCCACAAATATTACTTGATGCCGGATTCCATGCCAGTGATTTGGAGGCCTCATGGCAACCCTATCAAGCTGTCGGTTGCTCCCAGTGCCACAAGGGCTACAAAGGACGCATTGGGATTTTTCAGGTGATGCCCGTCAGCGACGCCATTCAACAAATCATCCTGAGAGACGGTTCCGCTATCGAAATCGCCCATCAAGCGCAGCTGGAAGGCGTTCGTTCTTTAAGACAGTCCGGCTTGCTCAAAGTCAAACTTGGCCTCACTTCTATAGCAGAAGTGTTGGCTGTTACGAACGCCTAGTCAGCCCCATGGAACACGCGTTATTTGAATGGGTAGGTAAAGATCGCAACGGCGAAGTGGCCCGAGGCCAAACCCGCGCTCCGGATGCCGCCCAAGTCAAGGCGCTCTTGCATCGCCAAGGAATTGCCCCCTCCCGCATTCAAGAAAAAGGACCGCAGCGCATTGGTTCAATTAAAGGCAAAGAAGTCGCAGACTTCACACGCCAACTTGCCACGCTTTTTAAGGCTGGGGTACCCGTGATTCAAGCCTTCGGCATTGCAGCGCACGGACATGCCAACCCGAACATGCGCGAAATGCTCGGAAGCATCCGGGCTGACGTGGAAACGGGGTCATCGCTAAGCGCCGCTTTTCGTAAATACCCCAAGTGTTTTGATGCACTGTATTGCAACGTCATCTTTGCAGGCGAAGTAGCAGGAATTCTGGACGAGTTGCTAGACCGCTTGGCAACCCATATGGAAAAAACGCAAGCGCTTCAATCCAAAATGCGATCCGCATTTTTATACCCCTCCAGCATTTTGATCGTCGCTTTGGGCATCTTGGCCGTGATGATGGTTTGGGTTATCCCGTCGTTCAAAACTGTTTTCTCCTCTTTTGGAAGTGACTTGCCCACAGCGACTTTATGGGTGATTGCAGCCAGTGATTTTTTTATTCGCAACGGACTTTTTGTTCTTGCCATGGGTTGCGTGGCAATTTATTCCGTCGCTTGGTTTTGGCGTACCAATGCAAATTTCCACGCCGCGATAGACGGACTTGTGTTGCGTTTGCCGATTTTTGGCTCACTTCTGCAGGAGTCATGTACCGCACGGTGGACGCGTACGCTGTCGACCATGCTCCAGGCCGGTGTCCCGATGGTGGAGTCGCTGGACTGCGTTGGTGGCGCCTGCGGCAACTCGGTGTATGCTTTACGCACAGTGAAGATCAAACAACACATCTCTAGCGGCATGAGTCTGAGCGAAGCGATGGCCCAGTCCCGTATATTTGCACCTATGGTCGTCCAAATGTGTGCCGTGGGCGAAGAATCTGGCTCTTTAGATCACATGCTTAGCAAGGTTGCGGACTATTTCGAGACGCAGGTCGACCACCAAGTTGCAGGCTTATCGAGCTTGATAGAACCGATCGTTATTGTGGTTTTAGGAATGCTCATTGGTTCCGTCGTTGTCGCCATGTACCTGCCTATATTCAGCATGGGACAAATCATCTAATGCCGCTTGAATTTTCTTGGCCCTTGGTGGGCCTTGCGGCTGCTTTAGGGCTTGTGGTCGGCAGTTTTTTGAATGTCTTGATTTACCGCGTGCCTCGCATGCTAGAGCGCGAATGGGCCCATGAATCCGCCCTCCACCTGAGCACTGAAGTCCCCCAACATCCTCCGTTGAATCTTTTTTTTCCTCGCTCGCACTGCCCGCACTGTGAGGCGCGTATTCGCTGGTATGACAATATTCCGTTGGTGAGTTACGTCGTGTTACGCGGTAAATGCGCCCACTGCAATCACGCCATTGGCTTGCGCTACCCCGCCATCGAATTCTGTACCGCTGTTATTTTTGCGCTTTGCGCAGTACGCTGGGGTTTGACGCCCACGGCCGGCGTGTGGTCAATCTGGGGTTCAGCATTGCTCGCACTGGCTTGTATTGACTTGGACACCCATTTGCTTCCCGACAGCATTGTTTTACCTTTGCTGTGGCTGGGACTGTTGAGTGCCAGTTGGGGATGGACCTCAGTTGCTTTAGATTCATCTGTGTGGGGTGCTGCCCTAGGTTATTTTTCCTTATGGTTGGTTTTTTGGTGCTTCAAATGGGTCACGGGTAAAGAGGGAATGGGTTATGGCGATTTCAAATTATTGGCGTGTTTAGGCGCGTGGTTTGGGTGGCCCCTGCTTTTGCCCATCGTGTTGATGGCTTCTGTTGCGGGATCCTTGGTCGGTGTTGCCTTGAAATTAAGCCATCGACTCGGTCCGGGTGAGGCCATTCCATTTGGTCCTTTTTTAGTGGGCGCTGGCTTTATCGCGATTGGATTATGAAAAAACCACCTTTACGACTTGGAGTGACTGGCGGCATTGGCAGTGGCAAAAGCAGTGTCGCCCAAATTTTGACCTCCATGGGGGCGGCCTGTATTGATGCAGATGCGATTTCACGGGCAACGACTGCCAGTGGGGGGCAAGCGATTCCTGCCATTGAGAAAGCCTTTGGGTCGGCCATGGTCAATGCGCAAGGGGCGTTAGAGCGCGAAAGCATGCGGGCATTGGTTTTCAAAGACCCTAGTGCCAGGGCCAAATTAGAAGCCATCGTTCACCCCTTGGTCGCGGCACAGATAGCCAAAGAAACAGCCTTGGCTTTGGCCCGTCAAGCGCCATGCTTGGTCTTTGATATCCCCTTGCTGGTCGAGTCACCGCGCTGGAGAAAGGTGTTAGACCGCGTTTTGGTTGTTGACTGCAGCCCTAAAACCCAAATTCAAAGAGTCATGCAACGCAGTGGCCTGTCTGAGCTTGAAGTCTCCAGCATCATGCAGGCCCAAAGCACTCGGCTGACCCGCCTTCAAGCTGCCGATTTGGTTCTTTTCAATGACGGTACAGATTTTGAGACAATCACGCAAACGCTTGAGGAATTAAGACCTTTCTTCGGGCTATGATGCGGCCACTGGAAAATTGAACGTGATCCTGTACGAATACCCATTTAACGAAAAAATTCGCACCTACCTGCGTTTAGAGCAGCTGTTTTCGCGTTTATTCAAGCTCATGGGACGGACCGATGAGATGGACCACCACTTTGCGCTGACTACCCTTTTTGAAATATTGAATGTCGGCGCACGCGCAGATCTCAAAACCGATGTGCTGAAAGATCTTGAAAAACAAAAGCAAGCCCTCAACGCCTTTCGCGACAATCCTGCGATTGCGACAGACGTGTTGGATGAAATTTTGGGGCAACTCAGTGCATGTTTTGCCGGATTAAGCGGAACCCTAGGAAAATTAGGGCAAGTGCTGACTGAAAATGATTGGCTCATGAGTGTCCGCAGTCGTGCGGGTATTCCAGGCGGAACCTGCGCCTTTGACCTCCCTGCTTACCATGCGTGGCAACAACAACCTTGGGAGGTAAGACAGCAAAATCTGCGTGAATGGGTCGAAACGCTTTTGCCGCTTTCACAATCCATTCAAGTCTTGCTCAACCTGTTGCGTGACTCGGGATCGCCTCAAAAAATGGTCGCTGCAAGCGGTCAGTTTCAGCAAAATTTGCCACAAGGAAAAACTGCGCAAATGTTGCGTCTCTCCGTCGATCACAATTTAGGGATCATTCCCGAGATCAGTGGAAACCGACTGCTCGTGTCCATTCGGTTCATGCGCCACGAAGACGACAACCGGCTGCATGCGAGCAACGAAGACAGCCCTTTTGAAATGGCGTTGTGCTCCTAAGCGCCATGCAGGAAACACCGGAAGTTTTTCAGAAAATCGTACCCTGCCCCGCCTGCAAAGGCGACAGCCTGTACGCAAGCACCAACCCCTATCGGCCGTTTTGTAGTGCCCGCTGCAAGGGTCTCGATTTAGGGGCTTGGGCTAGCGAAGAATTTCGGATGGAAGCGTCCAACCTGACTACCGACACGGAGGAACAATAACTCCAAGGGTCAGATCATGCCGCCCTAGGCCTCAGGTTTTGCGTTCTTGCTCCAACCATTCCAAGACGGGTAATGCACCGGGCAAAATGGGGCTCACCCCCACGGGCAAAACAGACCATGCAAAAGACTGCTGCTCCTTCATTTGAAGCTCCCCTGACCACTGAGTCACTTTGAAGAAATGGAGTCTGACCAAGGCATGGGGATAGTCCACCACCTCGACCTTCCAAGCCTTAGCTTCGCTAATAGTCAGGCCTAGCTCTTCGTTCAATTCGCGACTTAACGCCTCTTCAATGGATTCGCCTGCCTCTAACTTACCACCAGGAAACTCCCAGTAACCTGCATAGGGCTTTCCCGCCGGTCGCGAGGTCAGTAAAAAAGAACCGTCCGCTTGCATCAATACGCCAACGGCGACTTCAACCATAGGCCGGTCATCGCCCCCTTGACGCAACTGATCAGGATCAGCAACAAGACTGGGGGCGGTCACTTGGGACTGCGCCCTGAAAAATCTTTGGCAAATTGCCAAGCAACGCGTCCGCTACGAGAGCCGCGTTCTAATGCCCACACCAAAGCTTCTGCGCGGGAAGCCTCAATTTGCGGCGCTGAAAAACCTAAAGATCGCAGCCACTGCGCCACAATCATCAGGTACTCGTCTTGGGTGAATGGGTAAAAACTGATCCATAAGCCAAAGCGCTCTGAGAGAGAAATTTTTTCTTCTACGCCTTCGCCAGGGTGAACCTCTCCCTCCGCCGTATGGGTATAAGTTAAGTTCTCCGCCATAAATTCTGGCAACAAGTGACGACGGTTGCTGGTGGCGTAAATCAAAACGTTGGCCGACGTTTCTGAGACCGAACCGTCCAAGACGGATTTCAAGGCCTTGTAGCCTGGCTCGCCTTGGTCAAAGCTCAAATCGTCACAAAAAATAATGAATTTCTCAGACCGTTTTTCAATGACTTCGACAATATCAGGCAAGTCAACCAGATCGTCCTTGTCCATTTCAATCAGTCGCAAGCCTTGACTTGAAAACGTATTCAAGCAAGCGCGAACCAAAGATGATTTTCCGGTACCGCGGGCACCCGTTAACAATACATTATTAGCCGTCAGACCCCGAACAAATTGATCGGTATTACGCTGAATCTTTTCTTTTTGAACGTCAATTTCTTTGAGGTCATTGAGCTGCATCGGTCCGATGTGAAGCACTGGAACGATATAGCCTTGGCCCGAGACGCGCTTACGGTATCGAAAAGCCACCGAAGCGCTCCAATCGGGTTGTTCGATATCCAATCGCAGCGACGACTCCACTCGCCCCATGAATTGTTCTGCGCGTAAAAGAAAATCAGTCAGTCGCATCGGTACGTCAACCTCCGCTTAGGATCGGTAATCCGCGTTGATGGTGACGTACTCGTGGCTAAAGTCACACGTCCAAACCGTGTGGGTCGCACTTCCCCGGCCAAGTTCCACTCTAACGGTGATTTCGCTTTGCTGCATGACCCGTTGACCATCCGCCTCTGGGTAGTTCGGATGCCGGCCGCCATGGGTTGCAACATGCACCTCGTCTAAATAAAGCTCGATCAGGCTCTGGTCCAAATCTTCAATGCCAGCGTAACCCACTGCAGCCAAAATTCGGCCCAAGTTGGGATCGCTCGCGTAAAACGCAGTTTTAACCAAAGGAGAGTGGGCAATGGCGTAGGCGACTTGGCTGCACTCTTGTACTGAGTTACCACCTTCGACCTGCACCGTCATAAATTTGGTCGCACCTTCACCGTCACGAACGATGGCTTGCGCCAATTGTCTTGCAACTTCCAGCATCGCATTGAAAAACAATTGCCCTTCTTTGCTTTGCAAAGATTCAATGCGCGCATGGCCGGCTTGGTTCGAAGCGACAATCACCAATGAATCATTGGTAGATGTATCGCCATCGACCGTAATGCGATTGAAAGAGCCTTCAGCCAACGCGTTGGCTATGGGTTGCATCAGCGCAGGGTTCACGCAAGCATCGGTTGCAATAAAGCCCAACATAGTGGCCATATTGGGCCGAATCATCCCAGCGCCTTTGCTAATTCCAGTGATCGACACTGTTTTACCGCCAATAGCGACCTGCGCGCCAAAGGCTTTGGGCGCCGTGTCCGTAGTCATGATGGCTTGCGCAGCGCTTAGCCAATCGTCCGCTTTCGCGTTTTTAATCGCACTATCTAGGCCGGCAATGATGCGTTCGCTGGGCAGCGACTCCATGATGACGCCAGTAGAGAATGGCAGAATCTGGTTAGGTTTTACATTCAAACGCTCTGCCAAAGCCACACACGTGCTGTGTGCTCTGGCTAAACCATCGGCTCCGGTGCCTGCGTTGGCGTTTCCCGTGTTCACCAACAACGCACGGATTTCTTCACCTTGCTTTAAGTGTGTTTGACAGATCTGAACAGGAGCTGCGCAAAAACGATTCGTCGTAAAGACACCGCCTACGCTGCAGCCCGGATCCAATAAAAAAACGCTTAAGTCTTTTCGGCCTTGCTTGCGAATTCCAGCTTCAATGATTCCAATTTTGACGCCCGCAATAGGAAACAATCTTTTCTCATCAGGGGGTAGCAAATTCACTGACATGGCTTTGGCCTTAGGCGAGTTTGCCGTGGCAAAACTTGTATTTTTTTCCTGAGCCACAGGGGCAAGGGTCATTGCGACCGACCCGTGGTACCACAGGTTCTAATCCTGCGGCTAAGACATCGGCAAGCGTTGTTTGGGGTTCCCCGGTTTCGCTGGGGGCGGTGTACGTGATGTTGTTGATATTTTCAGCTCGCGACTCTAAGGCTTGCGCAGCCTCTTCAATTTGCTCACTCGACTGAATACGCACCGTCATCAATGTCTTAGTGACATCATTTTTCACAGAGTCGAGCATTTGCCCAAAGAGCTCAAACGCCTCTCGCTTGTACTCTTGCTTAGGCTGCTTTTGCGCGTAACCGCGCAAATGAATCCCTTGGCGCAAGTAATCCAACGCACTCAAATGGTCGCGCCACTGAGAGTCAATGGTTTGGAGTAACACCATGCGCTCAAACTGGGTAAAACTCTCAGCGCCGACTTGCGCAATTTTTTCAACAAAAGCTGTATTGGCTGCGGTAACCACAGCAACTAAAACATCTTCATCGCTGATGGCAGATGCATTGGCGATCAGTGACTTCAAATCTAATTCAATCTGCCATTCATCGCGAAGAACGCTTTGCAGACCCGGGATATCCCATTGCTCTTCGACCGATTCCACCGGAACGAACTGATGCACCAAATCTTGAAAACTACCCTCGCGCAGGGCGGCAATTTGGGCATTGAGGTCTGCGGCATCCAAAATGGCATTGCGCTGCTGATAAATCACTTTACGCTGATCATTGGACACATCATCGTATTCCAGCAACTGTTTACGCATATCAAAATTGCGTGCCTCAACCTTGCGTTGCGCACTTTCAATGCTGCGCGTAACGATGCCCGCCTCAATGGCTTCACCATCGGGCATTTTGAGGCGCTCCATGATGGCCTTCACGCGATCTCCTGCAAAGATCCGCATCAGGGCGTCATCTAAACTCAAATAGAAGCGCGAGGAACCTGGATCGCCTTGGCGGCCCGAGCGGCCGCGCAATTGGTTATCAATGCGGCGAGATTCATGGCGCTCTGTGGCAATGATACGTAAGCCACCCAATGCTTTAACGGCTTCGTGGTCGGACGTCCATTGGGTTTTTAATTGCGCAACCTGGCTGTCTTTATCTTGTAAGGTAAGGCTCTCATCGGCGAGCACCGATTCGATATTTTTTTCAATATTTCCGCCCAAAACAATATCCGTTCCACGACCGGCCATATTGGTGGCGATGGTGATCATTTTGGCGCGACCTGCCTGGGCCACGATATCTGCTTCGCGGGCATGTTGTTTTGCGTTGAGAACTTGGTGCGGGAGTTTTTCTTTGGTCAATAGCTCAGCAATGATTTCTGAATTCTCGATAGACGTGGTTCCCACCAAAACGGGCTGACCCCGTTCAAAACATTCGCGGATGTCTT
Source organism: Bordetella parapertussis (assembly GCA_945888535.1). Classification (GTDB taxonomy): domain Bacteria; phylum Pseudomonadota; class Gammaproteobacteria; order Burkholderiales; family Burkholderiaceae_C; genus Allorhodoferax; species Allorhodoferax parapertussis_A. The sequence goes on from CAMDAN010000066.1 coordinate 14,046, forward strand.
CGATCGCAGCGGTATATTTTTCTCGCGTGGTTTTATACACGCGGTCCAACTGGTCTTCGCGTCGGCTGATGCGATTCGGTGGAATCACGACCGTCTCAAGGCCATAGATTTCTTGGAACTCATAGGCCTCGGTATCCGCAGTCCCCGTCATTCCCGAG
>CAMDAN010000067.1 GCA_945888535.1 Bordetella parapertussis
GAACTCAGCGCAGCGCCGATTCAACACATCGGCAAGTTGCTGGTGTTGTGGCGTCCGATGCCAGCCAAAGAAAAGGCAGTCGATGAAGATCGCATGGCAGGCCCGCGCGACTTTAAAGTTCTGAAATACAGCAAACGCGCTGGGCAACGACCCGAAGTGAAGACCTTGCGGGTCTTAGGCAACCAACGCCTCACTGCGGGCGGCAATGTCAAACGCGCCAAACCCAAACCCAAAATCAGTCTCAAAAAACGCAGCCAGACTTGACTGCCTTCTTGCGCTGTTAGATGTAGCGAACCGATACGACTTCGTAAGCCTTATCTCCACCCGGCGCCATCACGACGGCGGTGTCACCTTCTTCTTTGCCAATTAATGCGCGGGCAATGGGTGAGCTGATGTTGATGAGCCCGAGCTTCAAATCGGCCTCGTCTTCACCCACAATTTGGTAAGTCACGCGATCACCCGTTTCCTCTTCCTCGAGGTCAACGGTGGCACCAAAAACAACGCACCCGCCAGCATCTAAAGCACTGGGGTCAATAATTTGGGCGGCGGACAACTTACCTTCGACTTCTTGAATACGGCCTTCAATAAAGCCTTGGCGGTCTTTAGCGGCTTCGTACTCGGCGTTTTCGCTCAGGTCACCTTGGGCACGGGCTTCAGAAATCGCGTTGATCACCCAAGGGCGTTCTACCGTTTTGAGTTTATGCAACTCGGCCTTGAGAATCTCTGCGCCGCGTTTGGTAATAGGAATGGTTGCCATAAGAAAATGAAAAAGATTATGCCAACACTTGGGCGTGCATTTCTTGGACCGAAATAACACCCAGGTTATCAAGGTATTTCATGCCTTCTACGGCAGCTTCGGCCCCCGCGATGGTGGTGTACGTTGTGACCCGGGCTAACAGTGCGGAGGTACGAATGTGGCGAGAATCAACAATCGCGTTGCGGCGCTCTTCCACCGTGTTGATCACCAAGGCGACTTCTTCATTTTTGATCATATCCACGATATGCGGACGCCCCTCAGCCACTTTATTGACAACTCGGCAGCTGAGACCTTGGGCAGTAATCGCAGCCGCGGTTCCTTTAGTTGCCAATAGTTCAAAACCCATGCCCAACAAGTTTCGTGCGACTTCGACCACGCGCACTTTGTCACTTTGCTTGACCGAAATAAACACCCGCCCTGAGCGTGGCAACTTGGTTCCCGCACCCAATTGGGACTTTACAAAGGCTTCACCGAAGGTTTTTCCAACCCCCATCACCTCACCGGTGGATTTCATCTCTGGCCCCAAAATGGTGTCCACCCCGGGGAACTTCACAAATGGGAATACAGCCTCCTTCACACTGAAATAGGGAGGCGTAATTTCTTTGCCAATTCCCTGCGACGCCAGCGTTTGGCCCACCATGCAACGCGCAGCGACCTTGGCCAATTGCACGCCGGTGGCTTTACTCACAAAAGGAACGGTCCGTGAGGCTCGGGGATTCACTTCGAGCACATAAATGACATCTTGACCGTCGATATGCTGAATCGCAAACTGCACATTCATCAGACCGACCACGTTCAAAGCCTTCGCCATGGCAGCGGTTTGGCGTTTGATCTCGGCAACAGTCGGGGCGCTTAGGCTGTAAGGAGGCAAAGAACACGCAGAGTCACCGCTGTGCACACCCGCTTGCTCAATATGCTCCATGACGCCACCAATCCAGGTCTGACCGGCGGTATCGCGGATGCAATCCACATCGCACTCAATCGCATCATTTAAAAAACGGTCTAGCAACACGGGAGAATCATGGCTGACTTTCACGGCCTCGCGCATATAGCGCTCCAAATCACGCTGCTCATGGACAACTTCCATCGCACGGCCGCCGAGAACGTAGCTAGGCCGCACCACCAAGGGGTAACCCAAAGCTGACGCTTTTTCTAGGGCTTCAGGCTCGGTGCGGGCTGTGGCATTAGGCGGTTGACGCAGCTCCAGCGCATGCAATAATTTTTGGAAACGTTCGCGGTCTTCCGCGGCGTCGATCATGTCGGGACTGGTTCCAATAATCGGAACGCCATTGGCTTCGAGGTCAAGCGCTAATTTCAATGGGGTCTGCCCGCCGTACTGAACAATGACTCCGATTGGCTTTTCCTTGGCAACAATCTCCAAGACATCTTCCAATGTCAAAGGCTCAAAATACAAGCGGTCACTGGTATCGTAGTCCGTAGAAACTGTCTCAGGATTGCAATTGACCATGATCGTTTCATAGCCATCCTCACGCATCGCCAATGCGGCGTGCACACAGCAATAATCAAACTCAATGCCTTGACCAATGCGGTTGGGGCCGCCGCCGAGGACCATGATTTTTTTCTTATCGGTAGGCGCAGCCTCGCACTCCGACCCTTCGGCTTCATACGTTGAATACATATAGGCTGTATTGGTACTGAATTCTGCAGCGCAGGTATCAACGCGTTTGTAAACGGGACGAACCCCCAAGGCGTGGCGTTTATTGCGAACCGCGGTATCAGAAGTTTTAAACTGCTTTGCTAGGCGGCGATCAGAAAAACCTTTTTGTTTCAGCGAGCGCAAAGTCGCTGCATCGATCGCATCGAAAGCCGAACCGTTTGGAGGGGTTGGTAACTGCTCAATCTCGAGTTCAATTTTGACAATTTGTTCAATTTGAACCAAAAACCAAGGATCGATTTTGGTGAGCGCAAAGACTTCGTCCACACTCATGCCTTGGGCAAAAGCGTCTCCCACATACCAGATACGCTCAGGACCAGGCTCACCCAATTCTTTTTCTAGTACTTCGCGGTCCTGGGTCTTCTCATTCATTCCGTCCACGCCAACCTCAAGGCCACGCAATGCCTTCTGGAACGACTCTTGAAACGTGCGCCCCATCGCCATCACTTCACCGACCGACTTCATCTGCGTCGTCAAGCGGCTGTCGGCTGTCGGGAACTTCTCGAAAGCGAACCGAGGAATTTTGGTCACCACGTAATCGATACTTGGCTCAAAACTGGCGGGTGTTGCGCCGCCAGTTATGTCGTTACGCAACTCATCGAGCGTAAAGCCCACAGCCAACTTGGCAGCGACCTTAGCGATTGGGAAACCCGTTGCTTTAGATGCCAATGCAGAAGAGCGAGATACGCGAGGGTTCATCTCAATCACAACCATCCGACCGTCTTCGGGATTGATCGAAAACTGCACATTAGAGCCGCCGGTATCGACACCGATTTCACGCAATACCGCCAAGGAGGCGTTACGCAGAATTTGGTATTCCTTGTCCGTCAGCGTCTGTGCGGGGGCCACTGTAATCGAGTCTCCGGTGTGAACGCCCATGGGATCGAGATTTTCGATAGAGCACACAATAATGCAGTTATCCGCTTTGTCGCGGACGACTTCCATTTCGTACTCTTTCCAACCCAGCAGCGATTCTTCAATCAAAAGCTCGTTGGTAGGCGAGGCCTCAAGCCCGCGCTTACAAATCGTCTCGAACTCTTCAGAGTTATAGGCGATACCGCCGCCCGTTCCACCTAGGGTAAAGCTTGGGCGAATGACAGTCGGAAAGCCCAAGGTTTTTTGGACAGTCCAAGCCTCTTCCATGCTGTGCGCAATACCAGAACGGGCAGAACCCAAGCCGATTTTGGTCATGGCATCTTTGAACTTGAGACGGTCTTCGGCTTTGTCAATCGCTTCAGGCGTCGCGCCGATCAATTCCACTTTGTATTTTTCAAGAACGCCGTTGTGCCAAAGATCCAAGGCGCAGTTCAGCGCCGTTTGCCCACCCATGGTGGGAAGAATGGCATCTGGTTTTTCTTTGGCAATAATTTTTTCAACGGTTTGCCAGGTAATGGGTTCAATGTAGGTGACGTCTGCAGTGGCCGGGTCGGTCATGATCGTGGCAGGATTGCTGTTGATCAGAATGACCTTGTAGCCCTCTTCGCGCAGAGCTTTACAGGCTTGAACGCCAGAGTAATCAAACTCACAAGCTTGTCCAATAATGATCGGGCCAGCGCCAATGATCAAGATGCTTTTAATATCGGTACGTTTTGGCATTTTCTCTGCGACTCTCTACTTTTCTTTTCGTCAGTGCACCATGCACTGCGGATATTTTTAAAACTAGGCCAAGCTGGCATTAGCCAGCTTCAAACCAAACCAAACAAACAGTCCACCCACTGCACTCGACAGACTGGCGGTTAATTTTTTGTGCGACCGAAACCCCTGCGCCAGTCTGGCGCCCGTGAAGATCAAAACAGACAAATAAAGCGCGCTGAACGTCATCACAATCGCGCTCAAAATCAAAAATGGAATGTCGGGGTTCGGATAACTCGGATCAATAAACTGAACAAAAAACGACAACAAAAATAAAATCGCTTTGGGGTTTAAGACACTGATGACCAATGCCCGCTTAAAAGGATGGGTAAGGTGTGAAGGAACGACGGGAGTCACTTCCTCGGGTACATCAGCCGAACGCCATTGGCGTAGAGCTGCCCATACCAAGTTCAGACCCACCCACGACAAATAGGCAGCACCTGCGTATTTCACGAGAATAAATAAAGCGGGGTAGGTGTGCAATAAACCTGCTGCACCCACAGCAGTCAAAGCTAACAAAATCACGTCACCTAAAAAAACGCCAAGCGCACCTTGGTAACCTGCTTTCACACCCCGCGCAGTTGCGACCGACAAAATGAATAAAGAGTTGGGGCCTGGCAACAAGATGATGCCAAACGCGCCAATCACATAGGTCCATATATCGGTAACACCGTAAAAAATCATGAACGCGACTCCATCTCCCGAATAAAGCGATCAAACAAATACCCAATGTCGCTAGGGCCAGGAGACGCTTCCGGGTGCCCTTGAAAACAAAACGCAGGTTTGTCGGTTCGCTCTAAGCCTTGAAGCGTGTTATCAAACAAGCTGATGTGGGTTGCGCGTAAATTCGCAGGCAAGGTTTTTTCATCTACCGCAAAGCCATGGTTTTGGCTGGTGATACTGACGCGGCCGCTATCGAGGTCTTTCACAGGATGGTTCGCACCGTGGTGGCCGAATTTCATCTTGAACGTCTTAGCGCCTGAGGCCAAGGCCATGATTTGGTGCCCAAGGCAAATTCCAAAAGTAGGAATGCCTGACTCAATCAAGGCTTGGGCTGCTGTAATGGCGTAATCGCATGGCTCGGGGTCGCCTGGGCCATTGCTTAAAAAGATGCCCTGGGGTTTGAGTTTTTGAACCTCTAGCGCAGGTGTCTGCGCTGGAACCACGGTCACTTTGCAACCCCGCTGGGCCAACATCCGCAAAATATTTTTCTTTACCCCAAAATCATAGGCAACGACATGGAATGTGGGTGCTGTTTGCTGTCCGTACCCTTCGCCCAAAGTCCACTCCGTCTCCGTCCATGCGTAAGACGCAGTCACAGAAACCGCTTTGGCCAAGTCCAGACCCGCCATGGACGGCGTTGCTTTCGCCGCAGCAATCGCTTTTTCGATCGTGGCGCTGGTCAGCGATTCGCCGGCCTTGAGGGCCAAGATACAGCCGTTTTGTGCGCCATGGACTCGAAGATGGCGCGTCAATTGCCGGGTATCTAGATTGGCAATCGCGACGGCCGCATTGCTGACCAAATATTCTGAAAGGGTTTGGGTGCTGCGAAAATTGGACGCCACCAAAGGCAGGTCTTTGATGATCAAACCTGCTGCGTGGACGCGGTCAGACTCGATGTCTTCCCCGTTGGTTCCATAGTTACCAATATGGGGGTAGGTCAAGGTCACGATTTGCTGGCAATAGCTGGGATCGGTCAAGATCTCTTGGTAGCCGGTCATCGAGGTGTTAAATACCACTTCGCCGACGGTAGAGCCAGCCATTCCAATGGAGTTTCCGACGTAGACCGTGCCGTCTGCGAGTGCCAAGATGGCGGGTGGGGTGGTTCCCTTAAGAGACAAAAGCACTGGGTTCTCCGGAATAGTTCGGGTACGCCTCAGCACTCACCAGAGATGGGATCTCTTTTTGGCTGCTTGTTCGAGGATTGGGCCTAGGATGGACTGTGGCGTACAGGTTGATGCGGGAAAGCCAATCATTGTAGCCGAGGACTGCTCGAAAACCCTGACAAATGCACCGTCAAACGACCTGAAAAACGCCTGCTCAAGGTTAAAAGGCTGCGGTTGCACTGGCATGCAGACAAATGGCCGCTGCAGTCGCCACGTTCAATGACTCTTCACCACCGGGCTGGGCAATTCGGACTTTTTGTCGCGCCAAAGCCATCAAGTTGTCGCTGACGCCCTGCCCTTCGTGACCGAAAACCCAAGCGCACTTTTGGGACAATTCCTTGCGTTGCAACAGATCATGCAAAAAAGGCCCTTCATGCGAGCTGGTGGTCAAAACAGGCATCTGCAAAGCCGCCACATCCGCTTCGCTGACAGACTCCACCAGCTTCAAACCGAAATGCGCCCCCATGCCCGCTCTGAGCACTTTAGGAGACCACAGCGCCGCCGTACCCTTAACTGCCAAGACTTGGCGATAACCGAAAGCCGAAGCGCAACGCAAAATGGCCCCCACATTGCCAGCGTCTTGCAATCGGTCCAGCACCACGGTGGCCACATCAGGCAAAACCTGTTTTTCAGCCGCCCAAGAAACGACAAAGCCCATGCGGGCAGGCGACTCCAAGCCGCTCAGGCTCTGAAACAAAGTGTCTGGCAGGACAAAGAATTGGTCCGTCAAACCCGCCCATTGCTCGCCCTGCTCTGCCTGAAACGACTCGGTCAACACCACCTGCTGCGGTCGCACACCGCGCTCAAGCGCAGCACGACACAAGTGATCGCCCTCCAGCCAAAATTGCCCGGCTTTGCGGTAAGCGGTGGTCTCTTGGGCCAAGCGACGCCAGGCTTTGACCTGAGAGTTGTCTTTTGACGTGATCAGATGCACCGCACACTCCTGGCCACTGGGGCAAATGTCATTCTGTGGCAATCTGCCGGGCCATGGGCTTGTAATGCAGCCATGTGCTGAGCCGTGCCATAGCCTTTGTGCTGGTCAAATCCGTACACCGGGTACCGTTGGTGCATTGCCTCGCACAGGCGGTCTCGGTGCACCTTGGCCAAAATGGATGCGGCCGAGATGGCCGGAACCAAAGCGTCGCCCTGCACAATGGCTTCGGACCGAATGGACAAGATCGGCAAGCGGTTACCGTCCACCAGCACCAACTTAGGGGGCAGGCGCAAGGCCTCCACTGCGCGCTTCATGGCCAACAAGGTGGCTTGCAAAATATTGATCTCATCGATTTCCTGCACGCTGGCCTCTGCGATGGCAAAGCACAAGGCACGCGCCCGAATTTCATCAAACAAAGCCTCGCGGCGCTTGGCCGAAAGTTTTTTGGAGTCGTTCAATCCGTGAATGGGGTTCAGCTCATCCAAGATGACCGCAGCCGCGACCACAGGGCCCGCCAAGGGGCCACGACCAGCCTCATCCACCCCAGCCGTCAAGCCATAGGTATCCCAGTTCAATTTGGATTGCTCAAGCGGCCAGGACTTTTTGGATCGCATGGGTCGCCAGCGTCGGCATATCCTGACGCAGTTGATGGTGAAGATCGGTGAACTTATGCTCAAGATGGGCCACTGCTGAAGGATCATCCAGCCAATGCATGACCGCTTTCGCCAGCGCTTGGGCCTGAACCTGCTCTTGCAAAAATTCAGGAATCAAGCTTTCATTGCACAAGATATTGGGCAAACCTATCCAAGGCAGCAAACGCTGCCGGTTGGCAATTTGCCACGAGAGCCATTGCATTTTGTATGCAATAACCATGGGGCGCTTGTGCAAAGCGGTTTCCAAGGTGGCCGTACCGCTAGCCACCAGTGCCACATCGCAAGCCGCCTGAACCTCGTGCGAACGGCCCATCACCAAGTGGACATGCTCCTGCATGCCGGCCTGAGCGATGGCCGTCTCGACCATCGGCTTTAAAGGACCGTGGGTAGCAAGTACAAACTTCAATTCGGGTCTTTGTGTGTGCATAAGCCGAGCCGCTTCCAGAAAGGGCAAGGCCAACCCCTTCACTTCCGAAGGTCTGCTGCCCGGCAGCAAGGCCACGATGGTGGCCTCTGTAGGCAAACCCAAGGCTTGACGCGCCTGCAAGCGGTCAGGCGCGAGTGCAATCACATCGGCCACTGGGTGGCCGACGAAGGTGCCCTCAATCCCATGTTGGGCCAACAACTCTGGCTCAAAAGGGTAAATGCACAGCACATGGTCCACGCTGTCACGAATTTTTTGCACACGCTCTGGTCGCCAGGCCCAAATGGAGGGACACACCAACTGGACCGTGGGAACACCCTTTTGCCGCAGCAAGCGCTCCACGGGCAAGTTGAAGTCGGAGGCGTCCACACCCACATACAGGTCCGGGGGCGAGGCCAGCAAATCCTGAATCAAGGTCTGCCGGATGCCATTGATGTGGCGGTAACGCCAAAGCGCTTCCACCAAACCGCGCACCGACAGCTCGTCACAGGACCAGCGCGACACAAAACCAGTCGCATCCATCTGCGGCCCGCCAATGCCCGAAGCTCGCAAGAGCGGCCAGGTTTTTCGCATGCCTTGCAACAATAAGGCCGCGAGCATGTCGCCCGAGCGCTCTGCAGCGACCATGCTCACACGCAAGTCTGGCTTGAACGCACTCAGTGAAGGCTCTGGGCTTGACAAATCCATCACGCCTTCAAAGCCTGACGAATCACGCCGCATACCTCGTCAACGGACTCGTTGCTCAACTCTGGGTAAATCGGGAGCGATAAGCAGCGCTGTGCCACCGACTCGGTGACTGGGAAATGGAGCCCTGCAGAAATGCCGGCAAACACCTTTTGCTGATGCAGGGGCACTGGATAATAAACAGCGCTGGCAATTTGGTGCTCGGTCAAGGCCTGCTGAATGGCCTTACGGTCATCGGTCAGCAAGGTGTACTGGTGGTAGACGTGCAAGCCGATACCATCTTCGCAGGGCGTTCGCAAGTTCAGGAAACACAAGCCAGCGCTGTACCCGTGAGCGACGCGGCGACGCTCTTGGTTGTAATGGTCAATCAACGGCAGCTTAGCCCGCAGCACCACGGCCTGGAGTTCATCAAGTCGGCTGTTGTAACCCACAATGTCGTGGTAATAACGCACCTTGCTGCCGTGGTTGCGAAGCATGCGCAGGGTTTCCGCCATTTCGTCCGACTGTGTGGTGACCATGCCGCCGTCGCCAAAGCAGCCCAAGTTTTTACTGGGGAAAAAGCTGAATGCGGCCACATCACCCATCGCGCCGGTCTGGATGCCACCGATGTTGGCACCAAAAGATTGAGCGCAGTCTTCCACCAATTGAAGCTGGTGTTCTTTGGCCAAGGCCATCAAAGGCGTCAAATTGGCCGGCTGTCCAAACAAATGCACCGGTAACAAGGCCTTGGTCTTGGCGGTGATGGCGCGCTGGGCCTGCGCCACGTCAATGTTGAAGGTGCAGGGATCGATGTCAACAAATACAGCTTTGGCCCCCACATAAGCGATGGCCTCTGCGGTGGCGATGAATGTGAAAGGCGTGGTGATCACTTCGTCGCCAGGCCCAATGCCAGCAGCCAACAAGGCCAAGTGCAATGCATCGGTGCCGTTGGCACAAGTGATGGCGTGGGCCACACCAAGGTACTCGGCCGCCTCTTTCTCAAAGGCTTGAACGTTGGGGCCCAAAATAAACTGCGCAGCCGTCAAGGCTTTCAAAAATGCAGGTTCCAACTGGGGCTGGAGATCGCGGTACTGGGCGACCAGATCGACCATAGGGATGGGCATAGCGGTCCTTTCAAATATTCAGAAAATCAGGAAATCAGACGGGTGGCTTCGGTGATGCGCTGTACAGCTTCCAGCGCACGGCGTCCAGCTTCACCATTCACTTTGGGGGGGCGTCCCTGCCGAACGCTCTCGACAAAGTCGAGGATTTCGGCAAACAAAGGATCGGCCTCACCAAACGATTGCTCTTGGCGCTCAATCGCCAGCTCGGAATCGGCCGCAGGCGTGGCAGCACCTCGGTAAGTGGTCAAGGTGCGGGCCTGGAAATCGAGGGAGTGACAAGCTTGGTCTTGAAAAACACGCATTTTGCGCTCGCTCTTAGCGCTCACGCGGCTGGCGGTCACGTTGGCCACGCAGCCATTGGCAAAACGAATCCGAGCATTCGCAATGTCAATGTCAGTGGTCAACACGCGCGCACCCGAACACTCCACGCTTTCCAGCTCGCTGTTGACCAAGGACAAGATCAAATCCACGTCGTGGATCATCAAGTCCAGCAGCACACTCACATCGGTGGCGCGTGGCTTGAAAGGGGCCAAACGTGAGCTGTCGATGAAACGAGGGTTGGACAACAAGGGCTCTAAAGCCAAAGCGGCGGGATTAAAACGCTCCAAATGCCCGACAGCCAACACGCAATGATTTTCTTTGGCCAGTCGAATCAAGGCATCGGCCTGCTCCAAGGTGGTGGTCATGGGTTTTTCCACCAAAACATGTACGCCCGCCCGCAAAAATTCGGTGCACACATCGTAGTGACCTTGCGTGGGCACCACGATACTCACCGCATCGACCTGACCGATCAGCGATCGGTAGTCCGTCAAGGCCGCACAGTTGAGCGGAGCTGCCACAGTATCGGCTTGATCTTGGCGGCTGTCTACCACCGCCACCAGCTGGCACTCGGGAATTTTGGCGTACTTTTGAGCATGAAATTTGCCCAGATAACCAACGCCAATCACGGCGCAACGCAACAGGGCCAAGGGGCCCTCCTTTCATGCTCGGACCGGGAACCTCCCAGCCCTTGAAATTTTTTAATCCACCGAACGGCGGCGCGAACGAACGATACCAACCTTGGGAGACACACCTGCCAGAAAGTCCATCATCATGTCCACATCGGCCTGAACCTCGGGTTTGTCCTTGGCCATCTGCAAGATGCGGTCTTTTGCAGCCTCCAAAGTCAGGTTTTCTCGGTAAAGCGCTTTGTACATGGCACGCACTGCTGTGATACGGGTCGGCGAATACCCCCGCCGGCGCAAACCTTCCGCATTCACCGTTCGCGCAGATGCGGGTTGGCCTTGGCAAGTCACATAGGGCGGCAAGTCGGCAAACAGCAAGGTGCACATGGCGGTAAAGCTGTGTGCGCCCAAGCGCAGGAACTGGCGCACCACTGTAAAGCCCCCCAGAATGACCCAGTCCCCCACCACAACATGCCCCGCCAACTGCGAGTTGTTAGCAAAAATCGTGTGGCTGCCCACTTGGCAGTCGTGCGCCAAATGGACATAAGCCATGAACAAGTTGTCATCGCCCACTTGGGTCACACCGCCACCATTGACGGTACCCGCATTGAAGGTGCAAAACTCGCGGATGGTGTTACCGTTGCCGATCACCAAACGGGTGGGTTCCCCTGCGTACTTTTTGTCTTGGGGTGCTGCACCCAATGAGGTGTAACTGTGGACGTGATTGTTCTGTCCGATGCTGGTGTAACCTTCAATCGTGCAATGCGAGCCAATCGTTGTTCCCGCGCCCACCTTGACGTTGGGGCCAATCAATGAATAAGGACCGACCGTGACGGATGCATCTAATTGCGCACCCGGGTCAATCACGGCCGTAGGATGAATAGCGCTCACCATGGTCTTTTATCCAACCGAGCGCATAGCGCAGGTTAATTCGGCTTCCACTGCAAGCTCGCCTTCCACACTTGCGCGGGCTTTGAACTTAAAAATTCCAGCCTTCATACGCAGCAATTCCACATCCAAGATCAACTGATCACCTGGCTCGACAGGCCGTTTAAAGCGAGCGCCGTCAATCCCTGCAAAGTAATACACCATGTCATCAGAGGGCGAAGTGTCAAGCGCATCAAAGGCTAACAAGGCAGCGGCTTGCGCCAAGGCTTCCAACATCAACACGCCTGGCATGACCGGGCGATGGGGAAAGTGGCCCTCAAAAAAAGGCTCGTTCATCGTGACATTTTTGAGTGCCTTGATGGTTTTCCCTTTGTCCAATTCCAAAACGCGATCGACCAACAAAAAGGGATAGCGGTGGGGCAGCTGCTTGAGGATTTCGTGGATATTCATCATTTTTTAACTTCAAGCTCCAATTGTTTAATGCGATCACGCAGACGGTGTAATTGCTTCAAGGTTACCGCATTGCGCTCCCAAGATGCGTTGTCATCGATGGGGAAGAACCCGGTGTAATGGCCTGGCTTGCTGACCGACTTGCTTACGACAGTTGCCGCAGAAATATGAACGTGGTCTGCAATTTGTAAGTGGCCTAAAACGATGGCGCCGCCGCCAATCGTGCATTGGGCGCCTATGGTGGCACTGCCCGCAATACCGACACAGCCAGCAATCGCCGTGTTCTTGCCAATACGAACGTTATGACCCACTTGGATCAGGTTGTCTAACTTGACGCCGTCTTCAATCACTGTATCTTGCAATGCGCCACGGTCAACACAGGTATTGGCTCCGATCTCTACATCGTCGCCAATGCGAACGCTGCCGAGCTGTTCCATCTTTTCCCAGCGATCGCCATCGGGCGCAAAGCCAAATCCATCGGCACCAATCACAACCCCGCTGTGCAAGAGGCACCTATCGCCAACCACGCAATTTTCTCCAACCGTGACGCGGGACTTCAACTCTGTCATCGCGCCAATCTGTGCGCCACGCTCAATCACGCACAAAGCACCTACCCGGGCGGTTGGGTGTACTCTGGCACCTGGCTCAATCACTGCGCTGGGGTGAATCAATGGGCACTTGGTCTCGTCTGGAGACACACTGGCAAGAAGCGTCTTTCGCCACAGTTGCGTCACTTTGGCGAAGTACAAATAGGGTTGATCTGAAACAATGCAAGCACCGCGCAGAAGCGCTTCGTCCTTGAGTTGCGGACCCACGATCACGCAAGCGGCTTTGGAGTGCCGGAGTTGCTGCTGGTATCTGGGGTTACTTACGAAACTTAACTGACTCGGGGTAGCCGCCTTAAGAGCGGCCAAGCCGTTAATCCGCAGATCGCTATCGGCATGCAACTCGCCCCCCAGCGCTTGAACAATGGCCGCAAGGGAAAGTTCAGACACACCAAGCCAGGGAACGCAATTTATTTTGCGCCCGAGTTAAGAATTTTGAGAACTTTTTCAGTGATGTCATGCTTGGTGTTGCTGTACACGACCTCTTGGATCACCAAGTCATATTTTTCTGCATCAGCCACCACCCGCACGGCTTTGGTAGCCTTTTCGAGAACCTGTTGCAATTCTTCATTGCGACGGCCATTCAAGTCTTCTTGGTATTCGCGTTGTTTGCGCTGAAAGTCCCGATTGAGTTCGGCAAACTCTTTTTGACGGCTGCCGCGTTGCGATTCGGTCATGGTGGGCGTATCGCGCTCAAACTTCTCGCTGAAGGTTTTCAACGACGTCTGCAAGTCACCAAGCTCTTTACCCCGGCGCGAAAATTCTTGCTCTAGCTTAACTTGGGCCGCTTTCGCAATGGCAGACTCCGTCGTAATGCGTTGGGTGTTGATATAGCCAATTTTGGAGTCTTGGGCAAAGGCTGCAGCTCCCAAGGTGCTCAACGCGAGAGCGATAAGTGCTAGTTTTTTTGAAATCATGATTAGAAAGAAGTTCCAATTTGAAATTGCAGTGATTGCGTATTATCGCTTTCAAATTTCTTGACTGGGACGGCCCAAGCTAAGCGCAAAGGGCCGACTGGTGATATCCAGCTGATACCTACGCCTACGGATGAACGCATGTCGCCGAGTTGAAAGTCTTCATTGGATCCGTAGATACCACCCATATCAAAGAATCCATACATCCGAAGCGTCCGGTCGTTGCCGCCGCCAGGCAAAGGCGCCAGCATTTCCGCATTGAATGTGATTTTTTTGGCGCCACCGGTTGCAACTGGAGTAGCTTGCAAGCGTTGTTCCGCAGTAGTCAAGCTACCTTGCTGAAAACCACGAACGGAGCCCAGACCGCCGGAGTAGTAATTTTTAAACAAAGGGAAGGAAAGCCCCCCCGTACCTGCCCCCATGGCGATTTCGCCATTGAGCGCCAATGTCACTTTTTTAGATAAAGGGA
>CAMDAN010000068.1 GCA_945888535.1 Bordetella parapertussis
AAGCAAGGCATTGATGTTTTTTTGCTCCGTTTCCAAGTCGGAAATCGTTTGGGGCAGGGTGTCTAACTCGCGCTGCTCTTTGTAGCTCAGTTTGCGAACCTTGGGTGTGGGTTGCGCTGGCGCGGCTGCAACGATGGCAGGAGCTGATGGAGGCGGCTCGGTAGAGGCGTTTTGATCACGGCCGTAGTTAAACGGCTTAGCGCCTTTTTGTCCTTGGGCTTGGGCCAAGGCGCTGGCGCGTTTGCTTTGGATGAGCCAGTCTTGTACGCCGCCTTCATACTCGCGCCAACGGCCTTCGCCCTCCGATGCAATGGTGCTGGTGACCACATTGTCTAAAAAGGTGCGATCGTGGCTGACCAAAAAAACCGTTCCATCGTAGTTTTGTAACAGGTCTTCCAACAACTCCAAGGTGTCAATATCGAGATCGTTGGTCGGTTCATCGAGCACCAACACATTAGCGGGACGCGCAAACAAACGTGCCAGCAACAAACGGTTTCGCTCGCCGCCGCTTAACGATCTGACCGGCGAGTTAGCTCGGGCTGGAGAAAACAAAAAGTCGCCAAGGTAGCTTTTGACGTGTTGGCGCTTGTTGCCAATTTCAATCCATTCGCTGCCCGGACTAATGAAGTCTTCCAGCGTTGCGTCCATGTCTAAGGCATTGCGCATTTGGTCAAAGTACGCCACTTGAATATTGGCGCCTTGGCGCACCGTGCCCCAAGCGCTCTCGCCGGGGCTGGGTGCGGGGGCATTTTGGGGCGCAGGGTCTGGTGCAAGCTCGCCCAAGATGAGTTTGAGCAGCGTGGTTTTGCCTGCGCCATTGGGTCCGAGCAGGCCGACCTTATCGCCGCGCAAAATCGTGGCTGAAAAATCGCGAACAATGGTTTTGTCAGGCCCAGCGCCAGAGCGAGAGGCAAAGGTTTTACTGACGTGGGTTAATTCCGCCACCAGCTTTCCGCTGGCTGCGCCACTGGCGACATCCAATTTGACGCTTCCGACTGCGTCACGACGCGCCTCGCGCGTGGTCCGCATGTTTTCCAGGCGCGTAATTCGGCCTTGGGCGCGGGTTCGACGGGCTTCAACGCCTTTGCGAATCCATACCTCTTCTTGGGCCAAAAGTTTATCGGCGCGGGCGTTAATGACGGCTTCTTGCGCCATTTGTTCCTCTTTTTGCAGTAAATAGGCCGCAAAGTTGCCGGGATAGGATAAAAGCTGGCCGCGGTCGAGTTCGACAATGCGGGTCGCGACGCGGTCTAAAAACGAGCGGTCGTGGGTGATGGTGATCACGCTGCCTTTGAACTCAATAAGTAAGTCTTCCAGCCATTCAATGGAGTCCAAGTCCAAGTGGTTGGTGGGCTCGTCCAGCAGCAAAACGTCCGGTTGCGTCACCAAAGCCTGGGCCAAGGCTACGCGTTTTTTGGTTCCGCCAGAGAGCGTGCGCACCACGGCTTGGGGGTCCAGGTGCAAGCGGTGCAGGGTTTCGCTCACACGTTGTTCCCAGTTCCAGCCGTCCAGCGACTCAATCTCGCTTTGCATGGCGTCTAAATCGCCGTGTCCTTGCGAGTACTCCTCAATCAGGTGGCGAATCCGGGCCAAGCCCAGGCTCACCGATTCGAAAATCGTGTCATCAGCCTCTAGCGTAGGTTCTTGGGCCACGTAGGCGATTCGGGTGTTGTTTTGGATCTGCAGGCTGCCGTCGTCGGGCTTTTCCATGCCTCCCAAAATTTTGAGCATCGACGATTTGCCCGCGCCGTTGCGGCCAATCAGGCCGACGCGTTCTGCTGTTTCGAGGGAAAAGCCTGCATGGTCTAGCAGGGGAACGTGCCCAAAAGCGAGTTGGGCGTCAAGTAAAGTAATCAGTGCCATGTGCGGGAGATTATCCCCTGCGCAGGCGGCCTCCTGCGGCTAGAGCGAACTTAAAAGCGTAAAGCAACAAGACAGCCCCAAGCCAATCGCCTACTGCCATCGACCAGGTTTGGCTAAAGAAGTTGCCGCCGCTGCCTTGCCAGTAAAACCAGAGTTGGTGCATCACTGCGTTGAACGCCGCAAACACTACGGACAGTTTTAACAAGTCGGTTCCCGACAAGTTTGTCAGTTGGCGGTCCATGTGCATGAAGCGAATACCGACTTCACGCGCCAGCCACGGAGCCAAGCCCGAAATGACCCACGCGCCAAAAAGCGTGGGGCTTAAGAGTTCTGGGGGAGCGAGCAGCGATGTTATTGCGCTGCCTAAGACAATGCCGAGCGCGCCCCAATGTGAAAAAAGCAAAACGCCGATGAGTCGAACGCCGCTGGGTAAAAAAATCAAAGAAATATGGGTGGAGAGAACGAGCGAAGGGAAAAGGGCCGCATTGAGAAAATACAGCCCGGCATACATAAAAGCCGTCCCAGCAACGATCAACCAGATCCTAATCAATCAAGGTCACACTTAACCCTGTTGTGAGGCGCTTGCATTTCTAAAACAGCTGAACCGGTGAACGTATATTTATGCGGCTCTGGCTTTTTCTAAGCACTGACCCATGCGCGAGAAATAATCGTTGGAGCCCTTGGTAGGAATCACGTACTTCACGCGGTTGTCTTCATCGTCGAGTTGCAGTGCCAGCAAGCCCTTCTGGCGAAGGAGCTTCAGGCGGCGGTGCGCAGTCGAGGGTGAAATCTCAGGCATGATTTCCATGGCTTCGAGCACGGTGATTTTTTTATCGCGGGCCCAAGCCAGTCCCAAAATATAGAGCATCCGCTCATCGGTGGCATCCAAGCTAGGAAAGCTGGGTAAGGACCGAACGGCGGCAACCAAGTTCAGGAAGTTCAAAAAAACCGACGCGTTATCAGAAGCTTTGGCCATACGAAGATTAACCCTTCATTATCAAAAAACATGTTTAAAACAGAATTAACTGGATTAAATCATTAAATTGATTTATTTGGCAATTTAGGTGTTGTTTATTTTGCCGCTTCCCAAGCGGCTTCCGATGGTAATGCAGGCTTTGATGGCGTACAAAACGGCGAGTGTTCCCAAAATATTACCCACCATCCGAGACGACAGATTTTCAAAAAACGGCCCCGCGTAACCAAAAATCAGCAACCAGAGTTCCAAAGCGATGGCCGTTGCAACCGAACAGACAAAGCCTATTTTGAGCAAAGTCGTTGGGGTGAGGTTGGACAGGCTGGTGCGTAACTTCATGGCGTAGATGGCGAAACTCGACCCCGCCCATGGTGCCAGGCCGGTAAGGATGCAAGCGCCGGTGTTAATCAAGCTGAAGTCGGAAGAGAAATCTTGCGTTGACATAAGGCCTCCCAATACGATGCCCAATGCGCCCCAGCCGCCAAACAAAATCACAATCAGCAAAGACAGGCCGCAGGGTAAAAACAACCACGTAAAGCCGTTGTTCAGTGGCAAAAAGCCAAACACCCACTCGTTAAGTGCGGAAACCAACATAAACGCCAAGGCCGATAAGGCGACACTTGCGCTTGTAATCAAAGAGGGCATACGGGCTTTCAGTCGGGTAAAAAACTTCAAGCAGTATGTTGGCAAACATGCGCGTGGGTGTTCGGTTTACCAAGCGCGACTTACTACCCAAAACGGTAAGTTTCCCCCCAATGAAAAACCCCTGCGAAATCCGTTGACCGGACCTGGCAGGGGTTTTTTAGCGCTTGGGTGTTCGGATTTGCTATTTCGAAATTGTTAGCTTCAAGCTGCGTTCGCAGTGGCCATACATTTGCCGAGTTGTCCAAAATACTGGTGGGCGGCTTTTGTCGGGACGACGTATTTGATCCGGTTGTCGATTTCATCAAGGTTCAGGTCGATCATGCCTTTTTTGCGCAAGAGTTTGAGTCTGCGGTGGGCGGTGGTGGTTGAAATTTCAGGCAGCATCACCATCGCTTCAAGCACCGTGATTTTCTTTTCCTTGAACCACGCCGTGGCTAAGGTGTTGAGCATCTGAACCTCTACGGCATCGAGATCCGGGAAGCTTGGCAACGCGCGAATTGATTGAACAAGGTGCAGGTACTTCAAATACATCTGCGAAAGATCGGTATTTTTGGACATTGTGGATCCGCTTAAGCGGTCTCATAGTAGGTATTGAAACAACGTATGTTGTTTTCCAACGAAACGCAATATTACCTATTGCATTGAGGATTATGCAATAGGTAACTGTCGTGAATCTGACCCAGACTACGCCTTAAGGCGCAGTTGAGGCTTATTTGCTACTTGGGAAGCTAAACATCGCGCCTTCGCGCACGCCAGCCGAGGGCCAGCGTTGGGTGATGGTTTTGCGTTTGGTGTAAAACCGCGCAGCGTCGGGGCCGTAGGCGTGTAAATCGCCAAACAATGAGCGTTTCCAGCCGCCAAACGAGTGGTAAGCCACGGGAACTGGCAAAGGCACGTTGACACCGACCATGCCGACCAAAATATTGTCGGTAAAGTAGCGCGCCGCTTCACCGTCGCGGGTGAAGATGCAGGTTCCGTTGCCGTATTCGTGGGCGTCAATCAGGTCCATGGCTTCTTGTAGCGTTTTCACACGCACCACGCCCAACACCGGTCCAAAAATCTCTTCTTGGTAAATCTTCATCCCAGGCTTGACGTTGTCAAACAAGCAGGCACCCAAAAAGTAGCCTGCTTCGTGACCTGCGACTTTGACGTTGCGTCCGTCCACAATCAGGTTCGCGCCTTCGGCAACGCCTTGGTCAACATACGCTTTGACCTTCTCAAAATGCGCCTTGGTAACCAAGGGTCCCATGTCCATGCCGGCATCGGTTCCTGGGCCCACTTTCATTTTTGCAATTTCGACCTTAAGGCCTGCAATGACTGCTTCAGCGGTTGCATCACCCACCGCAACAACCAAAGGAATCGCCATACAGCGCTCGCCGCACGAACCGTAAGCTGCGCCCATCAAAGCGTTAACAGCATTGGGTACATCGGCATCAGGCATCACTACGGCGTGGTTCTTTGCGCCGCCCAAAGCCTGAACCCGTTTGCCATGGGCACAGCCGGTGGCGTAAATGTATTCCGCAATCGGGGTCGAGCCGACAAAGCTAATGGCTTTGACGCGGGGGTCGGTGAGCAAGGTATCTACGGCTTCTTTGTCGCCGTTCACCACATTCAAAACGCCTGGTGGCAAACCAGCCTCGAGTGCCAACTCAGCGACACGCAAGGTGCTGCTAGGATCGCGTTCTGAGGGTTTCAAAATAAAGGTGTTGCCGCATGCAACCGCCATAGGCCACATCCATAAAGGCACCATGATGGGAAAGTTAAACGGCGTGATACCTGCTGTAACGCCTAAAGCTTGAAACTCGCTCCAAGAATCAATGGCAGGCCCGACGTTTTTGCTGTGCTCACCTTTAAGGAGTTCGGGGGCGTAGCTGGCGTACTCGACGTTTTCAATACCGCGCTGCAATTCGCCCATGGCGTCAGCCAATACTTTGCCGTGCTCGGCGGTGAGGAGTGCGCACAGTTCATCAGCGTGTAGCTCTAACAACTCTTTGAGCTTGCTCATCACGCGGGCGCGTTTGAGCGGGGGCGTATTGCGCCACGCGGGGTAAGCCGCGTGGGCATTGGCAATGGCCTGTTCTACGGTGAGCTTGTCGGCTAAAAGCAAACGTTTTTCTGCCTTGCCAGTGGCGGGATTAAAAACGTCGGCTTGGCGGGCGCCGCCTTGGGTGCGCTTGCCGCCGATGAGGTGGCCAATGAGAGGAAGTGAGGACATGAAAGCTCAAGTAAAGTTAAAAAATGCTTATTCGGTGGCGTTGATGGCTTCGCCTAAGGCGTTGATCAAGCTGTCAATTTCTGACTTTTCGATGATAAAGGGCGGTGCGAGAGCAATCGTGTCGCCGCTGTAGCGCACATAAAAGCCTTTCTCAAGGCATTTCATCGCGACCTCATAAGGCCGTTTTAAAGGCTCGCCGGGTACGGCTGCGAAAGTAAACCCCGCGGCCAAACCGATGTTGCGAATATCGGTAATGTGTTTTGCGCCCTTCAGGCTGTGAACCGCTTGTTCAAAATAGGGCGCAAGACTGGCAACACGCTCGACCATATTTTCTTTCACCAACACATCCAAGGCCGCAATACCTGCCGCGCAAGCCACGGGGTGCGCCGAGTAGGTGTAACCATGGGCGAGTTCGAGCGCGTACTCTGGGCCGCCTACGGCCATGAACGTGTCGTACATCTCTTTCTTGACGACAACGGCGCCCAAGGGTTGCGCACCGTTGGTAATTTGTTTGGCGCAATTCAAAATATCAGGCGTGACACCGAAATAGGCAGAACCGGTGTAAGCGCCCATGCGACCAAAACCGGTAATGACTTCATCAAAAATCAACAAAATATTGTTAGCCGTGCAAATCTCACGTAAGCGTTGCAAATAGCCTGGTGGTGGTATCACGACACCGCCTGAGCCCGACATGGGTTCGACAATCACAGCGGCAATGTTCGATGCGTCATGCAGCGTAATGAGCTTGAGCAATTCGTCCGCCAACTCAATGCCGTTCGGTGGCATGCCTCGCGAAAACACGTTGCTGGCCAATTGGGTGTGAGGCAAATGATCGGCCTCAATGCCTTGACCAAACATTTTGCGGTTGGGGCCAAGGCCACCCACGGAGATACCCGCAAAGTTAACGCCGTGGTAGCCTTTCTCACGCCCGATAAAACGGGTTTTGGTACCCATGCCTTTGGCACGCCAGTAAGCGCGTGCCATCTTCAAGGAGGTGTCAGCGCACTCCGAGCCTGAGCCGGTAAAAAACACATGGTCCAAACCTGCGGGCATGAGTTCAGTAATTTTGTTGGCCAACTCGAATGACAAAGGGTGACCGTACTGGAAAGCAGGTGAGAAATCCAAAGTGCCAATTTGGCGACTGACTGCTTCCGTAATTTCGGGGCGGCCATGGCCTAATCCGCTAGACCATAAGCCTGACAATCCGTCCAAAATTTTGCGGCCATGCGAGTCGGTGTAATACGCGCCTTTGGCGCTCACCATCATGCGGGGGTTGGCTTTGAAGTTGCGGTTGCCGGTGTAGGGCATCCAGTGCGACTCCATCCACGCTGCGTCGTTCGGAAACGTCGAGGTGGAGGTCACTGCGGCGTGACTTTGTTGGGTGGTGTTGTCGTTAAGCTTCATGGTTTTCTCCAGTTTGAGGGGTGTGGAAGTGACAAAACGCCTATTGTGGTGATTTCTGTTACTCTCGCAAAGTGAGACCTATCACTATTTAGTTGCCAGTTTATGAAACTAACAAACCCCGCCCCTGCCCCCGTTCGCTCCGCGCTTGGCCAGTTCAGTGACATGGATTTGCGTTTACTGCGTGTGTTTAGAGCCGTGGTGGACTGTGGCGGTATGGCGGCGGCGGAGTTGGAACTCAACATTGGCACTTCCACGGTGAGCCGCCACATCAAAGATTTGGAAACCCGTTTGGGCTTGGTGTTATGCCGAAGGGGCCGGGCGGGTTTTGCGTTGACCGCAGAAGGTCAAAAAATTTATGCCCAAACGACCCAACTCCTTGCTGCAACCGATGCGTTTAGAAGCAGTGTGGATGAGATTCACCAGCGTATGGGCGGGCAGTTGCAAGTGGCGGTTTTTGATAAAACAGTCAGCAATCCACAGGCCAAAATCTCCCAAGCGATTGCCCTGTTTACCAAACGCGCTCCCGATGTCGGGCTCAACCTGCACGTAGCAACTCTGAACGGGATTGAGCGCGGTGTTCTTGACGGCCAGTTTCATTTGGGCATTATTCCGGGCCACCGCAACTCCGATACCTTGACCTACTCGCCCTTGTTTGGTGAAAGCATGCGCTTGTACTGTGGCGAAGGCCATGCGTTTTTTGGGGCTGACCATGGCGCTCTGGATTGGGACGCGGTTCGCGCCCAGCCTTTTGCGGGCTTGGGCTACCACTCGCCTAATTTGCAAGTGAGTCAACGCTTGAACCTGACCCGCGCAGCGACCGGGTTTGATCAAGAGTCGATCGCCACTTTTATTTTGTCGGGCCGGTATCTGGGCTTTTTGCCTGACCATTACGCTCGGAGCTTTGTTACTAGCGGAAAGATGCAGGCTGTTAAACCCGAGCTCTTTCAATACGACTGTGATTTTTTGGCGATCACCCGCCGTTCGCCGCAGGCCTCTCGCGCGACGCGGGCATTTTTGGAGTGTTTAGAAAAAGCCCACCTCAACCTTGGTAAAACTTAAACGCCATCGCAGGTGCCTGACCGCCCATTAGCTCGGCCAAGGCTTTGCCTGAACCTGCACCGTGGGTCCAGCCCAAGGTACCGTGGCCTGCGTTAACCCACAGGCCTTTGATTTTGGTTTGGCCGATAAACGGAATATTGGTGGGTGTGGCGGGGCGCAAGCCCGTCCAGTAGCGGGGGTTGCCCCCTTCTTCCTCGGTGCGGGTATCGCACATGCCTGGCCAAACCTCTTCAACGCGCTTAGACAACATCTGGCAACGGGCGCGTGCCAAGGGGCTGTCTAGCCTGAGGTCGTAGCCGCCGACTTCGATGGTGCCAGCTACGCGGATTTGATCGCCTAAGCGCGTGATAGCGATCTTTTTTGCATCGTCAATCGTGGAGACCATGGGCGCATCTTGCGGCTTCAAAATATCAAATGTGGCGCTATAGCCTTTGCCCGGATAAATGGGCAAATCGACCCCGACGGATCGCAGCAAGTGCGCGCTGTAAGAGCCGCAGGCAACCACCACATGGTCGGCGGTGTGCGGTTGATCCTGGCCTTGTACTTTGACAGTGGGTTGGCCTTCGCGATTAAGGTGAATGCTTTCGATGGCGTGGTTGTATAGAAACGCAACGCCGCGATCAGCGCAGCGTTGTGCCAAGGCTTGGGTGAACACCATGGCATCGCCGGACTCGTCGCTGGCGGTGAATGTTCCGCCTAAGATCTTGTGCGCAAAATTTTTCAGCGAAGGTTCGATTTTCAAAAGCTCGGCGCGACTGATCACTTTGCGGTCTACGCCGTATTTACCCATCAGGGCGGCGGCTTGGGCGGCGGAATCAAAAGAGGCTTGGTCACTGTAGTAGTGGGCAATGCCGCGCTCGACCCGTTGAAAGTCAATGCCTGTGGCGGCAATGATTTCCTTGAGGGCGAGGTGGCTGTAAGCGCCAAGCGCGACCAGTTGTTGCACATTGCGCTCAAAAGAGCGGTCGTTGCAGTTGGCTAAAAATTGCAAGCCCCAGCGGTATTGCCGCCAGCCTTCGCCCAAGGGATTTTGAGGGCGAAACAACAAAGGCGCTTCTTTGCTGAACATCCACTTCAAAGCCTTCAAAGGCGCTTCCCGGTTGGCCCAGGGTTCGCAGTAGCTCACTGAGATTTGCCCCGCGTTGGCAAAACTGGTCTCCATGGCGGCGTCAGTTTGCCGATCCATCACTGTGACCGTATGCCCACGCTCAGCCAAATGCCAAGCGGTACTGATACCAATGATGCCGGCGCCTAAAACAATAATTTTCATAGATTGCAGTGTGACGGATAGGGCGAATTTGTAACAGCAAAATCACCTTGTTTGCGAAAACATTAGTTTGGTTAATACTAGAGCCATGCGAAATTACGATCCTGACGCGCTAGAGTGCCTTGCCGCCATTGTGGAACAAGGCGGGTTTGAACGCGCGGCGGTGCGCTTGTCGATTACCCAGTCGGCGGTGTCGCAACGCCTTCGGGCATTAGAAGCCCAGGTGGGAACAGTGCTTTTAGTGCGCAGTCGCCCCGTTAAACCCACCAGCGCTGGGCGTTTGCTGATCAAGCACGCGATGCAGATGCGCTTGCTGCGGGCCGATTTGGAAACCGATTTACAAGACTTAGCTCCCGGCGCGAGCAAAGAGGAAGACCGGGTTTCCATCGCTATTAACGCCGACAGCATTGCAACCTGGGCTTTGGGCGCGTTGGATCCTTTGATCCATGCGGGTTTGCCTTTGGAAATCATCACCGACGACCAAGACTTTACCCACGACTGGCTGCGCGAAGGCTTGGTGCTGGGTTGTGTGACGACGCTTCAACAGGCCTTGCGGGGGTGCAAAGTGGTGTCCTTGGGCGCGATGCATTACGTGGCCGTTGCCAGCAGCAGTTACTCCCAAACGAAGTGCCCAGACGGCCTCACGCCCCACAATTTTCGTGACATTGCTTTTGTGGCTTTTAACCGCAAAGACGACGGGCCTGCGGAGTTTGTGGCGCGGGCTTTGGGGCTGCGGCGGGTGGCTTTGAACCAGCGCTTTGTTCCAAGCGCGGACGGGCAATTGCGTGCTGCCTTGTCGGGTTGGGGTGCAGCTGTTTTACCCCGCTTGCGTGTTCAAACGCATTTGGATTCTGGCGACTTGGTGAATCTGGCGCCTGCACATTTTTTGCCAGTTGATTTGTACTGGCACTGCTGGAACCTCGATTCGCAAGTGATTGACCGGCTGACCGCAGCTTTGGTTGGCGCGGCAGAACAAGCGCTCGCAAAAAATACTACAGAGTCATAAAAAAGTCTGGGGCAATAATTTAAAAAGCATCGGGCTAAAATTCAAACATGACTTCTACACCGCAACCCAAAGTGTCTTTCAAAGCCCAGATGTTGCAGGCCCGCGAGGACGCGATTATCCAAACGGCCAGTCGCTTGCTCGCCGAAAAAGGATTTGAAGCGATGACGGTGGATGAAGTGGCCGCCAGTGTGGGCATTGCCAAAGCCAGTTTGTACAAACACTTCCCCAGCAAAGAAGACCTCGCCGCCGCCGCAATGGTGCAGATCATGCGAAGAGCGCAGGACTTTATTGGAGCGCTCCCCGCGCAGTCGGCGATGGACCAACTGCGCACCGTGGCGCGCTGGACCATGGAGCTCAAGCTCAAAGGCGAGATGCCTAACTTGCCTAGCCAAAACTCTACCTTGCGCGCCAAGTTGATGGCTGACAAAGCGTATATGGACGGGCTCATCGATGTGAGTGACCGCCTAGGCGAGTGGATTGAAGCCGCCCAAGCCCAAGGGCAGATCAACCCCGCATTGCCTGCCATCGCGGTGCTTTACACCTTGTACGCCCGCGCTTGCGATCCGGTGTTGGAGTTCTTAAAAATGGGCGGTCAACACGAGGACGCACAAATCATTGATCTGGTCATGTGCAGTTGTTTTGAAGGGCTCGCCGCGCGGTAGTGGGACCAGCGGCAGCCTCACACTTCAATCGTTGAGCCTGCCCGAAAAAGCGTCTGTTCATTTTTTCGCGCATACCCCAAGGGGTTGGCGACCACACGGCATCCTTGGTGCAAATAATCTTGCGGGGCATGCAAATGGCCATGCAGCCACAACTGCGCTTGCGGTAGCAAATCATCCAACGCGTTACAAAAGCCAGCCGTCCCCGGCACCAAACCGTAGCGCGGATCGGCACTTCGCAAGCTAGGCGCAAAGTGGGTGACTACCACCGTTGTTCCGTCAAAGGGCTGGGCTAAGGCGTCGCGCAACCAGGCCTGGCATTGCAGTGCATGTTCACGCACGGCATCGGCTAAAAATGGCGAACCGTTTCGGGCGGTGTTGGTTTTTTTGAGGTAAAAATTTGCCGCCCGAAAAGCCTTGTCACGGGCTTTGAGTTGCTGGGTGAGTTGCGAAGGTGAATGGGGTGTGTCGGGGCACAAGGCATCAAAGTCGGTCCACAGCGTAGTGCCAATAAACCGCACGGTTTTACCCACTTTGTCAGTCCATGGCGCAAGCCACACTTCGCGCTCTAACCACACCATGCCCAAGCGCTCGCAGGTCTCGCGCAGTCTGGCGTGGGCGTGGTCAAAGTCCATCCCGTCGTATTCGTGGTTTCCGGGCAGGTACAACACCGGCGTGGGCCATCCCTGCAAAGGAGAAAAGCCGGGCAAGCCAAAATCCGAGTCTTGGAGCAAAGACCCGTTTTGGTAGGAGCCGATGTCACCGGCCAAGACCAACAGGTCTGCGCCGGGAGCGCTCTGCGCTTGGGGCGAAGCCAAAAACTGCGGCTGAGACTCCAAGTGGAGATCGGAAAAGAGTTGCAACTTCATACCGCCAGATCCATGTTCGGAGATGGAAACGCCAGCGTTGCGACGGCTTGAATTTGGTTGCGAAACCAGGTGTGCGCGCTGTCTTGGTGATGGCGACTGTGCCAAAGGGCGTCTACGTGAATGGGTGCCACTTCAAAAGGCAATTCGCGCACAGCAAGCTCCGATTCAAAGCCGGTGACGTTTAAAAAATGCCGTGGCAAAACAGCGAGTAAATCAGAATTGGCAACCACCTTTCCCGTGGTGAAAAATTGATTCACTGTCAACACCACGCGCCGGGTTTTATTGAGGCCAGCAAGGGCTTCATCAATCAGTCCAAAAGCTCGGCCTGAAAAACTCACCAGCGTGTGGTTGGCTTGGCAGTAGCTATCTAGAGTCAAGGGTTGCGCCGCTAAGGGATGGTCTTTGCGCATCACGCAAACGTAATCACTGGCAAAGAGGCGTTGGTGAAAGAACCGCGGTGAGCCGCTGGCTTGGGTCAGCGAAGCGAGTTCCGACAAAACGCCAGGGAAGTGTCCAATTGCTAAGTCGGCTTGCCCCTCTTCGAGCATGCGCCTGGGGTCGCGCGTGGTGAGTGGTACCACGTGTAAAGACACGCCAGGCGCTTGGCTGGTGACAGTGTTGATGAGCCCCACCATCAGCTCGGCGGCGGTGGCGTCTGCCAAGGTCAGAACGAACGTGTTGGTTGTGGTGGCGGGAGAAAATTTTTGAGGCGCGAGCGTGAGTTCTAAGTGCTGCAACGTTTCGCGAACCTTAGGCCACAAGGCCAAAGCCCGCGCGGTCGGTTGCAAGCCGCGCCCTTGGCGAACGAGCAACTCATCATCGAGCGCTACTCGCAAACGGCGCAATGCATTGCTGACAGCGGGCTGTGTTAACGCGAGAACGTTGGCCGCTTTGGTGAGGCTGCCTTCGGCCATGACGACATCAAAGACTTTCAGCAAATTCAGGTCAAAGGTGCGGATGTTGAGTGGGAGCATTTCTATATATAGATTTGGTGAATAGTATTAATCACCAAACTAAAGTGGACTAACACTAGTGTAAACCCTAAGATCACGCACATGTTTATCAAGGAGTCTTCTATGTCTCGCTTTACTTTTACTGAATTTGCTGGCGCTTCATCTTTCAATGGCGCTTCCGTAGTGGCTCCAAAATCGGAAGCCACACGCACGTTGGCCGGGCTCATGCTCGCCGGTGTGATGGCTGCGATGTTGGTGGTGGCCGATCAAGTGATCGACAACTGGGCCGACGGCCATTTGCTTTTAGGCTGGGTCGCTTTGTGGAGCGTGGTGTTTGCTGGGTTGGCTTTCTTTTCTCGCCCATTACGCAAAATCACCATGGCCTTGGCTGCCAGCGTGGATCGCCAAATGAAAGAGGCTGCCCAAATTCGCCGTGAAGAGCAAATGTGGGCGTTTGCTAACCGTGACCCCCGTGTCATGGAAGAGCTACGCGCCGCTGTGGCGCGCGCTTCTTAAGCTGCCAGGCGTTGTTCGAACTGCGCCTTGGTCTTTTCCAAGGCCGCAGGCAAGTGGTACGCCAGTTGGCTAAACAACTCGGTGTGAAGGGCAATTTCTTGCTTCCAGTCGGCCTTGTTTAAGCTGGTCACAGTTGCAAACTCGGCCGGCGTAAACGCCAAACCTTTCCAAGTTATCTCCGCGTAGGTGGGGCTCACGCCAAAGCCGTTGTCAACGCCTTGCGCTTTGCCTTCAAGGCGGTCGATCATCCACTTCAAGATGCGCATGTTTTCGCCGTAGCCCGGCCAAACAAATTTGCCGTCCTCGCCTTTGCGAAACCAATTGACGCAGTAAATGGCTGGCAACTTCGCGCCAGACTGGGTGAGTTTGTCACCCATATCTAACCAGTGCTGAAAGTAATCGCTCACGTTGTAGCCCGTAAAAGGCAGCATCGCAAACGGGTCGCGGCGCACTACGCCTTGTTGGCCCGCAGCCGCGGCCGTGGTCTCAGAGCCCATGGTGGCTGCCATATATACACCTTCAACCCAGTTGCGGGCTTCGGTCACCAAGGGCACGGTGGTTGAGCGGCGAC
>CAMDAN010000069.1 GCA_945888535.1 Bordetella parapertussis
ACCGATTGAATGACCTCGCGAAAGGTCAGCATGCCCACCAAATCGCCGTGCTCCATCACGACCAAAGACCCAATATCGCGCTCAGCCATCAGAGCGGCAGCGTGCGCCAAGGGTTCGTCGGGCTGGGCGGTGTAAAGCGTTCCGCCTTTAACGCGCAAGATATCGCTGACTTTCATAAGGGCTCCTTTAAGGCGGAAGGCTGCGACAAGAAGGTCGCAGTTACAGGTTCGCTTGAATATAGCCCACAATGACACCGTTCGACTACACATTATTTAACGGAGAAGTTCCCCATGACCGGCTACGCTGACCCCGGATTTGACACCCTTGCCCTGCACGCAGGCGCCACACCCGATGCCACCGGTGCTCGCGCTGTGCCTATCCACCTCACCACATCGTTTGTTTTTGAGTCCAGCGACCAGGCCGCCTCTTTATTTAACCTGGAGCGGGCGGGCCATGTTTACAGCCGCATCAGCAACCCGACCAACGCGGTTTTAGAACAGCGTGTTAGCGCCCTAGAAGGCGGCATCGGCGCTATCACAACAGCCAGTGGGCAAGCGGCTTTGCACTTGGCGATTTGCACCCTGATGGGCGCGGGTTCCCACATCGTTGCCTCCACAGCCTTGTACGGCGGATCGCACAATTTGCTCCACTACACTCTGCGCCGCTTCGGTATTGAGACTACTTTCGTTAACCCCAACGACTTAGATGCTTGGCGCGAGGCGGTTCGCCCCAATACGAAATTATTTTTTGGCGAAACGGTGGGCAACCCGGGGCTCGACGTTCTTGATATTGAAGCGGTCAGCGCTATTGCCCACGAGCACGGCGTTCCGCTTTTGGTGGACTCCACCCTCACCTCGCCTTGGCTGATCAAGCCTTTTGATCATGGCGCAGATTTGATTTATCACTCTGCCACTAAGTTTTTGTCGGGCCACGGAACCGTGGTCGGCGGTATCGTGGTTGACAGCGGCCAGTTTGATTGGGAGCGCTCAGGAAAATTTGCCGAGCTCAGCCAAGTTTATGCAGGATTTCACAACATGGTGTTTACCGAAGAGAGCACCGTCGGCGCTTTCCTGCTGCGCGCTCGCCGTGAAGGTCTGCGGGACTTTGGGGCGTGCATGAGTCCGCATACGGCCTGGCTGATACTCCAAGGCATCGAAACGTTACCGTTGCGCATGGCTCGTCACATGGGCAATACCGAGAGAGTGGTTGAATTTTTGGCCAATCACCCGATGGTCTCGCGCGTGGGGCATCCGATGCTTGAAACCCACACCAGCCACGCATTGGCTAAAAAAATACTGCCCCGTGGCGCGGGTTCGGTATTTAGCTTTGACATCAAAGGCAGCCGCTTGCAAGGTCAAAAGTTCATTGAAGCCTTGAAAATCTTCAGCCACCTTGCCAACGTCGGAGATTGCCGCAGCTTGGTAATTCACCCTGCAAGCACCACGCACTTCCGTATGGATGACGCCGCTTTGGTTAGCGCAGGTATTGGCCCTGGAACCATTCGCTTATCGATCGGACTCGAAGACCCAGAAGATCTTTTAGAGGACTTGAAGCGGGCGCTTAAAGCTGCGGAGAAAGCGGCTGAGAAAGCAGCCTAGTAACCCAGTCAGCAATCGCCATAGAGCTAGTCAATCCCGGCGACTCTATTCCAAACAAGTTCACCAAGCCTGGGACACCATGCGTTTGAGGGCCTTGGATTAAAAAGTCTGCGGCGGGCGCGTTTGGGCCGCTGATTTTGGGACGAATGCCGGCGTAGCCACTTTGCAAAGCGCCATCCGGCAGGGCCGGCCAGTAAGTGCGAACGGCTGCGTAAAAAGCGTCGGCTCGGCTCGCATCCACTTGGAAATCGTCTGGGGTATCGACCCACTGAACGTCAGGCCCAAACTTGGCTTGACCACCCAAGTCCAATGTCAGGTGAACGCCCAAGCCAGCCGATTCAGGAACCGGATAAATTAAATGGCGAAACGGGGCGGCACTACTGAGGGTGAAGTAATTGCCTTTGGCGTAATAGGCGGTCGGAATGTTTTGGGGCGAAAGGCCTGTGAATTGGTGCGATAAAGCCGGAGCGATCAAACCAGCTGCGTTGATCAAAGTGTGCGAGGCAAGGACTGATCCGTCTGCCATATAAACCAGGTGCTGAGGGCTAGAAGTTGTGTGTAGGTCCAGTTCGACCGACTTAACCGCTGAATTCAAAACCACCATGCCGCCCGCGTTTTCAAGATCGCCTTGAAAGGAGAGCATCAGTCCATGGCTATCCACAATGCCTGTGCCTGGAGACAAAAGCGCAGCAACGCATTTCAAAGCACCCTCCATCGCCATCGCTTCTTGGGCGCTCAGCCAACGCACATCGGCAACCCCGTTGGCGAGGGCTTGGTCTTGGATCGCTTTTAATTTGGGGATTTGGCTAGGCTCGGTCGCCACGATGAGTTTTCCACACAAACAGTGGCCAATGCCGCGCTCTTGGCAGTAAGCGACCAATTGCGCTCGCCCTTGAACGCACAAACTTGCTTTGAGTGACCCTGTGGGGTAATACATTCCGGCATGGATCACCTCGCTATTGCGGGCGCTGATGCCGGTTCCGATGGCATTTGCTGCTTCAAGCACCATGACTTCGCGCCCCTGCAATGCCAACGCCCGGGCCACGGCCAAACCGACCACCCCCGCACCAATGACGATGGCGTCTACGCTATCAATTTCAGAATTTTGAGTCACCACAATGTCTACGCTTTTAAATCAGTCAATGAAACACGTCGCAATTGGGCACAATACGATGACATGCTTTTTCCACAAGGACCGCACCGTGCTCGTTAACGTTAACCAAACCCCTTTGTATGCCTACTCCGCAGGCAAAGCATTCAACCCAAGTCTACCGACTGTGGTGTTTATACACGGCGTTTTGAATGACCACAGCGTTTGGATTTTACAAAGTCGGTATTTCGCAAACCACGGTTACAACGTCTTAGCGATTGATTTGCCCGGCCACTGCAAGAGCGCAGGAAAAGTTCCCGCCAGTGTGGAAGAAGCCGCCCAAACCGTTCTAGCCCTGCTCGATGCACTAGAAATCTCACAAGCCACCTTGATTGGCCACAGTTGGGGGGCTTTGATTGCGCTTGAGACGAGCGCATCCGCACCCCAACGGGTCAGTCATCTGGCGCTGGTCGGCGTCGCATTTCCGATGAAAGTTTCGCCTGCCTTGTTAGATGCTGCGGTAAACGCGCCTATGAAAGGCATTGACATGGTCAATACCTTTTCACAGTCCACTCTCGCCCCGCCCCCGTCGACGCTTGGCCCTGGCACTTGGCTTTATGGAGGCTCGCGGGCTTTGATGCGTCGGGTTTTGGCGAGTAACAGCGAAGAGAATACTTTTTCTATTGGCTTTAACGCGTGCAACAACTACGCCAACGGCGAACGCGCTGTCGGCGCAGTGACATGCCCCATCTTGTTTTTAATGGGTGCCAACGACCAAATGACACCCCCCAAAGCCGCGCAAAGTTTGGTTAAATTGGCCCCACATGCAACGACCGTCACCGTTCAAGCGGGTCACCAATTAATGAGTGAAGCCCCTGACGCAGTGCTGGATGCTTTGCTGCAATTTATAAAGAAATAAGTTTTACAAAACCTCTGCAAGCATGCAGGGGTGCTTTAAGGTCTTAGACCAAAAATCTCCACCCTGCGGCCCTGAGTACAACAACAAAGCACGGGCCAAGGGTTCAATCGACGTTTGCGCAGGATCAATCAGTACGACGAAACGGGCGTCACGCTCTTCTGCTTGCTCTTCTTGCAAAAGGCCGATCCAATCAAGCGCCATCAGGGCTTCTGTCACTGGTTCTAATTGCAAAGAATCAACACTTAAGTGGTCACACAACTGCGCCATCGTTTGGCCTTTAGATAGATGACCGTCAACTCCTTGCGAACGTGCTAATTGCAGTTGTTGAAGCACCTCTAAAGCCAATTGAAAACGCACACCGGGGCCGACTCTGCGCTTTGGCAGACCCGCCAACAAACTGGGTACATGGGCGGTGAGCGCAGCGCCCAACAGAACGATGACCCAAGCTAAGTAAATCCAAACCAATAAAATCGGCAAGGTCGCAAACGCCCCATACACCGCAGAGTAGGTGGGCACTTTGGCTAAATACATGGCCAGTATTTTTTTAGCCAGCTCTAAACCCGCCGCGACAAATACCCCGCCCATCCACGCATGGCCCCAGCGCACATGGGTATTGGGAACGTAATGAAACATGGTCGCCATACCGGCAGCGACCATTAAAAATTGCACACTATCGAGAATCAAGCTAAACCCACCAGGCATACCCAAGACCAAGCCCTTGGATGCCGAAACCGCGTAAGACGTCATGGTCACGCTGGCACCCAATAGCAGCGGTCCCAAGGTCATAGCAGACCAATACAACAACAGGCGCTGTCCCATTGAACGAGGCGTTCGAACACGCCAAATACTATTGAGCGTGCGGTCAATCGTAAAAATCAAGGCAAACGCTGTGACCGCGAGCGCGGCCAAGCCTGCAGTTCCTAACTTACTGGCTTTACCCGCAAACTGGTTGAGATACCCCAGCACTTGGCGGGCAATGTTGTCTGGTACCAAACTCTCGATAAGCCACTTTTGCAGAACGTCTTGAAACTTCGCAAACATGGGGAATGCGGTAAAAATCGCCAGCGCTACCGTTATAAATGGGACCAAGGCGATGGTGGTGGTAAAGGTCAGGCTACTGGCGGTCAGACCCAAACGGTCTTCCCGAAAGCGCTCGCGCAGGGTAGAAACCGCATGAAACCACGGCACATGGGCTACATCTTGGAGCCATTCTTGAAAACGTTGGAATAATCGCATGGCCGCTATGATGCCATTGACATGAAATTACCCGAAAACTTACCCGCTTCTTCCATTCCCTTGAACCTCCATAACGTCAACCTGAGCCGATGGCTTGCTGTTGGTAGTTTAGTCGGGCTGATCGTACTCAGCGTCGCCTGGGAGCTTTACCTTGCCCCCATCAAACCCGGCGGCTCCTTGTTAGCGCTTAAAGCCGTGCCTTTGTGTTTCCCTTTGGCGGGCCTGCTTAAAAACCGGATGTACACCTACCGCTGGGTCAGCCTCATGGTTTGGCTGTATTTCACAGAAGGCGTTGTTCGTGCATACAGCGACCGTGCGCCGAGCAACTACTGGGCTCTGTTGGAAGTCTTTTTGTGTCTGACTCTCTTTGCAGCTTGCGCGATGCACGTGCGCATTCGTCTGCGCCATGCCAAGGCCATTGCGGTATGAGTACCCCACTATTTTTAGAACAATTGCGCAGCATCGTTGGCCCTGCCAATGTATTGACCGAGGGCGATTTAACCGGCTACGAGTTGGATTGGCGCAAGCGCGAACGCGGCAAAGCCTTGGCCGTCGTGAGGCCCAGTTCGACTGAGCAAGTCGCCCAGGTCGTCAAGGCCTGTGTGCAAGCCGCTGTCAGCATCGTTCCGCAGGGCGGTAACACCGGCATGGTGGTCGGATCCACCCCCGACGCCAGTGGCACCCAAGTGGTTTTAAGCTTGACACGCATGAATGCGATTCGCGCTCTTGACGCTGACAATCTCACGATCACGGTCGAGGCCGGATGCGTTTTGCAAAACCTACAAGAGGCTTGCGATAAAGCCGGGTTCCTCTTCCCTTTGAGCTTGGCATCGGAAGGAAGTTGCACCATTGGTGGCAACTTAGGGACCAACGCCGGAGGAACACAGGTCGTGCGCTTTGGTAACACCCGCGAACTCTGCTTAGGCTTAGAAGTCGTCACCGCCCAAGGCGAAGTTTGGAGCGGGCTCACTGGCTTGCGAAAAGACAATACGGGCTATGACCTGCGCCACTTATTCATAGGATCCGAAGGCACTTTGGGCGTCATTACTGCGGCAACGATGCGGCTTTACCCCAGCCCTAAAGCGCAGCTGACTGCGTTTGCCGCCCTGCCGAGTTTGCAAGACGCGGTAACTTTATTGGGCTTGGCACACCAACACTTGAGCGCGGGGCTCACTGGTTTTGAAGTGATGGGGCAATTTGCTTTGGGTTTGGTGAAGAAACACTTTCCTGACCAGCGCGTTCCTTTATACGAAACCAGTCCGTATTGCGTTGTCTTAGAAAATTCAGACAGTGAATCCATGGAACACGCCCGCTCGCAGCTCGAACGCTTGCTCGAAGCGGCCATAGAAAATGGCTGTGTCAGTGACGCAGTCGTTGCTGAAAGCCTGGCCCAAGCCCGTGCGCTTTGGCATATCCGCGAGAGCATTCCTTTGGCGCAAGCGCAAGAAGGCCTCAACATCAAGCACGATATTTCTATCGCGGTATCCCGTATTCCAGAGTTTGTGGGATTGGCCGATGCGGCGCTTTCTAAAGCGTTTCCTGGAGTAAGACTGGTGAACTACGGGCATTTAGGCGATGGCAATTTGCATTACAACGTCCAAGCGCCTTTTGGAGCGGATGCCGAAGTATTTTTGCGTGACCAAGAGGCGCCTATCAACGCGGTGGTGTACGCCTTGGTCGATGCATTCAATGGCTCTATTTCGGCCGAACATGGCATTGGCAGCTTAAAGCGCGACACGCTCACCAAACACAAGTCGCCTGTGGCGTTGGGTTTGATGCGCTCGATTAAATCCGCGCTTGATCCCCATAATCTCTTTAACCCAGGCAGGATGTTGTCCTCACCAGCTGCTTTAGACTCTTAAGCGCTGCTCCATTCCTTTATTCTTAATTGCAATGTCTCACACCGCCAACACTGACAAGCCCGCTGGACTTCGCCCCATCCGCCAACAATACGAAGACCTGCTTCGCCACGCCTATACCCACGGCGTAGAAAAATCAGATCGCACCGGAACAGGAACCAAAAGTGTTTTTGGTTACCAGATGCGCTTTGATCTCAATGAAGGCTTTCCGCTGGTCACCACCAAGAAAGTCCACCTGCGCTCCATCATTCAAGAGCTTTTGTGGTTTCTGACGGGTTCGAGTAACAACAACTGGCTCAAAGAACGCGGCGTATCGATCTGGGATGAATGGGCCGCACCCGACGGTGAGCTCGGGCCGGTCTATGGGGTGCAGTGGCGCAGTTGGCCCACGCCTGACGGCCGCCACATCGACCAAATCAGCGAACTCATGCAAACCTTGAAATCCAATCCGGATTCACGGCGCATGATCGTGAGTGCTTGGAATGTAGGCGAGTTATCCAAAATGGCGCTCATGCCTTGCCATGCTTTTTTTCAGTTTTATGTCGCACCCGCAAACGAAGGCAAAAAATCCAAGTTGAGCTGCCAACTTTACCAGCGCAGCGCTGATATTTTTTTGGGCGTTCCATTCAACATCGCCAGTTACGCCCTGCTCACCCACATGGTGGCGCAGCAATGTGATTTAGACGTGGGTGAATTTATCTGGACGGGCGGCGACTGCCACGTTTACAGCAACCACCACACGCAAGTCGAACTTCAACTCAGCCGCCAGCCTTTGGCTTACCCTTCATTGCATATTTTGAGTCGCCCTGCTTCGATTTTTGACTACACCATGGAAGACTTTGAGGTTCGCGGCTACGAATCCCACCCTGCGATAAAAGCGCCGGTGGCCGTTTAACTTGTCATGCAACTGCATCTGATTTTTGCTCGCACTGCCAATGGCGTGATTGGTCAAGACAACGCATTGCCCTGGCACTTGCCAGAAGACTTGGCTCACTTCAAGCGCATAACGCTTGGCTGCCCGGTCATCATGGGGCGAAAAACCTGGGATTCCCTTCCCCCAAAATTCAGGCCTCTGCCCGGACGGCGCAATGTGGTCGTGTCGCGCCAAACGCACTTTGATGCCCCCGGCGCTGTGCATGCGAACTCCATCCAAGCCGCTTTAGACCTGTGCGCTTCGGATGCACATGTTTGGGTTATTGGCGGCGCTCAGATGTACGTCCACGCCCTGCCCTTGGCCCACTCGGCTGTAGTCACAGAAATTGATCTGGAATGCCTAGGAGACGCCTTCGCTCCTGCGTTTGGATCGCACTGGGAAGAAACCCATCGCGAGCGCCACACCTCAGCCCAAGGTTTGGCCTACAGCTTTGTGACTTTGCAAAATACATCATTGAAATAAGTCATGCAACTTGCTACTTGGAACGTCAATTCACTCAGCGTGCGCCTGCCTCAGGTCTTAGACTGGCTCAGCCAAAATCCGGTCGACGTTTTGGTTTTACAAGAAATCAAAATGACCGACGACAAGTTCCCGCATGAAGCGTTCACGCAGGCGGGTTACCACGCGCAATGGTTCGGTCAGAAAACCTACAACGGCGTTGCCCTTTTAAGCCGAACGCCCGCAACGCAGGTGTTGATAAATATTCCCGGCTTTGCCGATGACATGGCCCGCGTGATCACCGCCAATGTAGGGCCCGTTCGGGTGATCGGCGCTTATTTTCCCAACGGCCAAGCGCCTGGAACCGATAAGTTTGAGTACAAAATGCAGTGGCTCAAAAGCCTTCGTTCGTGGGTTAAAGAAGAACTGCTGGCGCATCCGAATTTGGTCTTGATGGGTGACTACAACATCACCTTTGACGATGCTGACGTCTGGGACCCCGAAGGGATGCGCGATCAAATCCATTGCACCGATGAGGAACGCTACCAACTCGGCGCCTTGGTCGCCTTAGGATTAAATGACAGCTTCCGATTGTTTGAACAACCCGCGCAAAGCTACAGCTGGTGGGACTACCGCGATTTTGGCTTTAGGCGCAAACGCGGCCTGCGCATCGACCATATCCTTATCAGCCACGCCCTTAAACCTTTGGCGCGGGCCTGCCACATCGACACCACCCCCCGAAAAAATGAGCGCCCGAGTGACCACGCGCCGGTGGTGCTGACGCTGGACATAGCGCAAAGTTAAGGTGGTGCGGTAGGGTTGATTACTCCTGCGCCCCCACACCGCCCTTTTTATCCAAGCCCAATTCCTGAATTTTTCGGGTAATGGTATTGCGACCAATGCCGAGTTGATTGGCAGCATCAATGCGGCGACCGCGGGTGTGGGTTAAGGCGGCTTGAATCAACCTCGCCTCAAATCTGCGGGTTAACACATCCCAGACATCACCATGGCCTGTGCGTAACAGCGTTAAAGCTTCGTCCTCTAATTCCAACTCCCAACCCGTCAGTGGGGCGACAACCGCTTTTTCCAAACCACGGGGCTGCGTTGGCCACACTAGGTCTGCAGTGCTTGCAGTTTCGCTTTGTTCTGATCCTAAAGACGGGTTTGAAATCTCGGGTGGTGATGAAGCCGATGCCAGCGCATTCATTCGCGCGTGGTCCACCCAGTCGCTGCCGTTACCAGCGTGCAAACCCAAACGCGAAAGGCCTAACTCAGGAGGTAAATCTTTAGGCTCAATCACCTGGGCTGGCGCCATGACCGTCAGCCAATGGCAGATATTTTGAAGTTGGCGCACGTTGCCCGGAAAGGCAAAGTTTTCCATTGCCG
Source organism: Bordetella parapertussis (assembly GCA_945888535.1). Classification (GTDB taxonomy): domain Bacteria; phylum Pseudomonadota; class Gammaproteobacteria; order Burkholderiales; family Burkholderiaceae_C; genus Allorhodoferax; species Allorhodoferax parapertussis_A. The sequence continues at coordinate 9,461 of CAMDAN010000069.1, forward strand.
CCAAGGCGGTGTCTGAAATCCGCTTGGGTTCCACACCCAGTTGTCGTGCACTGTGCTGTAAAAAATGGCGGGTGAGCATGGGAATGTCTTCTCTGCGCTCACGCAGTGCTGGCAAGCGCAAGCGAATGACGTTCAAGCGGTGAAACAAGTCTTCGCGAAACGCGCCTTCTTTGACACGGGTTTCGAGGTCTTGGTGTGTCGCAGCGATCACTCGCACATTGGTTTTGACTGCGGTGTGCCCGCCGACGCGGTAAAAGTGGCCATCACTAAGTACACGCAGCAATCGGGTTTGCAACTCAAACGGCATGTCGCCAATTTCATCGAGAAACAAAGTGCCTTCGTCGGCTTGTTCAAAGCGCCCACGGCGTTGGGTTTGCGCCCCGGTAAACGCTCCGCGTTCGTGCCCGAACAATTCACTTTCCAACAACTCTTTAGGAATCGCTGCGGTATTGATGGCAACAAAAGGTCCGCTGGCGCGGGTAGAGTGTTTGTGTAAGGCGCGAGCAACAAGCTCTTTTCCAGAACCGGACTCACCGGTAATCATGACGGTCACATTGCTTTGGCTTAAACGACCAATCGCACGGAAGACGTCTTGCATAGCGGGCGCTTGGCCGAGCATTTCCGGCGTCTCGCCCATGCGTTCTTCAGATACTTCTTCGCGTTGGCTTTCTTGAACAGCGCGGCGAATCAATTCAACCGCTTTGGGAAGGTCAAAGGGTTTTGGCAAATACTCAAACGCGCCACCTTGAAATGCGCTCACGGCGCTGTCTAAATCCGAGAAGGCCGTCATGATGATGACGGGCAAACCGGGATGTTTAGCTTTGACTTTTTCTAAAAGCTCCAAGCCCGAACCACCTGGCATACGGATATCGCTAACGAGAATTTGAGGACCGTCTTCGTCGGTGCTGTTGTTAAGCGCGGCAAGAACATCGCGCGAATTTGAAAAACTGCGGGTTGGGAGTTGCTCGCGCAACAGGGCTTTCTCCAAGACGAAACGGATGGACTGGTCATCGTCTACGATCCAAATCGGCTTCATGGCAGGCGCTTTCGAGTATTTAACATTTATGGCAAGGGAATCAAAATTTTGAAATCGGTTCGGCCAGGCACGCTTTCGACTTCGATCAATCCATGGTGCTGCTGCACAAAAGTTTGCGCCAAGGTCAAACCCAGGCCAGATCCGCCGTCTCGTCCCGATACCAAGGGATAAAAAATGCGGTCTTTGATCGAATCGGGTATCCCCGGTCCGTTGTCTATAACATGCAATTCCAATGCCAAGCGGTAGCGTTGTTTGCCAAAAGTAATCTGGCGACACACCCGTGTACAAAATGTCAGGCTGGCATCGCCCTGCCCCATGCGCTCAGACAGCGCTTGGCAGGCGTTATGGGCAATATTGAGAACGGTTTGAATCAGTTGCTCCCGGTCTCCGCGAAACTCGGGGATCGAGATGTCATAGTCACGTACCACTTGCAAGCCTCTGGGGAACTCGGCCAGAATCAAAGACCGAACCCGCTCGCAAACTTCGTGGATATTGACGTCCCCCACGGTATGCGGGCGTCTATGCGGCGCTAACAAACGGTCCACTAAAAGTTGGAGGCGGTCGGCCTCCCGAATAATGACTTGGGTGTATTCGGTCAGCCCCGTCGATCCGATCTCCATTTCAAGCAACTGCGCAGCACCCCGAATACCGCCCAAGGGATTCTTAATCTCGTGCGCTAAATTTCGGATGAGTTCTTTGTTGGCTTGGGCTTGCTCTGCAAGCCGCTCTTCACGTTCTTGGCGCGTCTGCTGTTCTAAGGGAACCAACTCAACCACGATTTGGTTACTCTGGTCAGCGCGTGTCACGATCACATGAACCGGAAGGGGCTCAAGCCCGACTCGCCGTAAAAACGCGTCATACCGCAAAGCGGAAAAAGTATTTTGATTCGCGCCCTGAATCGCATCGCGCAATGGCCCAGGCTCCGTAAAGACATCCGCAAAAGAAGAGCCCACAATGGTGCGTCTCGAAATTCCCAGTGCATCTTCTAGCGCAGCGTTCGAAAAAACAACCACCCCATCGGTGCGCACCACGGCGACCAAGGTCGCCAGCAAGTCATAAGGTAAGAACGGTGAAGGCGGGGTCACAACAAAGCGCAGTCTGGTATCGGTTATCGGTTCACGGACAAGCGTTCTAATTCGCGGCGAAGTCCCGCGATATCTTCCGCATTGCGGTTCAAACTGTCTTTCAGTTGGGCAATGCGATCTAAGTATTTCTGATGGTTGCGTGACTCTGCACCTTGTTTTTCGGGTGCGCCTTGGTTGTACTCGGTTTTTAAGTCTGTTTGCCGAGCTTCAAGCTTCTTTAATTCCGTCTCCAAAATCCAACGGGCATCAGCATCTTTTTTCTTTTGCTCTTGGCTCGTTGAGGTCGTTGAGGTCGTTGCGGGCACACCTCGAACACTTTGGGGCGCAGGGATAACCGTGACCGTCACCGCCGAAACTAATTTACAAGCAGCTGCTTTATCAGAGGTAACTTGGTTGGTGTATTCGTTACCGCAACGGTACACCGGGCTTTGCGCATAGGCAAAGCTTACGAAAAGAAACGTGAAGAGCAAGGGCAAACAAAAAGGACGGCGCAAGCCGTCCTTTTTTTCCAAGCGTTGTGGTGCTGCCATTCCCCGAATTGCGGTCACGCTTTTCGGGGAAAAACTGCGCATCAGAGCGAGTAGTACATATCGAATTCGATAGGGTGTGTCGCCATACGCAAGCGTGTGACTTCGCCCATTTTCAATTCGATGTAGGCATCGAGCATGCTGTCAGAGAACACGCCGCCTTTGGTCAAGAACGCGCGGTCTGCATTGAGGCAGTCCAAGGCCTGGTCCAAGCTGTGGCACACGGTTGGGACCAACGCGTCTTCCTCGGGTGGGAGGTGGTACAAGTCTTTGGTTGCGGCTTCACCGGGATGGATTTTGTTTTCCACGCCGTCTAAACCAGCCATCATCAACGCTGCGAAACCAAGGTACGGATTCATCAATGGATCAGGGAAGCGGGCTTCGATGCGGCGGCCTTTGGGGTTTGCCACAAAGGGAATACGAATCGAAGCAGAGCGGTTGCGTGACGAATAAGCCAACTTCACAGGCGCTTCATAGCCTGGGACCAAACGCTTATAGCTGTTGGTGCCAGGGTTGGTGATGGCGTTCAAAGCACGGGCGTGCTTGATGATGCCGCCGATGTAGTACAGCGCGAAATCAGACAATCCTGCGTAACCGTCACCGGCAAACAGGTTTTTGCCGTCTTTCCAGATCGACTGGTGCACGTGCATTCCAGAGCCGTTGTCGCCCACAATGGGTTTGGGCATGAAGGTCGCGGTCTTGCCGTAAGCGTGTGCCACGTTTTGAACCACATATTTCAAGATTTGGGTCCAATCGGCACGCTCAACCAAGGTGCTAAAGCGGGTACCGATTTCGTTTTGGCCAGCGCCAGCGACTTCGTGGTGGAACACTTCAACGGGAACGCCCAAGGATTCAAGAATCAAAGACATTTCTGCGCGCATGTCTTGGGTGCTGTCAACAGGAGGAACAGGGAAGTAGCCGCCCTTGACGGTAGGACGGTGGCCTTTGTTGCCACCAGGCATCTCTTTGCCCGAGTTCCATGGAGCTTCTGCTTCGTCAATTTTGAAGAAAGAGCCCGACATATCGGTGTTCCAACGCACATCGTCAAAAATGAAGAACTCAGGCTCAGGACCGAAATAGGCGGTATCGCCAATGCCAGAGGCTTTGAGGTAGGCTTCCGCGCGCTTAGCGATCGAACGGGGATCGCGGTCATAGGCCTTTCCGTCGCTTGGCTCGACCACATCGCAGCTCAAAAAGAGCGTGGTTTCTTCAAAGAAGGGGTCAATATTGGCGGTATTGGCATCGGGCATGAGTTGCATGTCAGAAGCCTCAATGCCTTTCCATCCTGCGATGGAAGAGCCGTCAAAGGCGTGGCCGGAGACAAATTTGTCTTCGTCAAAATGCGAAATAGGCACGGTAACGTGCTGCTCTTTACCACGGGTGTCGGTGAAGCGGAAATCAACAAACTTGACTTCGTTTTCTTTCACCATCTTCATCACGTCTGCGACGGTCTTGGCCATCAAATACTCCTGTTGCACGGTTATTAAAAAGACTTACTTGATCTACCTTGCAGCTTTTGTGCCAAAGCTGCAGCGCAGAAAAACGGCTTGTCATTGGCTATTTTGCCTTGATAAACCCCGTTTTTATCTGGTATTCAGCTAATTTGGCTCTTGCAAGAGGCACAAGTGAACCCCAAGCACTATTTGGGTGCGTCTTTAAATATGCACCATTTTAATGCATTCCTAGC
>CAMDAN010000070.1 GCA_945888535.1 Bordetella parapertussis
CACTGCACCACAATGCCCGTGGGGATGTGGGTCAGTCGCACGGCCGAGTCGGTTTTGTTGATGTGCTGGCCGCCAGCGCCACTGGCGCGAAAGGTGTCAACCCGAACATCGGCTGGGTTGATGTCAATCTCAATCGAGTCGTCAATTTCGGGGTAAACAAACACGCTGGCAAAGCTGGTGTGGCGTCCGCCCGAGCTATCAAATGGCGATTTGCGAACCAAGCGGTGGACGCCGGTTTCGGTGCGCAGCAAACCAAAGGCGTATTCGCCTTCAATTTTGATGGTGGCGCCTTTGATGCCGGCAATGTCGCCCGAGGTTTCGTCTTCAACAGTGGTGGTAAAACCTTTGCGCTCGGCGTAACGCAGGTACTGGCGCAAAAGCATGCTGGCCCAATCACAGGCTTCGGTGCCACCGGCGCCGGCTTGGATGTCTAAAAATGCATTGAGCGGATCGGCGGGGTTGTTAAACATCCGCCTAAATTCCAAGCCTTCGATGGTGGTTGCCAATTTGGCGGCTTCGCCTTCGATGGTGATTAAACCCGCTTCGTCGTTGTCGTCCTTGGACATGTCAAACAACTCCGTGTTATCCGAGAGTTCGCGGTCGAGTTCGTCAAGCGTCACGACCACGCCATCCAAGGCTTTCTTTTCTTTGCCTAGTTCTTGGGCGCGTTTGGGGTCGTTCCAGACGGTGGGGTCTTCTAGTGAGGCGTTGACGGTTCGAAGCCGCTCGGATTTAGCAGCGTAGTCAAAGATACCCCCGAAGTTCGGCGGTGCGAGCGCTCAAGTCGCTAAGCTGGGTGCCAATGAGGTTGATGCGTTCTGCTTCCATGGTGCGGTTCCTGCGGTGTTTTTATACGGTTAGCATCGCATTTTCTCACGGCTTGCGCAGGGTGCTTTGGGGCTGACCCAGGAGTTAGGCAATAAAGCGCTCAATCAGGGCCGCCAAGACCTCAGGTTGGTCGTGGTGCATCATGTGGCCAGCGTCATCAATACGGGCAATTTCGACCTGTGGAACCACTTTCAGACGTTCGTGGTACTGCTCTAAAGTGAATTTTCCTTTCCACCAAAAGTCCAAACTATTGTCCGAGGCTTCAACGGCCAAGACGGGCATGCTTAACCGCGCATACAGAGCCATCACTTCTTCGACGCGGTATAAATTGGCGTTGCTGAGTTTGTGCCCTGGCTCTCCCAAAATCGTCCACTGGCCTTGGTCGTTTTCATGGGCCCAGTGGCGCGAGAGCCAATTGGCCTTGTCAGCGCTCAGGCGGGGGTTGGTTTTCATCAGTCGGCGGGCAACACCGCTGGCGGCGTCATAAGGGCGCAGGTCCATCTCACCCGTGTGTAGCTTTTTTAACTCATCCATCCATTTGGCGTAACGCTCAGGAGCTTGGTCGGGGGTGGTCGCAGGCATTCCAAAACCTTCGAGGTTGACCAGGCGGCGGATACGCTCAGGGCGCACGCCTCCGTACAACATCACCACGTTGCCGCCCATGCTGTGGCCGACCAAATTAACAGGCTGGTTGGGCGAGTAATGGTCAAGTAAAAAATCCAAGTCGGCAAGGTAGTCGGGAAACCAAAAGTTGTCGACTCCACCCGAGGCGGTTTGTCCGTAACCGCGCCAATCGGGTGCGATCACGTAGTGGTCATGGCTCAAGGCGTCAACGACAAATTGGTACGAGGCGGCCACATCCATCCAACCGTGGACCAAAACCAGCGGGGTTTTGGTAGGCGAGGGCGTTCCCCAAATTTGGACGTGGTAGCTGAGATTGCGAATTGGAATAAATTCGCTGCGAGAGGGTCTTTTTACTTGGTACATTCTGCTCATCATAAGGAGACTCTCGATGCCCCAGCGCCAAATTAGTCCAAAAAGTGACACCGCTGCCTCTAAAAAAGGCAAAAAATGGGGCGCTGTGCCTGCGGCGTATGCCCAATTGCACCAGCAATTTGGCTGGGTTGTGCCCGAATATTTCAATATGGCCCAGGTTTGCAGTGCGCGATGGGCCTTAGACGCCAAGGCGAAACATCGGGTAGCGGTTCGAACCTATGACCCCAATGGAAAAGGCCAAACGCATACCTACGCCCAATTGCAGACGCAGGCAGATGCCTTGTCCCATGTTTTGAAAGCACAGGGGGTGGTTCAGGGCGATAGGGTGGCGATTGTGATGCCGCAGTGCTTTGAAACGGCGGTGGCCTATATCGCGGTGTTACAGATGGGCGCGGTGGCCATGCCTTTGTCAATGTTGTTTGGCCCCGAGGCCTTGGTTTTTCGCCTGCAAGACAGCGATGCCAAGGTGGCGCTGTGCCACGCAACGGCTTTGAGCAGTATTCAAGCTGCGCAAAAAGATTGTCCGTTATTGCAACGCGTTTTACAGGTCGAAACGGCGATTGCAAGCTCTCAAACGCAAGGGACTTTCAAACCCGTCAAAACCTTGGCCCAAGACCCTGCCGTACTGATTTACACCAGCGGAACCACGGGGAACCCCAAGGGTGCGTTGATTCCTCACCAAGCGCTGATCGGGAACTTGACCGGTTTTGTGTGCAGCCAAAATTGGTTTGGTTTTAAGCCGCAAGGGTCTGCTACCGCGCATGGTGCTTTACCCAGCGGATCTAGCGCGATTTTTTGGAGTCCTGCGGATTGGGCGTGGACCGGCGGGCTCATGGATGCTTTATTACCCACGCTGTACTTTGGCCGTGAAATTATTGCGTTTGGGGGCCGATTTAGCCCAGAGACGGCCTTAGCGCTGATGGGGCAGTGCGGCGTGACCCACACTTTTTTGTTCCCCACCGCGCTCAAAGCCATGATGAAAGCCAGTCCGGGCGAGCCCGGGCGGTCAGTGCGCCAATCGCAACACCTTCGTTTGCAAGCCATCATGAGCGCAGGCGAGGCGGTGGGAGACGCGGTCTTTGCCTACTGCGAGCAACAACTCGGAGTCACCGTGAACGAAATGTTTGGGCAAACCGAGATTAACTACATTGTTGGTAATTGCGCCATGCTGTGGCCTGCCAAAGGGGGCAGCATGGGCATGGGCTACCCGGGGCACCGAGTGGCGGTGATTGACGAGGCGGGACGCGAATGCCCGGTGGGTGAAGCCGGTGATGTGGCCTTAAATCGTTTCAGTTCCAGTGGCCAGCCCGATCCCATTTTCTTTTTGGGTTACTGGAAAAATGCAGCCGCGACCCAAGCGAAGTTCACGGGTGATTGGTGTCGAACCGGTGATTTGGCGGTGCGCGATGCCGATGGTTATCTGTGGTACCAAGGTCGAAGCGACGATGTATTTAAGTCAGCGGGCTACCGTATCGGTCCCGGAGAAATTGAGAATTGTTTGGTCAAACACGCAAGTGTTGCCAATGCGGCAGTCGTCCCCAAGCCTGACAAAGACAGAGGCGCACTGGTGAAAGCGTATGTGGTTATTGCCCCCGAGTACTTGGCAAGCCATAGCGAACACCAAAAAAACCCTGCGGTATTTCAGGCGCAATTGATCTTGCAACTTCAAGCCCATGTGAAGTCGCTTTTAGCTCCGTACGAATACCCGAAAGAGATTGAGTTCGTTGATGCTTTGCCCATGACTACCACGGGGAAAGTTCAGCGGCGTATATTGCGTTTGCAAGAAGAGGCTCGCGCCGCACAGCTTTCATAGCGCTGGCAAAGCTGCCAACGTGACACCCCAACTGTGATTCAAATCCTAAACTCTGCACCATGAAAACCATCCAACTCGGTCAAAGCGACCTGCATGTCCCACCCATTTGTCTTGGCACCATGACCTTTGGTGAGCAAGTCGATGAACCCACAACCCACGCCTTGCTCAGCCATGCGCTTGACCGTGGCTTGACGTTTTGGGATACCGCTGAAATGTATGCAGTCCCACCGAGGGCTGAGACGTTTCAGGTGACAGAACGCTTTATCGGTAACTGGATCGCGAAAAACCCCTCTGCACGGAAAAAATTAACATTGGCTACCAAGGTTGCTGGCCCTTCGCGTGGGATGCCTTGGGTGCGCGGCGGCGCAATGGATGTGACCAAAGCGGACATCATCTCCGCGTGTGATGGAAGCCTGCAGCGCTTGCAAACCGATGTGATTGACCTTTACCAACTGCATTGGCCCACCCGCAACGTCCCTATTTTTGGTATGGCGCACTTTGACCCCAGCAAAGACCGCGAAGTCACCTCGATGCACACCCAACTCGACGCCTTAAACACACTGGTTCAAGCGGGCAAGGTGCGGGCTGTCGGTTTGTCCAACGAAACACCGTATGGTGTCCATGAGTTTGTGCGGCTCGCCGAGCAGCAAAGCTTGGTGCGCATTGCATCGGTTCAAAACGCCTATTGTTTGCTCAACCGCAGCCATGAAAACGGTCTGGATGAAACCATGCACCATTTGGGCGTTTCGTTGTTGGCGTATTCCCCTTTGGCGTATGGACTACTGACCGGAAAATACGACCGCAGCGGGATCACGGGCCCTGATGCGCCTGCGCAGGCGCGTATCACCAAGTTTGAGTCCACCCGCAAGCAGCGCTGGGGACGCCCCGAGTCCTTGGCGGCTGCTCGGCGCTACAACGCCTTGGCGGTTGAAAACGGGATGACAGCGACCCAAATGGCGCTGGCCTTTTGTTACACCAAATGGCAAGTTGCCAGCACCATCATCGGCGTGACAAGCCAACAGCAACTCGACGAAAACATCAACGCGCTGGGCACGGTGTTGTCGCCCGAAGTACTCAAAGCGATGGATGTGATTCGCGCAGAGATGCGAGACCCTGCGGTGTAAGTGGCGCAGTCGTGGCAAACCATGTCAGCGAAACGCCTGCAACGCAGTTTCTAAAAAAATTAAGCTTTACCGAGCATCCTTATGACTACCTAGCGCATGGCGGCGCACAGGCAGTACAGTGCGCCTTAGAAGATTAAAAGATTAAAAGATTAGAAGATTAAAACGATGTGAAGGAACATGACTTTGGAAGCTCTCATCCCTTTTTACCCTGCGCTTTCCAGCGTTGGCGCTACGCTGGCCGCTTATTTGGTGGGGTCGTTGTCGTTTGCAGTCATCGTCAGCCGCTTGATGGGGCTGAACGACCCGCGGACCTATGGAAGTAAAAATCCGGGTGCAACCAATGTGTTGCGCTCAGGCAGCAAGGCTGCCGCCATCGCGACCCTGCTGCTGGATGCGCTCAAGGGTTGGGTTCCTGTATTTTTGGTACAGCAGTTTGGGGCACCCTACGGGCTCGAAGGCGGAACGCTTGCCTTGGTGGGGCTGGCTGCATTTTTAGGCCATGTGTACCCCGTATTTTTTCGCTTTGTTGGCGGTAAAGGCGTGGCTACGGCAATGGGCGTGGTTGTCGCGATCAGTGGCGGCTTGGGTTTAGCAACGGGCGCAACGTGGTTGCTGATTGCCTTCTTCTTTCGCTATTCTTCTTTGGCTTCCCTGATCGCTGCGGTGTTTGCGCCGGTGTACTACCTGATGGGTGACGGCGTCGCGTGGCGCTCGGACAATGCCCAAGCCCTGAGTTTGGTCATCATCAGCGGGTTTTTAATTTGGCGGCACAGCGAAAACATATCCCGCTTGGTCAAAGGAACCGAATCGAAGCTGGGTAAAAAGTCTTAGTCTCTGAAGTTATTGAAACTCACGGGCACGTCCGTAATTTCCTTTTTCAGTAAGGCCATGGCGGCTTGTAAGTCGTCGCGTTTAGCACCTGTCACGCGCACAGAATCGCCTTGAATCGACCCCTGAACTTTGAGTTTGCTGTCTTTGATGATGCGCTGAATTTTTTTACCCAGTTCGGCCTCAATGCCGTTGCGCACCTTGATCACCTGTTTGACTTTGTCGCCCCCCATTTTTTGAATATCGCCCATCTCTAAAAAGCGCACATCCACATTGCGCTTGGTGAGTTTGTTACGCAAAACATCTTCAATCTGCGCCAGCTGAAACTCGGCATCGCCAATCATCGTGATTTCTTTGTCTTTGATTTCAATGCTGGCAGAGGTACCTTTGAAGTCAAAGCGGGTGTTGATCTCTTTGGTGGTGTTCTCGACGCCATTTTTCACATCCACCAAATTGGCTTCGCAAACCGTATCAAATGAAGGCATGAAAATTTTCTCCTGTCAGGGGTCAATGGGGGCTGCCGCACAGGGGGGCACGCTGCGCAATGCGACAATCCCATCATGTTAGTCGAGAAAAACGTCCCCCTTCAGGCACTCAATACATTTCATATCGTGGCCCGTGCCCATGGCTTGGTACGGGTGCGCAACGAAGCCGATGTGTTGGAGCTATTGGCAGACCCGCAATGGGCTCAGGAGCCCAAATTTGTCTTGGGTGGGGGCAGCAATTTGGTTTTGACGGGCGATGTCAAGCCGCTGGTACTTAAAGTAGAAGTCCAAGGGCGCAGCGTGGTGGGCGAGACCGCCAAGGCTTGGATTGTGGAAGCGGGGGCAGGGGAAGATTGGCACGACTTCGTGGCATGGACTCTGGCTCAAGGGTTGCCTGGGCTAGAGAACCTGGCGCTCATTCCCGGCACGGTTGGGGCTTCGCCAGTGCAAAACATTGGAGCCTATGGGGTTGAACTGCAAGACCGGTTTGATTCGCTTGACGCCATTGATCTGACTACGGGCAAGCTATTTACTTTAGACGCAGCCCAGTGCGCCTTTGGTTACCGGGACTCCATCTTCAAGCATGGCGGGACAGCGCCCCTTTTAGGTTTGAAAGACCGGGCCTTGATCTTGCGGGTGCGCTTTGCTTTACCCAAGGTTTGGAAACCCGTGCTCGGCTATGCGGACCTCGATAAAAAGCAGGCCCAAGCCGGTTGTGAGCATCCCACGGCGCAGCAAATTTTTGAATGGGTTTGCGATATTCGCCGCGCCAAGTTGCCAGACCCTGCGGTGATTGGCAACGCAGGCAGCTTTTTTAAAAACCCGACCGTGTCGGCCGAGCAATGCGCCGACATCATTGCGCGTGACCCCAAGGTGGTGCACTACCGCTTAGACGACGGCAGTTTCAAACTGGCGGCCGGCTGGTTGATTGACGCCTGCGGCTGGCGGGGAAAAACCGTGGGTCAGGCGGGCGTCTATGAAAAACAAGCTTTGGTTTTGGTGAATTTAGGCATGGGGGCTTTGGGAGCCACGGGTGGTGAAGTAATGACCTTGGCCGGCGCGATTCAGACCAGCGTGTACGAGCGCTTTGGTTTGCGCTTGGAGACGGAGCCAGTGGTTTTGTAGCAGCTTGGGTTAAGAACTAAAGAGTAGAAAAATGAAGCATGTTTTGGTTTTAGGCGGAACGGGTTTTGTGGGTTCCCATGTTTGTGAAAAGTTGTGCCGCGCCGGCTTCCGTGTGAGTGTGGCAACGCGTAAAGCCCGCAATGCCAGTCACATTCAGCATGTACCCACATTGACTGTACTTGAACTCGATATCCACAACGAGGTGGCCTTAACCCAGGCCATGCAGGGGGTCGATGCTGTGGTGAATTTGGTTGCTATCTTGCACGGCAGCCCCGCTGCGTTTGAACGCGTACACGTCGAGTTACCTCAAAAAATCGGGCGCGCTTGTGTGAAAAATGGGGTGAAACGCTTGGTGCATATCAGCGCGCTGGGCGTCAATGCAGAACTCCCCCAAACGGCCCCCTCCAACTATCTGCGTAGCAAAAGCCGCGGCGAGCAGGCTTTACAAAACATCACGGGCCAGCCCCAAAGCGAAACGCAGCTCACGGTTTTACGACCTAGCGTGATCTTTGGGGCGAAGGACCAGTTTCTTAACGTGTTTGCCAAGTTGCAGCGCGTTTTCCCCGTCATGCCACTGGCGTGCGCAACTGCAAAATTCCAACCCGTCTGGGTGGAAGACGTGGCCTTGGCCGTGGTCCGATGTTTGCAGCTTTCAGATCCAACTATCAAAGCCTTGCCCGTATTGGAAGCGGTGGGGCCGCACGTATTTACGCTCAAGTCGTTGGTGCAATTGGCCGCTCGTTACAGTGGCATTGGCCATGGCCGTGGGCGGCCTGTGATTGGCTTGCCGCGTTGGATGGGAAAAATTCAGGCCGTGATCTTGGGCTGCATGCCCGGTGAGCCTGTCATGAGTGTGGACAACTTAGACTCCATGCGCATAGACAACGTCAGCACGGGTGAACTTCCGGGCTTATCGGCTTTAGGAATTCATGCCGCATCTTTGGTAGCGGTGGCACCTAGTTATTTGTTGCATGATCCAGCAGACCAAGGTTTATTAGCTATTCGCAGGCGTTCCCGCTAAATTCAAACACTTTTGGATCGCCTCTTGCAGGCGTCCCATATTGACAGGCTTACTGACAAAGTCATTGACTCCAGCGTCAAGTGCCGCATCGCGGGCATCGTTCATGACGTCGGCGGTGATGGCGATGATGGGGACCTGTGACGCTTTACCACCCATTGCGCGAATAGCGCGGGTACAAGCTAAACCGTCCATGACAGGCATATGCACATCCATCAACACTAGATCAAAAGCTTGGTCCTTCGTTTGGTTTTGAATGGCTTCAAAAGCAAGCTGGCCGTTCTCACAAAACGTTGTTTGGTAACCCATCCGATCTAGCAAAATCCCCATGAACTTTTGGTTCACCACGTTATCTTCGGCGACCAGAATTCGGACCAATTGATCGGTGGGTGAATGGTTTGAAATCGTTGGAGTAGCGCGATCGATTGCGTGTTCTTCTTGTGGCGCTGCGCAGGCTTGAAAGCCCAAAGTCAGCGTAAAGCAAGACCCTTTCCCCAAAGTACTTTGAACTTCAATATTCCCGCCCATCATCCGAGCTAAGGATTGCGAAATTTCTAAGCCCAGTCCGGTTCCGCCAAATTGGCGGGCGACTCCGCTATCGACTTGGTAAAAGCGTTGAAACAACTGCGAAACCGCGTCAGGCGGCATTCCAATGCCAGTGTCTGAGACGCTAAACACCAAGTCGATCGTGCCGTCGGTACGGATGCGATACGTGGCGCTGAAAGAGACCGTTCCTTGCTCTGTGAATTTGATCGCATTGTTGAGCAGGTTAAACACAATTTGCTTGAACCGCGTGGCATCAAACAAGCCCCACGCAGGGATTCCGGCATCGACATGGAAATCAAAATTCAAGTACTTGTCTTTAGCCAGTGGCCGCATGACCGCTTCTATATCTTTTAGCAAGGTGGGCAAGTGTTCTGCTTTCCCTTGGATATTGATTTTCCCAGCCTCAAGCGCAGAAATATCCAAAATGTCGTTCAAGATGTTGAGCAGGTGTTTGGCAGACGTATCGACGGTTTGAACGTAATCGGTTTGTTCTGTATTGAGCCCTGTCGTCTTTAAAAGATGAAGCATGCCCAAAATACTATTGAAAGGCGTGCGCAACTCATGGCTCATATTGGCCAAAAATTGACTCTTTCCTCGGTTGGCGCGTTCGGCCAAAATTTGGGTGGCCCGATAGTGCTCTGCAAGTTCTTTGGACGCTTGGTATTCGCGCTCTTGGATTAAATTGCGCAAATACAACGCAATCGCAGCGCCAGAAAAAAGCAGCATCAATCCCAATGTGAGCCATGTGATCTGGCTGTTTTGTGTCATCAGATCGGTGCCCTGCTTTTCCAAGAGGTTTCCAGTCGTTCGCTCTGCGGCATTGCTCAGCGCTAAGACATCGGGTGCCAAAGCATTGGCATCTTCAAGCAACTCATCCATCAGTTGCAAACGCGGTGTGTCTGAACTTAATAAAGCCTCTAAGCGAACATGCAGGCTTTCAAGTTGCTGAAAAGTGCGAAGGTTTTCGGGAGTGGAAAAAAAGAAGGCCGAGGCGGGCGACTGGCGCATGATCTCGATGCGCGAATGCAAAATATCGTTTTGAAGCATGAGCGAATCCACATCGGGAGGGGTGCGGTAATTGAGTTGCCGGTCTAGCGCATGGCGAAACCGCAAAAACTCCCGATCAAGCAAGACTGCGGGGGCTGCAATCGAGTCAACCCGCATTTTTTTGCTTTCTTGGAGAGCTTTGCTTTGGTTGATTTCAAACGCTAACAAAGCGGCCATGGCCATTGCCATGGCTGCTGCCATCAAGGCCAACCAAAAGCGCGGTGTTTTCATACGCGCAACCCAGCCAGGGTTATTTGACGGTCAGGGCTTTGAGTTGCCAGATAGAGCGCTCGTAAAAGCGCAAGGCCTGTAACTCAGGTTTGCTGTCGTAGGGGTACACCACAAACAGCGGCCCTTTGGTTTTGACGGGAATGGCTTCGTCGTTGATTTTGTGCGCCAAAATCATGTCGTACTGTTGCGCGTCCGATATGGGAATTTGTACTTTGTAATCGTCAAGCGCGATGGCGCTGATATCGGTCCCTTTGACTTTGGCCAAAGCCAACACATCCCGCAGCAAGGGGCCCGAAAATTTAACGCTGTCGGGATACCACGGCGTTTTGGTCATGAAGGTTTGCTGGGGCAAGGCTTTGATGGCAGCCATGCTTAAGGTGTGTTTTTTATCTTTCCCATTGATCGTTAAGACGACTTTGTCGGCGTTGCTTTTTTGCGCTTGCGAAAGCGGTGAAAAAATCAGTGTGGTGAAGGCCAGTAACGCCCATACGAAACGATGGTTTAATTTTTTATTCATTTCTCTCCCCTTTTTGTTTTAGATTAAGTATCTGACAAGCGCAACATCTGCGTTCCTACGTCGTTGCTCAAAAGACCCGATTGGGCATAAATCCCGAGTTTGGCACGGGTGTCCACAATATCCAAATTACGC
The DNA here is from genome assembly GCA_945888535.1 of Bordetella parapertussis. GTDB lineage: Bacteria > Pseudomonadota > Gammaproteobacteria > Burkholderiales > Burkholderiaceae_C > Allorhodoferax > Allorhodoferax parapertussis_A. The sequence goes on from CAMDAN010000070.1 coordinate 10,691, forward strand.
ATGGTCAGCTGACCGATTCGGTCTGCGGGAGAAAACATCGACTCTCCTTTTTCCATGGTCAAACGCTCTGGGTGGTAGGTGAGGTTGGGCGAGCTGGTGTTCAAAATGGAGTAATCGTTTCCACGGCGCAGTTGAATCGTTACTTCGCCTGTCACGGCGCGGGCGATCCAGCGCTGTGCCGCTTCTCGCAGCATGATGGCTTGCGGATCAAACCAGCGGCCTTGGTACAGGAGGCGACCTAATTTGCGGCCGTTGTCGCGGTATTGCTCAATGGTGTCTTCGTTGTGAATACCGGTCACCAAACGCTCATATGCCGCAAACAATAAGGCCAGCCCAGGGGCCTCGTAAATTCCACGGCTTTTGGCTTCAATGATGCGGTTCTCGATTTGGTCACTCATACCCAAACCGTGGCGACCGCCAATGCGGTTGGCCTCCAAAATCAAACTCACCAAGTCCGGGTATTCAACACCATTGAGCGCGACAGGTCGGCCTTCTTCAAAACGAACCGACACATCCTCGCGGCGAACTTCAACCTCGTCTTTCCAAAAGGCAACGCCCATAATCGGATTGACGATCATCATGCCGCTGCTGAGGTGCTCCAGGTCTTTGGCTTCGTGGGTTGCGCCTAGCATGTTCGAGTCAGTGGAGTAGGCCTTTTCAGCCGACATCTTGTAACCAAAGCCCGCTTGGGTCATAAACGCAGACATCTCTGAGCGGCCGCCGAGCTCGTCAATAAACGCTTGGTCAAGCCAAGGTTTGTAAATTTTGAGGGAAGGATTGGTCAGCAAACCGTAGCGGTAAAAGCGCTCAATGTCATTGCCTTTGAATGTACTGCCATCGCCCCAAATGTTGACATCGTCTTCTTTCATGGCTGCGACCAGCATGGTGCCGGTGACTGCGCGGCCAATGGGGGTGGTGTTGAAGTAAGTCACGCCAGCCGTTGAAATGTGAAAAGCGCCACTTTGCAAAGCGGCAATCCCTTCGGCAGCGAGTTGGCTGCGACAGTCAATCAATCGGGCGTTTTCTGCCCCGTACTCCATGGCTTTGCGGGGAATCTCATCGTAATCGGCTTCGTCGGGTTGGCCTAAGTTGGCGGTGTAGGCATAGGGGATGGCCCCTTTGTTACGCATCCAGTGCAAAGCCGCGCTGGTGTCTAGGCCACCAGAAAATGCGATGCCGACTTTTTGGCCGACAGGAATAGTTTGAAGAATGGTTGACATGACGTTCTGGCAGACGATAAAAAGGGAGGTGAGGGGTTAGCCGTAGTGGCAGATGTAGTGGTAAGCCGAGCTGACACGAATTTGGAATTGTGTATTTCCTGGCACTTGGAACTTTTGTCCTGCGCTTGAGGTAAGCCACTCGGTTGATCCAGGCAATTGGTATTCGCAGCTTCCCGCAACGCATTCCATGATTTCGGGCGCAACTGTTCCAAATACCAAGGTGGCGGGCAAGACAACGCCCACCGACTTTTTACTTCCGTCGGCCATGGTGAGGCTGTGACTAACGCATTTGCCGTCAAAGTAAACGCTGGCTTGGGTGGCAACGGTGACGCCTTCTAATTGGGTGGTGCTCATAAATGGATTTCAATGGTTAAAACTTGCAAGGGTGAATTTTAGGTCAGGACCGCGGCAAAGCGTTCGGGGCTAAAGCCTACGGTAATTTGGCCTTGGGGCCACGCCACGACAGGTCGTTTGATGCAACTGGGATGGGCCAACATGGTTTCGCATGCGCTTTTTGCGTCCGTGACGCTGGCCTGCACCCGGGCATCCAGCTTGCGCCATGTGGTTCCCTTGCGGTTGAGCAAAGTCTCCCAGCCAACGGCTTGGGCCCAGTGGGATAAGTCGGCCAGCGAAACCTCGCTTTTTTTAAAGTCGTGAAATTGCACTTCTAATTCGCGGTCGTTAAACCACGAGCGGGCTTTTTTGACGGTGTCACAGTTGGCGATACCAAATACCAGGATGGGGGCGATTTTTTTATTCATACCCCTCATCATGCCATTGGCAAGATGGAGCATCTTCCAAGCTGGGCGACAATAAGGGGCTTATGAAAAATTTATCTGAATGGCTTAGCTTTTGCGAGCAATTACACCCCAAAAACATTGACATGGGGCTTGAGCGTGTGCGCACTGTTGCGCAGCGCATGGGCTTACAAATGCATTGCCCTGTGATTACCGTGGCTGGCACCAATGGCAAAGGCTCTACCTGCGCCATGTTGGAATCTATTTTGATACAGGCCGGTTACCGCACGGCGGTGTATTCCTCGCCCCATTTGGTGCATTTTGAGGAACGTTTGCGTTTGCAGGGGGAAAACGTGCAGGCGCACGCTTTGGCCGATGGGTTCGCGCGGGTAGAGGCGGCAAGAACGGCCCAGAGCGATGACATTTCGCTCACGTATTTTGAGTTTTCTACCTTGGCTATTTTTGAGGTCATCCGTCAAACGCCTTTGGACGTGGTGATATTGGAGGTCGGTTTAGGCGGGCGCTTAGACGCGGTCAACATCATCGACCCAGACTGCGCCATCATTACCAGCATTGACCTCGACCACATGGAGCTTTTGGGCAATAACCGCGAAACCATTGGCTTTGAAAAAGCGGGAATCATGCGCAGCGGCCGCCCTGTGATCGTCAGCGATCCGCTGCCCCCCCAAAGCGTTTTAGACCATGCTGGAAAAATCGGCGCAGACCTTTGGCAGGTTGGTAAAGACTTCAATGTGTCGGGCGATCCGCAGCAATGGAATTGGGCTGGGCGCGGGCGGCGCTACAGCGGCTTGGCTTATCCCGCGCTGCGCGGGGCAAACCAACTTGTGAATGCATCGGGTGTTTTAGCGGCCTTGACCGCAATGCGTGAAAGTTTGCCAGTCACAGCCCAAGCCATTCGCAACGGTTTTGCTTTTGTGGAATTTACCGGACGGTTTCAGATCATTGCCGGTCAGCCCAATTTGGTTTTGGACGTTGCGCACAACCCGCATTCAG
>CAMDAN010000071.1 GCA_945888535.1 Bordetella parapertussis
ATCAGACCCAAGATTCCAATGCAGCTCTTAACACTGGCGGCGCAGCAAACGCTACAACAACGACTATGGGCCTTGGCGCTCGCAAGTCGTTCTAAGCGAATGCTCCCCGGGGAAACTTGGGGAGTTTTTTGTTTGCTATTTGAAAAAGCAATTAACTTCGATGTGGGCACGCCGTTTTGGTACACCGTGCGTACAAACTCAACGCATGGTCTGTGATGGTGAAGCCTTTAGCTTGGGCGACCGCTTGTTGGCGGCTTTCGATCTCGGGGTCGTAAAACTCTTCAACCTTGCCGCAGTCAAGGCAGACAATATGATCGTGGTGTTGGCCTTCGTTGAGTTCATACACCGACTTGCCGCCCTCAAACTGGCTGCGACTCAGAATACTGGCCTGTTCGAACTGGGTTAAGACGCGGTAAACGGTTGCCAAGCCCACATCTGAGTTCTCAAGCAAAAGCACCTTAAAAACGTCTTCGGCGGACATGTGGCGCTGGCTGCTGCGCTGGAAAACTTCCAGAATTTTCAAACGCGGAATCGTGGCTTTCAACCCGGTGCTTTTGAGTTCTTCGATGTTGGTCATGGGAGGGCTCTCTCAGAGGGGCAAGGCTACAATGGACTGATCATATCGTTGCAAGCCTACCCATGACCGCATTTTTACCTCTTCGCCGCAACCCATTGGGGCTGCTTGTTCTTTTGGCGTCTCTTGTCTTGGCTGGGTGCAGTAGTTTTGACACTGCCAGCAAAAAAGCAGCCGGCGTCGTTAGCCCCTACAGCATTGACATTGTGCAAGGCAACGTGGTTACTCGCGAACAAATCGCTGCGGTGCAATTGGGAATGCCGCGCTTGCAAGTGCAAAGCATTTTGGGAACGTCTTTACTGGTCAGCGTGTTCCATGCGCAACGTTGGGACTATGTTTTTACCTTCACGCGCCAAGGCCAGGCGCCCCAATCGCGACGCGTGACTTTGCTTTTTAAAGATGATCGCCTAGACAAAATGGAGGCCGATGATTTGCCGAGCGAAGCGGAGTTTGTTCGCGGTTTGTCCTCTAAGGCGGCAGCGGGTAAGCCTTTGCCTTTGGAAGCGACACCAGAAAAATTGAATAAATACCCGGCTCCCAAGGCACCTGAACCGATCAGTCCCACGGTGGGCTTGCCCGGCCCGAGCAGCTACCCGCCCCTAGAGCCTGCGGCTAAGTAAGCGCAACCTAAGGAGCCGTGGTGAATACGCAAGCCAAAATTCAAGTCAATACCCAAGCCATTTCAATAGCCATTGCAGGCGCCTCAGGGCGCATGGGGCAGATGTTGGTTGAAGCGGTGCGTGCAGCAGATGATTGCGTTCTCGGCGGTGCTTTGGATATCGCTGCAAGTCCTGCCATCGGCCACGATGCGGGGGCTTTTGCAGGTCAAACCACCGGCGTTTTGATTACCGCAGATATTGCGCAAGGGCTAAAAAACAGCCGTGTGCTTATTGACTTTACTCGCCCCGAAGGAACGATGGCCCACCTCGCGGTATGCCGGACCAGCGGCGTAGCGATGGTGATTGGGACGACTGGTTTTACCGATAGCCAAAAAGCCGAAATTGCGCAAGCGGCCAAGCATATTCCCATCATGATGGCGCCCAATATGAGTGTGGGCGTCAACGTGACTTTGAAGCTGTTAGAGATGGCGGCTAAAGCCTTGGCATCGGGCTATGACATTGAAATTATCGAAGCCCACCACCGCCACAAGGTTGACGCGCCTTCAGGCACGGCGCTTAAAATGGGCGAAGTGATCGCTGGCGCTTTAGGACGCGATTTGAAAGACTGCGCTGTCTATGCCCGTGAAGGTGTGACCGGCGAGCGCGACCCGTCGAGCATCGGTTTTGCCACCATTCGCGGTGGCGATATCGTGGGAGACCACACTGTACTTTTCGCAGGCACCGGCGAGCGCATTGAAATCACCCACAAATCCTCCAGCCGTTCGACCTACGCCCAAGGCAGCTTGCGGGCTGCGCGTTTTTTGGCGGGGCAAAAATCGGGGTTGTTTGATATGTTTGATGTCTTGGGTTTGAAATGAACGCGGACGCGAACATCCTGAGCGCGATGTTTCAAGGCGATGCGGTACACAATACCGTAGCGGGACTGCTGCTGTTGATGTCGATCGCGAGCTGGGTGGTGATTGTTTGGAAAACCTGGTTGCTTCAACGCGCAGTGGGCGACACCCAGCGCAGTACTGCAGCGTTTTGGCAAGCCCGCAGCATGGCTGATGCCTTGCCCGCCATGCAGGCGTTTGACCGTGAGGCGTTGGTATGGCCTTTGGTTCGCGCCGCGCAAACGCAACTCTTCACAACCCAACTGAATCTTGCTCAAAAAGCTGAAAACGCACAAGAGGCGGAAGGCACTGCCAACGTTTCCCTTGGCAGTGCGGGTGATGTGGCGCAGCAGTTAACCCGCGTATTGCGCGATGCTTTGCACGCGAGCGTACAAAAACTGCAGTCGGGCCAAGTCTTGTTAGCCACCGTGGGTGCGATTGCGCCGTTTGTCGGTTTGCTCGGAACCGTGTGGGGGATTTACCATGCGCTGACCACCATTGCCAGCGCGGGGCAGGTCAATATTGCCACCGTGGCCGGGCCCGTGGGCGAGGCGCTCATCATGACAGCGGCAGGCTTGGCGGTCGCGATTCCTGCGGTCTTGGGCTACAACATTTTGGGCCGCTTTGTGGGGCGCATCGAAGCCGATTTAGAAGGCTTTGCCCGCGACCTGCGAGCGCTTTTGAGCCAAACCGCAGAAACCCCAGCAGCTTCAGAAAATCCAACGCCATGAGTTTTGGCCGTTTAGAGCGAACCCCGGGCAACGCGCCCATGGGCGACATCAATATGACGCCTTTGATTGATGTCATGTTGGTTTTACTGGTGATTTTTATCATCACCGCGCCTTTGATGGTCAGCGCCGTAAAAGTTGAATTACCCAAAGCCGCAGCGGCGTCTTCGCAAAATCCAGTCGTGCGTTTGGAAATCACCTTGACCCAAGCCGGTGAGATTTTTCTCAATGAGAAAGCCCTTACTCCGCAGGCCCTCCAAGAGGCCTTTAACCAAGCCGCACAACGCAACCCCGAGACCGAAATCCAACTGCGTGCCGACACCGCCGTGCCCTATGGGCGCGTGGTCGCGTTGATGGGCCAAGCCCACCAAGCGGGCTTAAACCGCATTGGCTTTGTGTCTGATTTAAGCCCCCCCTAAGCTCCCCCGAGCCCCCAACAAAACCCCATGCAAGACAAGTACCTCCCCAACGCATTAGAACAAGCCGCCCGCGACCATTGGGCCAAGCCATTGTGGAATGGGCGGGATGCTTACCGCGTGGTGGAAGACGCGTCAAAGCCGAAGTTTTACGCCTGCTCGATGCTGCCTTACCCCAGCGGGAAGTTGCATATGGGCCATGTGCGCAACTACACCATCAACGATATGTTGACGCGCTATTTGCGTATGAAGGGCTACAACGTGTTGATGCCCATGGGCTGGGACGCTTTTGGCTTACCCGCCGAAAACGCCGCGCTTAAAAACGGCGTACCGCCGGCCAAGTGGACGTTTGAGAACATTGCTTATATGAAAAAGCAAATGCAGGCGATGGGCTTGGCCATCGACTGGAGCCGCGAAATTGCCACCTGCACGCCGGAGTACTACAAGTGGAACCAGTGGTTGTTTTTGAAGATGCTGGAAAAAGGCATTGCTTACCGCAAGACCCAAGTGGTCAACTGGGACCCGGTCGACCAAACGGTCTTGGCTAACGAGCAAGTGATTGATGGCAAAGGCTGGCGCACTGGCGCGCCGGTGGAAAAACGCGAGATTCCGGGCTATTACCTTGACATCACCCGCTACGCGCAAGAGTTGTTAGACCACGTGCAAATCGGTAACGAGAAAGCCACCTTGAACGGCTGGCCCGACAAAGTGCGTTTAATGCAAGAGAACTGGATTGGCAAGTCTGAAGGTGTGCGCTTTGCGTTTACGCATGAGATTAAAGGTGCAGATGGCGCATTGATCGACGACGGTCGCATGTATGTGTTCACCACCCGCGCTGACACCATCATGGGCGTGACCTTTTGCGCGGTAGCGGCGGAGCATCCGCTGGCGATGCACGCAGCAGCGAGCAACCCCGCAATGGCTGCCTTTATTGAAGAGTGCAAGAGCGGTGGCACGACCGAAGCTGAGTTGGCTACGCAAGAGAAAAAGGGCATGCCCACGGGTCTCTTTGTTTCGCACCCATTGACGGGTTCTAAGGTCGAAGTTTGGGTGGGTAACTATGTGCTGATGAGTTATGGCGACGGCGCGGTGATGGGTGTGCCTGCGCATGATGAGCGGGACTTTGCCTTTGCTTTGAAATACGACTTGCCTATTTCGCAAGTGGTCGCTTTGGGTGTTGATGGGGTAGCGTCGGCATCAAGAGGTGCGCTGGGAGCCTCATACGCAAGCGCCAAATCGGCACCCAGCGCACCTGCTGATGCCGCCTTGTTGGTTGGCGGACCTTCTACTTTTGATATGGCGGTTTGGCACGATTGGTATGCCACTAAGGCGGGCGTGTGTGTTAACTCTGGAGAGCTGGATGGTCTGACCCAAAAAGCGGCGGCTAACAAAGTAGCTGAGCTTTTGGCAGCCAAAGGCTTCGGCGAAAAGAAAACCACTTGGCGTTTGCGCGATTGGGGCATCAGCCGCCAGCGCTATTGGGGCACGCCGATTCCCATCATCCATTGCGACGTGCACGGCGCGGTGCCTGTGCCAGAAAAAGATCTGCCCGTGGTCTTGCCTTTGGACTGTATTCCCGATGGTTCAGGGAACCCCTTGCACAAGCATGAAGGATTTCACAAAGGCGTGGTGTGTCCGACCTGTGGCAAACCCGCCCGGCGCGAGACTGACACCATGGACACGTTTGTGGATTCGTCGTGGTACTTCATGCGTTATTGCGACCCGACCAACGCGGATGCGATGGTGGCTGAGGGCGCACAGTATTGGTCGCCGATGGACCAGTACATTGGCGGCATTGAACACGCCATTCTGCATTTGCTTTATGCGCGTTTTTGGACCAAGGTCATGCGCGATATCCGGGTAAAGGGGCCCGGAGATACCGAAGCCCGTGGCTTAGTCAAAGTCGATGAACCATTTACCAAACTGCTCACGCAGGGCATGGTGCTCAACCACATTTACTCGCGCCGTACCGCCAAAGGCGGCAAGGATTATTTCTGGCCGCACGACGTCGAACACGTGCAGGACGAGAGTGGCAAAGTGGTCGGAGCCAAGTTGAAGAACGCAGCCGACAGCGGTGACGGCAAATTGCCCATAGGCACAGCCATTGACTACGAAGGCGTGGGCACGATGTCGAAGTCTAAAAACAACGGCGTCGATCCGCAAGATCTCATCGAGAAATACGGTGCCGATACCGCCCGCCTGTACACCATGTTCACCGCGCCGCCAGAGGCGACATTGGAATGGAATGACGCGGGGGTGGAAGGTAGCTACCGGTTTTTACGCCGGGTCTGGAACTTTGGTTTTAAGTTGTCGGGCTGGGATTTAACAGCGGCGCGGTCGCAATGGGCCGCGGCACAAACCAACGGGTTCGGTGGCGTGGCGTGGTCTAAAGAAGCCAAAGTCTTGCGCTTTGAAATGCATACGGTGTTGAAGCAGGTGGATTACGACTACCAACGCATGCAATACAACACCGTGGTCTCGGGCGCCATGAAGATGATCAACGCCTTGGAAGATTTCAAAGCCTTGGAAAGTCAAGGCGCGTTAGTCGCACTGCTGGAAGGTTTTGGTATTTTGCTGCGCTGCTTGTACCCTGCAACGCCACATATCGCGCATGCTTTGTGGGAGCAGCTTGGGTTCCATAAGACCGGTGGTGATTTGCTGGATACGGCGTGGCCGGTGGTGGATCCCAAAGCCTTAGAGCAAGACGAATTGGAATTGGTTTTGCAAATCAATGGCAAGTTGCGTGGCGCAGTCTTGGTGCCCTCGGGCGCGACCAAAGAAGAGATAGAAGCGCTGGCCTTGGCCAGTCCAACGGTACAAAGTTTTTCAGCGGGTGCTGCGCCTAAGAAGGTGATTGTGGTGCCTGGGCGTTTGGTTAACGTGGTGCTTTAAAAACATGACTTTGATTCACATGCCTTTTTTCCGTCTGCACTTACCTCGCCTAACATGGTTTCGCGGCGTGGGCTTGGCAGTGCTTGCCAGTGGGCTTTTGGTGGGTTGCGGTTTTGCATTGCGCAGCAGCCCCAACTTTGCGTTTGACACGGTGGCGGTGACTCCCGAACAAAGCGTGGGGGTCGCCGCAGAACTGGCCCGTTATTTGGGCGACAAGCTCAAACCATTGGTTCCAGCTGAGGGAAAAGTGGGCCCGCAGGCGGTGATTGAAATCATGCAAGAGTTGCGTGAAAAAAGTATTGTGGGAACGACTGCGACGGGGCAGGTGCGTGAATTTCAATTGCGTTTACGGGTGAAGTTTCGGGTGCGAACACTTCAAGGTGTGGAGTTGATTGCGCCAACAGAGGTAGTCTTGCAGCGCGATATCAGTTTTAATGAAACAGCCGTTTTGGCCAAAGAATCCGAAGAGATACTGCTGTACCGCGACATGCAGTCGGACTTGGTGCAGCAGTTATTACGCCGTGTTGCAGCTATCAAATCACTTACGCCCTAAGCCCCTCAATAAACCGCTTTGTTCAGATGCAAATCACCGCACCCCAACTTGCGAACCATTTGCAGCGTGGCTTAAAGAGCCTTTATGTGCTGCACGGCGATGAGCCCCTGCTACAACAAGAGGCCTTAGACGCGATTCGTTTGCATGCCAAAAGCTTAGGCTATACCGAGCGCACCTCCCATACCGTTGCCGGTGCGCACTTTGATTGGAGCGAGGTGTTGGCAGCAGGTGGCAGCCTGAGTTTGTTCGCAGACAAACAGATCGTTGAAATTCGCATTCCCAGCGGCAAACCTGGAAAAGACGGAAGCGCCGCGTTGCAGCAATTGGCCCAGCAGTCTCAGGGAAATGAAGACACGCTTACTGTGGTTTTATTACCGCGCCTCGATAAACTCACCAAAGCAACAGCATGGTTTATGGCCTTAGAGAACGTGGGCGTGACCCTGCAGGTGGAGCCGGTGGATCGCCAAGCCTTGCCCGCCTGGATCGCCCAGCGGCTGGCAGTGCAAGGGCAAAAAGTTCAAACCGGAGAAGAAGGGCAGCGCACCCTGCAATTTTTTGCTGACCGGGTAGAAGGTAATTTACTCGCGGCGCACCAAGAAATTCAAAAGTTAGGCCTCTTGTTTCCGCCAGACGAGAAAAACGTAGGCGTTCTGACTTGGGAGCAGGTGGAAAGCGCGGTACTTAACGTGGCGCGTTACGATGTTTTCAAGTTGTCCGAGGCGGTTTTGGCGGGGCAAAGTGTGCGGGTGCAGCGTATGCTGGAAGGTCTGCAGGCCGAAGGCGAAGCGGAAGTTTTGGTGCATTACACCTTGGCCGAAGATATTCGCGCACTTAAGCGGGTCAAAGACGCGATGGGGCAAGGTCGGCCATTGCCGATGGCGCTACGCGAACAGCGCATTTGGGGAGTGCGTGAGCGTTTGTTTGAACGGGTGTTGCCGAGACTGAGCGCCGACGCACTCAACCAGCTTTTGCAATCGGCCCACCAAGTGGACGGCATCGTGAAAGGCCTGAAGCTGCCGCAATGGCCGCACAGTGGTTGGCAAGCCTTGCACCACTTGGCTTTGCAGTTGTGTCATGCTTGCACTGCAGCGCCTAGCCCGTCACCACCCGATCGCGGCCTTCGTTCTTAGCTTGGTAAAGCGCCGCGTCCGCTCGGGTAAGGCGCCTTGAGTATTGCGTGCTAACGATCAGGTTGAAAGCCTACTAGGTTTATTGGCAAAACCTTAGGGCAGGGGCCGCCGTAGAGCACAATCATCAACACGAAAGCTGTTTGGATTCTGCGGTATTTTCACCAGAACAGCGAAACTTTCTTCGGGTGTAAAGCTGGTTCTTGCTCCGTTCACTGCAAAATTGCCACTGGAGAACGTCCGACCGTGGGCAAACCAGCCCGGGTCCAGGCAGACAACCCACCCCGGTACCAGATAACCTGTTTGTAACCCGTTTGACGGGCACGCATGGCCGCATTGACTGAAAGCCAGCATTCGGAGCTGGCACAGTAAAACACCACGGGTTGCTGCAGATCTGGCGCGGCTGCTTGCAGCATTTGACGAAAGCGTTCTGCGTAGGCTGTTTCTTTTTTCTCATCTTCGAAGGCAATACCTGCGTGTATGAAGTTCATGGCGCTAGGAATCATGGGGCCCGCCGCAGCCACATCGATAACTACGGGGCGGTCGCTACGGGTCAGCGCGTTGACTAGATCTTTTGTGTCCCAACGCTGGATACCTTCGAGGACTTTGGGAGTCATACCAGTGACTTGATTGCCATAGCGCATTTCGTTGGGGGTGCTTGCCCCTGGCTCATCGCGTTCTTGTTGAGTGACCGATGGAGTGGGGCTTGTCAGGTTTTGCAACGCGGCTACAGTTTGGACTTGTGTTTCTTCATAGAGTGGCAACAACTCGTGTTCATTCACTGCGATGAGACGGCACAGTTTTGGGTTGTTTTTGGTGTGGTTGCAGGTATACAAAGCCTGCAACATGGCTTGGCTTGGGTCGTCAACCCCCAAACGGGAACCATACCCCGCTTTGCCCCAACCGATGGCCATGGCTTTGTTGGAGTTGGCGCTGAGGTAGTTGGCCAGGGCTTTTTGCGCGGTGGTTTTGCATGACAACTGACCTGCGCAATCCTCTTCGATCCGTTTTTCAGCACGTTCTTTCATGTCTTCTGCTGGCATGCCCAGTACCCGACCAAAAAACCCAATTCGGATCTTCATGCTGTCGGGGAGGCTCAGCTCCTCGGTTTCTATTTGAGTTACCACGCCTAATGTGAATGCATCTTTGCCCTGGTGTTGCTGGCATTGGTCGAACGGGGTTTGGCCGGAAGGACAGAACCAGGGAGTTCTATCTTTTTCAAGTGTGCGTTGGAGCTCCCGAATTCTTAAAAAACCATAGGCTTCTTTGATCTCATAAAGCGCTTGGTTGATGACTTGAGAATCAAATTTATCGCCCATTTGTTGTTTGTACAAAGCGTACATTTGCGGCATGTACCGAAGATTTACTTTTTTGGTGTCTTTGTCGTGTGCGCCGTGGATACCGACCATGGTCACTCGTGGTAGGTTCCCCGTGCCAAATGCGCGTTCCTGTCCCCCCATAAAAATCAGAGAGCAAGCCGACATGCAAGAGCCAGACACCACGGTTTTGATATTTGTGTTTTGAACAATCCAGGCCACTTGCATGCCTGTCCACAGGTCGCCGCCTGGGCCATTCACCAAAATCAAGCGCTTTATGCCACCTTTTGCAAACGCATCTTTGAAGCTCTGAAAGTCTTGATCAACTGTTGGACCTGTTGCGAAGAGGTCGTTGTTAACCCTCTCTAACGTCATGGCTTGCCCGCACCATGGAATTCCAAACAAGAGACAAAAGATAAATGTGGAGAATGCGGTTTTCATGTGTTGCCTTACCGTCTAATGCGTGATTCTAAATTAGATGTTATTTTTACATTTATTTAGTATCACAGAGTTTCTCAATCGCGCAGCGGTGTTCGTTAAAACTGCTTGCATCGGCGCGCCTAGCCCGTCACTACCCGGTCGCGGCCTTCGTTTTTGGCTTGGTAAAGCGCCGCGTCCGCTCGGGCTAAGGCGGCTTGAATGCTGGTTTCCTCAGGTCGACACGTGCTCAAGCCGGCGCTAAAGCGCAGCGATGTTTCTCCTAGTCGTTGGCGCAGGCGGGTAGCAAATGCAGAGGCACTTTCTAAGCTGCAAGCGGGGAGCAAAACACAAAACTCTTCGCCGCCGTAACGGGCCACGGTATCGGAATTTCGCGCAGTTTCTTGCAGAACACTGGAAAAAAGTTGCAAAGCTTGGTCTCCCGCGGTGTGGCCCCAAGCGTCATTGAGATTTTTAAAGTGATCGATATCAAGCAGCATGACGCACAAGGTGGTGTCGTTGCGGTGCGATAGCGCCAGCTCGCGAAAGCCCGCTTCGAGAAGCGCTCGGCGGTTCATCAAACCCGTCAAGGCGTCGGTCATGGCCAAGGACTGCGCCGCCTCCCAAGCGCGTTCTTGGTGCAGCATCAGCACCGCCATATTGGCGACCATCGCGCCGACCAAACAAACCGACAACAAGGCCATATTGGCAAAGCTGGGGCTCAGAATGTCCACAATCGTGTTGTCTTGGTAAATCGCCATCACCCCAATGCGTGCGGCAATGGCCGCAGCCAAGGCTAAAGCGCAAAGCTTTAAAAGTCCTTGGGCGTTATTTAGTTTGGAGTCGGCGCTTGTAGGCCAAACGCGCCAACATTGCAAAGCCTGGGCCATCAACATGCCGTGCGCACCAAAGACGATCAGGTTTTGGGTTGGAATACCCCAAAGCATCGGCGGCCCGCCCCACTCCAGTTGGGATAGCCCAAGAAGCACGGGCTGCAAAACAATATGCCAAACGGGCAGGGGGCGCTTTAAAAATCGGCGGAAGCTGGCATGGATCAGGGCCAAAGTGAGTGACAGTAACCCGGCGGTGGCGGCCCAAGCCCAGCTCTGCGTGGCATGGAACAGGCCAAAGACCAACCAAGCGCTGGTGTGCGTTACGCCGCTGAGGACCCATTCGCGTAGGCCGGTGCGCAACCTTGCAGGGCGGGCGAACAGCCATACCACCACGGTTGCCAGTTGTGAAAGCACCAAACACAAGAAAAAAGTAGGAGCGGAAAACATCAGGCGACGATTCTAAGGCTCGTGCCAAAATGGGCTAATGAACGCGATTGATGTATCCACCTACACCCAGACCTTGGGCGTCCAAGCCAGAGCAGCGTGTGCGTCGATGGCTAGCGCTTCGGCAGCCACAAAAAATGCGGCGCTGCGCACCTTGGCCGCTTTGCTGCGTGACAACGTAGCTGCTTTACAGATTGAAAACGCCAAAGATATTGAACGTGCTACTGCCGCAGGTTTATCCGCGCCCATGGTGGACCGACTCAAGCTCAGCCCCAAAATATTAGAAACCTGCGCTTTAGGATGCGAGCAACTCGCTGCGATGCCCGAAGTGATTGGGGAAGTGACGGGTCTGCGCCAGCAACCCAGCGGGATTCGCGTGGGACAGATGCGCGTGCCATTGGGTGTGTTTGGTATGGTGTTTGAAAGCCGGCCCAATGTCACGATCGAGGCGGCCAGTTTGTCGATCAAGAGCGGCAATGCCTGCATCTTGCGCGGCGGCTCTGAGGCGATTGATTCCAATAAAGCCTTGGCGGCCTTAGTTCAGCAAGCTTTACGCAGCAGCGGCTTGCCAGAGCACGCAGTGCAGCTGGTAGACATCACCGACCGCGCTGTGGTGGGCGAGCTCATTGCGATGCCGCAGTATGTGGATGTGATTATTCCCCGCGGCGGCAAAGGTTTGATTGAACGCATTAGCCGCGATGCCAAAGTTCCTGTGATTAAACATTTGGACGGAAATTGCCACGTCTATGTGGACGATCCCTGCGATATGGATATGGCCGTCAACGTGGCCGACAACGCCAAAACCCAAAAATACAGTCCGTGTAACGCCGCAGAGAGTTTGCTGGTGGCAAGAACCGTCGCTGCTGAATTTTTGCCGCGCATTGGTGCTATCTACGGGGCCAAAGGGGTCGAGATGCGGGTGTGCTCCCTCAGCAAAACCTATTTAGCGAAGGTGCCTCATGCGAAGGTGGTAGAGGCCAGCGAGCAAGATTGGTCAGAGGAGTACCTCGGCCCCATCATCAGCATCAAAGTGGTGGCCGATGTGGACGAAGCAATCAAGCATATCAACCGCTACTCCTCGCACCACACTGACGCCATTCTCACCCGCGACCACATGCACGCCCAGCGCTTTTTGCGCGAGGTTGATTCCGCCAGTGTGATGGTCAACACCAGCACGCGGTTTGCTGATGGCTTTGAATATGGTTTGGGCGCGGAAATCGGCATCAGTACCGATAAGTTTCATGCGCGAGGCCCGGTGGGAATTGAGGGCCTCACTTCCTTGAAATACGTAGTTTTGGGGCAGGGCGAAATTCGGGGCTAGTGCCACGTAAAAATCAAACCCAAACGTTTCACTTCGAAAGATACACCGCTATGGTTCCGCATTTAGTCACTGCTCTCATGGGCCCGATCAATGAGTTGGAGCAACGCGTGTTGGACACCATGCCTGCGATCGAGCGTTGGTTTCGCTTAGAGTGGATGGAGCACACGCCACCGTTTTATACCTCGGTCGACGTCAGGAACGCAGGCTTTAAGTTAGCCCCGGTGGATACCGATTTTTACCCTTCGGGTTGGAATAACCTGACGCCAGAGATGCTGCCTTTGGCAGTACAAGCGGCGATGGTGGCGATTGAAAAAATCTGCCCTGAAGCGCGCAACCTGTTGATCATTCCGGACAACCAGATTCAGAGTACGTTTTACCTAAGCAACTTGACGCAGCTGCGGCGTATTTTTCATATGGCGGGTTTGAATGTGCGCATGGGTTCGATCAACCCTACACTCAAAAAGAGCACCACCATTGAGTTGCCCGGTGGTGAGAGCATCACCGTGGAACCAGTGGTTCGAACCAAGGGGCGCATCGGGGTCAAGGACTTTGACCCTTGCACCATCCTCCTCAACAATGATTTAAGCGCGGGTATTCCTGGAATTTTGGAAGACTTGCACCAACAGTATTTGCTGCCGCCCTTGCATGCCAGTTGGGCGACCCGCCGCAAAAGCAAGCATTTCCAATGTTATGACGACATTGCCAAACGCTTTGGCAAATTAATTGGCATTGACCCCTGGTTGATTAACCCCATGTTTGACACCTGCGGACAGGTAGATTTATCGCACAGCCAAGGCGTTCAGTTGTTAACAGCGCGGGTCGATGCCTTGCTTGCCAAGGTAAAGAAAAAATACAAGGAGTACGGCATCAAAGAAAAGCCGTTTGTCATCGTCAAGGCCGATAACAGCAGCAGCGGCATGGGCATCATGACGGTGCGCGATATCAAAGACTTGCCCGCCTTGTTAGAAAAAACGGCGAGCGCTCGCCAAGGGTCGGACCCCTTGCAAGAGTTGATCCTGCAAGAAGGTATCTTGACCCACGAGCGTATCAACGCGGCCGTGGCCGAGCCGGTGGTCTACATGATGGACCGCTATGTGGTGGGCGGGTTTTACCGTGTGCACGCCGATCGGGGAGAAGATGAAAACCTGAGTGCCCCAGGTTCCAGCTATGTGCCCTTGGCATTCGGCAGCAGTGCGCAGTTGCCACAGCTTGGCGTTCGCCCCGGCGCGAGTGAGCCTAATCGGTTTTATATGTACGGCGTGATTGGGCGCTTAGCGATGCTGGCGGCCAGTTATGAGCTAGAAGCGACCGATCCTGAGAGAGACACGTACGACGAATAAACCCTGCAGCAAAGCTGGGGACTATCGCGCTAGCGACCTCGGTTGCTGCAATGCAACAATTTTGATCGAAATTTAGGAAGATGCCCCAAGGCTGGCCTGGGCTTAGCGCAAAATGGCCCACCTTTATTGAATGGAACTGATCCCCACGAGGGGGTGAGCCACTGTGTGTCATCAACTAAA
>CAMDAN010000072.1 GCA_945888535.1 Bordetella parapertussis
GCCCAAAAATCCACCAGCACCGGCGTGATGTGGGAGGCGGCGACCACTTCGGCTTCGAAGTTTTCAAGGGTAACGTTGATCATGAAAGAGTACTCAGGGTGAAAAAGTAAAATGCAAGTTGTAATACCAGCGGCACGGTTGCCGTTTCATCTACAAGCGCGGGACGCAGCGCTGAATTCAACACTATGACCCCACTTCAAATCGGCGTCGTCATGGGTTCCAGTTCGGACTGGGACACCATGCAACACGCAGTAGAGATTCTCCAACAGTTTGGCATCGGTTTTGAAGCCCGGGTGGTTTCTGCCCACCGCATGCCAGATGCCATGTTCGAATATGCCGAGTCCGCTGCGGCTCGCGGATTGCGGGCAATCATCGCAGGTGCGGGCGGCGCGGCCCATTTGCCAGGGATGTTGGCTGCCAAAACCACGGTTCCCGTGTTAGGCGTTCCCGTGGCGAGTAAGCACCTCCAAGGCGTTGATTCGCTGCACAGCATCGTACAAATGCCCAAAGGCATCCCGGTGGCTACCTTTGCGATTGGCTCAGCTGGAGCCGCTAACGCGGCTTTGTTTGCGGTGGCCATGCTGGCCGCAAGTAACCCCGCCTTGCTCGCCCAACTAGAGGTTTTCCGACAAGCCCAAACTGACTCCGCCAGCGCCATGGTTTTGCCCCTTACTGGTTTGGCTAAACCATGAGCGCGGCGGGTGGCAACCCTTTAAGCACGCGCCTGCCGGGCAGCATGGAAAACGGGCAGTTGATGACGCTAGGCGTCATGGGTGGCGGCCAACTCGGACGCATGTTTGTTCATGCGGCCCAGGCCATGGGCTACTTCACCGCGGTGTTAGACCCTGATCCGGCGAGTCCCGCCGGTTTGGTGAGCCACCACCACATCCAAACCGACTATTTAGACGAGCAAGGTTTGGCGCAGATGTTGCAACGCTGCGCTGCCATCACCACCGAGTTTGAAAACGTTCCCGCAGGCGCTTTGTACACCTTGGGCTCGCACCGTTTTGTCGCCCCTGCGGCCAATGCGGTGGCCATTGCCCAAGACCGCGCTTTAGAAAAAGCCCACTTTGCAAGTTGTGGCGTTGCGTGTGCGCCTTATGCGCTTATCGAAACTGCAGCGCAATTGGCGGCAGTGGCGGATGACCTTTTGCCCGGGATTTTAAAAACCACGCGCATGGGCTACGACGGCAAAGGCCAAATGCGGGTCGGTACCCGCGCGGAGTTGACTAGCGCTTGGGATACGCTTGCCAGCGTCCCGTGCGTGTTAGAAAAAATGCTGCCTTTGGCGATGGAGTGCTCGGTGATCGTGGCTCGCGGAGCCACGGGCGAGATCGTGAACTTCCCCATCCAACACAACCTGCACCGCGACGGAATTTTGGCTGTCACCCAAGTCTTTGACGGCGTGGTACCCAAAGCCTTGGCGGATCAAGCCGTTGCCGGTGCCCGCGCAATTGCGCAGGGCTTGGGTTATGTGGGCGTGTTGTGCGTGGAGTTTTTTGTTTTACAAGACGGCAGCTTGATCGTCAATGAAATCGCCCCGCGTCCACATAACAGCGGGCATTACACCCTCAACGCCTGTGACCAGTCGCAGTTTGATTTACAGGTTCGCACTCTCGCAGGACTGCCCTTAACGCAACCGAGTCAACACAGTTCTGCCATCATGCTCAATTTGTTGGGTGATATTTGGGTGAATCAAAAGACGCCAGATTGGGCTGGCGTTTTGGCCTTACCCGGAACCCATTTGCACTTGTACGGCAAGTTGTCGGCTCGCAAGGGCCGCAAGATGGGTCACCTCAACATTACCGCCGCAACCCCAGAGCAGGCGCGTGAGACGGCCCTGCGATGTGCTGCGTTGTTGGGTATCGCTGCGTTTTAGGAGCGATGGGTGATTCTTTCTCGCACTGATCCGGCCTCCGTTGCCGCCTGCGTAAAGGAAATTCGCGCGGGCGGGCTGATCGGCCTGCCGACCGAGACGGTGTATGGCTTAGGGGCGGATGCGTCTAACGATGTGGCGGTCGCCAAAATTTTCCAAGCCAAAGGCCGCCCGCAAACCCATCCCTTGATCGTTCACATTTCAGACCAAGACGGCGGTCTTTCTGGAGCAGAACATTTCGCAACCAAGATTCCAGAATTTGCGCGATCACTCATGTTGGCTTTTTGGCCGGGGCCGCTGACGCTGATCTTGCCTCGACGTGAAGGCGTTGGCCGTGCGAGTGCGGGCGGTCAACAGACCATTGGTCTGCGCTGCCCCGACCACTTTGATGCCCAAGCCATTCTTCATGGTTTGCGCAATGCGCCCGGCCCTGTCGTGTGGGGTGTGGCTGCGCCAAGCGCCAACCAGTTCGGCCGCGTGAGCCCAACGACGGCGGCCCACGTTGAAAGCGAGATGGGCAAGGACTTACTGATTTTGGATGGTGGCCCCTGCAGCTTGGGAATTGAATCGACCATCGTCGATTGCAGCCGCGGCGTTCCCGTTTTGTTGCGCCCGGGATCGATGACTGCGGCGCAAATTACAGCTGCGTGTGGCCAAGCGCTTCGCGCTGCCAAAGACATGCCAACCCACACCGCCGCGCCCCGGGCCTCGGGAACTCTAGAGTCGCATTACGCGCCACGGGCCAAGGTTTGCTTACTGTCTAAGGACGCACTAAAGACCGCTTTGCAAAACCGGAATGACTCTAAAACTAAAACTTCCCAATCGCCCATCGGCGTGTATGTGCGTAGCTTCATGCCGAAAGACGAGTCCGCGCTTGCGGTGCGGCAGATGCCGATGGATGCAGAACGTGCTGCTCACGAATTGTTTGCTGTTTTGCGTGAGTTAGATGCGCACAACGTTGCGGAAATTTGGGTAGAAAGCGTGCCGAACGAGCCGCTGTGGGCGGGCGTGGCCGATCGCTTGCAGCGGGCGAGTTCTTAGCTCGCAGCTTCCGTCGTAAACACCGTCAGCACGCCGGTGTAAGCGTAGAGGTGGTTGTAGGCGACTTCGCCACTGGCAAAAAAACCGACCAAGGGAACGTCGCCCAAAGCATGGCGAACCCATTGCATCTCGGCGCTCGCACTACCAAAGTGGGGCCCGCCGCGGCCAGTACAACTGACATAGACCGCGCCGGTAATTCGCCGCGCAGCTTCAGGCGGCACGCGCATGTCTTCAGCGGCTGACATCTCAAACAGCGCTTCTTCTTGCGGTTCGAGTTCTTCGCGAATTTCGGCACACACCCGCATCAAATCGGCGCGGGCAGCTTGTGCGTTGCGTTGGCAAAAAGCCAATTGGGCACCTACCGAGACATAGTCGCCCACCGCAATCCCGCGCCGTCCTGGGTCGAGCCCCATGATGTGGCGAACCAATACTTCGCTTCCAAAGTTTCCTGTTTTTCTGACTGCCGCGCTGTCACTTCCGGTCGGCGCCTGGGCTATTCCCACCAAGGTAGAGCGAACCGCGTTGAGCGCTTCTTGGGGCTTTTCCAGCGAGACAGACAGATCGGCCAGCATCACATCCAGCGCGGGTTCGCCGTCTAGCCCGATAACAACGTTCTCATGGGCTTCGGTCACCACGCGCACTTTGGAAATCGGCTTGCAGCCTTGCGTTACGCGAGAAATGAGGTTGACCTCGGGGCCAAACGCCACGCCGCTTAAGCCGCCGCTAAAAACCCCTGATGCGTGGCCTTGGCCGCGCATATTGCCATCGCCTGCAAGTGCAAACTGCAGGCTTTGGGTTCGGCTGCTGGCGATGCCGCCAAACAAATACCCGGTCTCGGTACGCCGTGCCATCTCATCCAACAACTCCGGCAGCTCTGTGGTATTTCCATCGGCGTGGACCAAGGCGGTGTGGGCTTCAAAGCCCAAGCCTAAGGGCGCAACACCTGAGAAAACGCGGTACTGGTCGCTGGGTACATCCATCAGCATCACCGCAAGCGCCGGCTCGTCAAAATACTCCACGTTGTTAGACGCGATGCCAATCCCCACAGTGCCCGACCAATCGGTAACAGTGGGCAACTCGCCGCCCAGTGTTTCCAAAATATCTTTGGCTGAAGCGGCGTAGTGGTCGGTGATGTAGAGAAGAGCCAAGGTCGGTGTATCAGCGTGTTCAGGCTTCGCCATTTGGGCCCGCAACTGCGCGATCACTAAACCACAAGCCATCTGCCACTGCGGGTGGGTGGCGTGGGCGTAAGAAAAAAGCTTCATACTCGAAAAGTGGTGTTAGCGGCTTCGCGGCTTGGCGGCGGCCTTTTTTGCAGTGGCTTTTTTAGCTGCGGGTTTTTTGACGGCAGCTGGTTTGAAAGCGGCTGGATTGAAAGAGTTTTTTGCGCTGACTTCTTTGAAAGTATCCGCAGCAATGGTTTGAAATTGTTGGGTGAGCGACGTCCAAAGCTGCATCGGATC
Organism: Bordetella parapertussis; assembly: GCA_945888535.1. GTDB lineage: Bacteria > Pseudomonadota > Gammaproteobacteria > Burkholderiales > Burkholderiaceae_C > Allorhodoferax > Allorhodoferax parapertussis_A. Next base: position 4,381 of record CAMDAN010000072.1, read on the forward strand.
CACCACACCGGCCGCAGGTTTTTCCGAAGGCGCTTCGGTTGCTGGCTTGGGCGCGGGTGCGGCTTTGGTTTTTGCTGGCGCAGGTTTGAAGGCCTCTGCCATCGTGAAGTTCATTCCCTTCAAGGTCGCCATCGTGAGCTTTTGCACCTCTAAGGCTTGGATGGTGGCCGCCAGTGCGCGGGAGTTTTGCTCCAACCAAAACTGAACATTTTTGAGTTCTTCAATGCGCTTTTCGATGTCTTCCACATTCAAGCTGGGTGCCAACCATTGCGACATATTGGGCATCGCAGCCGAACTGGCAGGCGCCGCGCCCATGCCGCCGCCAGTGGTTTTGGCTAAGTTTTGCAAGAAGTCAAAGCCGGGAACAAATTTTCCGAAGCCTGAAGTGTCTGTGCTGCTCATGGGGAACTCCTTGGGGTGAAAGCGAGGTGAAATCCACCCAAGCTTACCTGCTTAATCAGGTTCAGTGATGAATCCAATTTTTTTAATGCCTGCACGTTGGGCGGCAGCCATCACCCGCGCCACGCGTTCATAGCGCACCGCGCGGTCACCACGAATATGGAGTTCGGCCTGCGGCTCGGCGGCTGCAGCCGCAGCTAACTTGGCGGCCAGATCAATTTCCTGAATCGGGGCATCGTTCCAAAAGTAAGCGCCGCTGGCATCCACATCCAACCGAATGGTCTCGGGTTTGGCGGTATTGACTTGGTTACTGGCGCGGGGCAGGTCGATGTTGACAGCGTGCTGCATCACCGGAATCGTGATGATAAAAATAACCAGCAACACCAACATGATGTCCACCAAGGGCGTCATGTTGATCTCGTTCATTACCTCGTCGCTGTTGTCTTGTGTCCCGAATGCCATGGTGTTAGCGAGCTCCTACGCGAGCGCCGGTTACAAAGAAAGCATGCAGGTCGTGGGCAAAGCGATTGAGCTTGAGCAATACCCCTTTGTTGGCGCGTACCAATGCGTTGTAGCCGAGAACCGCTGGGATCGCTACGGCCAATCCCAGTGCCGTCATGATGAGCGTTTCGCCAATCGGCCCTGCGACTTTGTCAATCGTGGCTTGGCCAGCCAAACCGATCGCCATGAGGGCATGGTAAATCCCCCATACCGTTCCAAACAGCCCAACAAAGGGCGCGGTTGAACCGACCGAGGCCAAGATGGCCAAACCGCTTTGGAGCTCAGCGGTGGCGTCATCGATGCTGTGCGTCAAACTGCGGGTGAGCCAGTCGCTTAAGTCAAAGCCTTCGTGCAGCTCCGTTTTCGCGCTGTGGGCGTCGCTTAAATGGGCCGCCGCTTGGCGGCCTTCTAAAGCGAGGGCATGGAAAGGATTGGCCTCGCCGCTTAAAGTTTTTAGCCCCGCGTCAAAGTCGCTGGCGTGCCAAAAACTTTTAAGCTGGCGTGCTTGTTGCGCAAGGCGACGCAAATCGAGTGTTTTGAGCACGATCACCATCCAAGACGCCAGCGACATCGCCAAAAGTAAAACCAAAACGCAGCGCGTGACCGCATCGCCTTGGGCCCATACATTGAAAAGTCCGTTGCTAAGATTCATAGGTCATAGAGCCCAAAATTCAGTCCAAAACAAAAGCCAGTGGCACCTTAAACCACATTTCCTCAGGAACACCACCGCGCTTACCGGGCACATAGCGCCAGCGTTGAACGGTTGCCAAAGCCGCCGCGTCAAGCCGCTCAAAGCCGCTGGATTTGGCGATCTCCGTTTTTTGCGCTTTGCCGTCGATACCAATCAACACATTGAGCACCACCTGCCCCTGCTCGCCGCGGCGCACGCTCAAAGCGGGGTAATCAGGTTTGGGGTTTTGTAAGTAAGCGGCGTCAAGGGTGGGGAGTTCGACTTTAACGGGGGCGGGACTGGCGTGGGTTGTGCTCGCTGCTGCGAGGGTTGCTGAAGGCGCTGCAAGTGCAACCGTTTCCGGCGCGTTGGGGCTTGCAGGTGCCTGGTTAGGGTTGGGTTGTAACGCAGGCGGCCGGGGTAGCGGCGTTGGCAAGGGGGTAGGGAGAGGTTTTGTGGCTTTGGCGGGAGGCGCAGGCGGCGTCACAGGTGCTTGGGTTAAGGCAACCGACGTACTGATTAACTGTACCGGTACCACCACCTCAGCCATTTTTTGCAACAAGCCACTTTGCAAAAGCCACAACCCCGCGCCATGGATCAGCAACACCCCCGCGACGACGAGCGTTTTTCTTTGGGCGATGGAGGTGGGGTGGGCCATGTTTGGGTTAGTCACCCCAAGATTATTACTTAGCTCGCTATTTTTGCTTTCGTAGCGGTGCCAAAAAACGCGTGCCGTCCGCGCAAATGAGCGCTTCTGCCTCGACTTCAAAAACGCAGGCAACGTTCGCAGTGGTCAGCACATCTGCAGCATTTCCACACGCGACAAGATTCCCCTCATTTAATAGAGCAACGTCATCACAATAGCGCGTTGCCGCATTCAAATCATGCAACACAAGCAGGGTAGTGAGATTGCGTTTTTTAGTCAATTCGCGAACCACCTCAAGAACCTCTAACTGATGGCAAATATCCAACGCACTCGTGGGCTCATCCAGTAACAAAATGGTTGGTTCGGTAACCAGAGCCTGGGCAAGAAAAGCCAGTTGCCTTTGACCTCCGCTCAGTTCACCAATAGGAAAACCCGCTAAGGAATATATTCCAAGTAGATCCAATACTTCACTCACTACCCTCAAATCCTCTTGTTGTACACGCAGGTGCAAATGTGAAATCCGACCCAGTAAGACCACTTCAAGCACGGATAAGGCAATTCCGGTTTGTTGGTCTTGGGGCATGTAACCAAGAGAAGTGGGGCGAATCATGCTTCCATGAAAATCCATATGACCACTTGATGAAACTAACCCAGCTGCCGCCTTTAGAAGGGTCGACTTTCCAGAGCCATTGGGACCTACGATGCCCAAAACACGCCCAGCTTTGGCTTGCAAGGAAATGCTGTGCAAGATGGGCCGATGAGCGTAGGCAACACTGACGCTATGGAGTTGAATTGTCACCAGTAGCTCCTTCGGTTGCGCAAAACCATCCAAATAAAAAAGGGAACGCCGATGAGCGCAGTCACAATTCCAATCGGAATAATGGCCCCTGGCGAAATGGTCTTACTGACGACTGAAGCTATTGACAACAGAACCCCGCCCATGAGTGCAGACACAGGTAAAAAACCGCGCTGATCTTCTCCTACAAACATACGTGCAAGATGAGGAGCCACCAGACCTACAAAGCCTATTGTTCCTACAAATGCAACCGCCATACCGGTTAAGCCAGATATTAAAAAAAACGAACGGATACGCAATCTTCGAACATTCACCCCGAGCGCAGCGGCTCGTGTATCCCCCAATTTCAGCGCAGTTAATCGCCACACATCGCGCATTAAGAAGGGAATACAAATAACCAGCACTACAAGCAAGGCTGCCAATTTGAGCCAAGTTGCTTTTTGTAAGCTGCCAAATAACCAGAACACCACTTGCTGTAAAGCTTCCGGCGACGCAATCATTTGCAGCAAGGCTGACAGCGCTTGGAACATGAATAAGAGCGCAATACCTGCAAGTACCAATCCTTCGGCGGTTGCAAACCGTGCGCCTCCAATCCAGTAAACCCCTGCGCAAGCCACACCCGCAAAGAACATCGCATTAGTAGCGATAGCATATTCTTCCGGCACCGGCAAAGACGCCCCCAAAACGATGACCAAGGAGGCTCCAAAGCCCGCTCCAGCGGAAATCCCAAGGGTGTAACTTGAGGCCAAGGGATTGTTCAAAATAGTCTGCATGATTGCCCCAGACAGCCCGAGGGCGATGCCCACCGCCACCGCCATTAAAGCAACTGGCAGCCGAATCGTCCACACTATGGCATGCACCGATGTATCTCGTGCATGACCAAGCACGGCGTTGAAAACATCTCGCAGGGGTAAAAATGACGGCCCTGTTGCCACGTCTAATAAAACGCTAAGCAACAAGGCGGCCAAAGCAATAGCAATGGCCTTGAAGCGATAAGCAGCAGCCCTTTGGTAACTGTATGTGACAGCATGGAGGGCTTGGACTGAACTCATGGTTTGAGTGGCAACATCCAAGTTCCAGAATAGGCAACCGGCAAATACTTGGCGTGGTACGCACGAAACGATGCGTCAGGGTCTACATCTTTGAACGCATCGGGGTATAAGCGCTTGGCTATGTATTGCATCGCCACAAAATCAAAAAGCGTTCGGCACAGCCCATGCTCAATTGCATGCATTTCGCCGTTTTTTATAGCCTTCATGCCAGACCAACCTGCGCGTTGCGCGTAAGTGTCTAAGGACTTACGTGTTATTTCAGGTGTCGCGTCGTAGCCAGTTTTAACAGCTTTGGGCTTGTTTACCCATGAAGATCCAGCGATGAAGATCAGGTCTGGGTTCTCAGCAATCACAGCTTCGGCATTGAGGGGGCCCCATGGTCCCGTAAGCTTCCCGTCGGCAATATTGACAGCCCCTAGGGTCGTGAACAATTTCCCCCACATGGTGCCGCTGTAGCTGTTGCCGATGGTCTCCGGCCCAGCTTGCCCTAGCTCCACATACACCTTTTTATTTGATGCACCACCCGCTTTGGCGATTCGCGCTAAAACGCTTTTGTATTCGCGTTCATACAAAGATGCCAGTTCTTGGGATCGTTGCTCTGTTCCCATCACTTTCCCAATCGCCAGCGTCGATGAAATGTGGCGTTCTAGCATTTGCGCGTTGTAGTCAATTACAACAATAGGAATGCCCGCTGCCTCAATCTGGTCCCGCGCAGTTTGCAAGGACTTGTATGTCCATTCAGCAACAAATAAAACGTCAGGCTTTAAAGCAATTACTTTTTCAGCGCTGAACGTACCGTCATCGGAGTTGCCGATGTCAGGCATTGCTTGCAAGTTCGGCAAAACTGCCGCGTAACGTGAAAATATGGCTGGGCGCCATCCTTCCCAAGGTGCACGAGAAATTCCAACGACTTTAGTCCAACCCTCTTTGCCGGTCACAGCGGTGAACTCTTCAAAATTAAAGTTAAGTACAACCCGATGAACTGGCGTAGTGATCTTTACCTTTCGGCCTAAGGCATCAGTCACCTCTACCGTTGCAGACCATGCAGATGTCACACACAGTGCAGAGACAAACAATATAACCATGCGCATAAAGCGCGAAATCAGATTCATTAAGATCATTTTTATTCTTTCATTAAAAATTAGAAAACCATATGCATTGGACGTTTAAGGTTTTGCGTGTTCTCCATGGTGTCCATGCGTGGTTGCGCTATCGACCTTGACCATGCCTTCAAAGCTTGCAAACAAGGCCCGCTGCTTTTTGTCTAATTTGGATTCAGCTGCTAGAACGGATTGGGCGAGATGGTCGGCTGTTTTTTTGTCCATGCCGGTGGTCTGTAGTACGTCGGAGCGGGTCAAGCCGTCCCCTGCACACACCGAAATCACCCATTGCGCTTTGTCTTTTTGCAGCAAAGCGCGGCCCCCTTTGCCCGTTTGTGTCCACCCCGCTACGGCGTAATTCCCATGCACGGTGACAGGACCCACCACCAAGCGTGCGTCGGGGCGATCAAATTGCTTCATCATGACGGCTTTGATTTGCGAAGACTGAGAACCTGCGGCTTTGCTTGGCGCTGCGTGCATCCCTGCTTCGGTGTGTCCCTGATGGGCCGTGCTGTTTTGCGCGAACAGGGAATGGGTGAATCCAAGCGTTGTCAGCGCGGCCAGTGAAAAGATAAAAAAGCGATAGGTTTTCATGATGAACTCCAGTTAAAGGGAACAAAGTTGTGCGTGGCGCATGGGTTGGGATACCGTTTTGCGCTCTGGCCATGCGAAAAGAGAAGTGCGCTTGTAGCTTCGCGCAGGTAAAAATTCATTCAATCGGCGGCACACTGTTTCGGGGGCAGAGTCCACGATGGATGCCATCTCTTTGAGGCTGGGTAGATTTTTTCGCTCCAGGGGAGCGTCGGCATCTTCGACGTTGCGGGCCAGCATTTTCAAAAGATGGGCGATGCGCTCACCGGCAGTGCCACTGCGCAATCGCACCATGTCGTTCATGTGGCACTGCTGTTGCAAAAAGCCTTGGGCGATGGTGGTGGCGTGGGCCAATCCAAAGCCTAAGCGTGCGGGTGTGGCCTGCGCGGAGGTCAGCGCGGTGGCGGTGTAGGCGTAAGGCTCAGCGAACAACGACTCAACGCCTACCAAGTCACCTGGGAGCGCCAGCCGCACCAATTCCATGCCATCGCGGCTAGGGCGTTCAAGCCGAAATAGGCCTTGCGTCACGCGCCACACCGAACCAAACTCGCCTGAAAAAATAAGCGATTCACCCCGCTTGAGGGTTTTCAATGTTTCCATTCCAATCTCTCCGTTGTCTTCATCATCAAACTGGAAGCAGCCAGCGGTGCTTGCCTGGGTTTCAAAGATCAGCAAAGAGGCGTGGGCGGTCCTCGGGAGGGCAGTGGGGGCGCGGTGCTTGCGGCCATATGCGCAACCGCAATGGCTTGCGTGGCATATGCCAGAGGGCAGACGTGGCTAAGGCTTGTGAGAAAAAGCGGTGGTGGCAGCCCGATGGATGCACACAGGGGGCAGTCCAGGCTAGGTGCTTTGGCAGGGGTGTTGTCTTCCCCAGAAACAAGCAGTTTCATGGTGCCAGCGCTGCTGCACACCATATCCATGGACTGTGGGTGCACCCACGGCGAAGCGATTGCAACGCCCACAGACAGCACAAACCAAGCCAGCACGAGGCGGGCAAGTCGGTTGGCGTGGCGCAGGGTCTGCAGAGTCACACAAGCCTTGGGTGCGTGCGGTTGGCTTACTGCTTAGGCTTGTGGGCCATATCGCCGTGTTGGTGCCCACCCATGCCGGCACCGCCACCGGGTGCCGTTTGAGACACGGGAACTTTCAATTCCATTTTGCTTTCAACGCCTTTGGCGTCTTTGAACACCAAGGTGAGCGGAATCGTGGTGTCTTTTTGCAAAGGCAGTTTCAGGTCCATGAGCATGACGTGGTAGCCGCCGGGTTTGAGGCTGGTGGCTTTGCCTGCGGGCAATTCCAAACCGCCTTCAACCGCTTTCATTTTCATGACGCCGTTGTCCATTTTCATTTCGTGGACTTCGGTGACGCCAGCTACGCTGGAAGTGGCCCCCACCAATTTGGCAGTGGTTTTAGAAGTCAGCGTCATGAAGGCGCCGGTGGCCTTTTGGCCTTGAACGGTTGCGCGGGCCCAAGCGTCTTTGACTTCGACGTTTTGGGCAGACGCGATGCTAGTGAGTGAAAGCGCGACCAAGGTGGCGCAAAGTGCGGTGCGAAGTTTCATACAAGCTCCTGGGGTTAAAAATAGAGGACGAAAAAATCAATGGGCGTGGCCGCCAGCGGCTTGCACGTCCAGAACATCCAAAAGCGCAGCCGGGGACTTCAGGCCTTTGGTCGAGCTGCCTGAAGCGGGAACTTCGACCCAGTCGTTCGAGCCTTTGGGACAGGACTGAACCACTTTGAACCAGAGAGGTCCCGCTTTGGCGGGGGTGGTTCCGCGCACGACAAACTCGTCGTAATACGCTGCAGGCAATGCGTTTTCTGCACCTTTGGCTGTCCAAGTGATTTCAAGAACACCCTCGGTGTATTTCTTCCCATGGCTTTCGTACGGTGTGGCCAAGGGGCCGACTTTGGTGCTCACCGCCCAGCCGGCTTTGGGCATGGGTTGGGCCGCGTTAAAGCCGGCGGGGATGGTGATGCGTAGGGCGGTAGTGGGCTCGGCGTCGCAACCGTGGCCGACCCGAAAGGCGGCGCGGTAGCTGGTGTTGGCAGCGGCTGCGCCGTCTTGCAAAACCACGTGGGCGCGTGCCGGTGTTTGGCTGGCAACGAGGGCGAGGGTGGCAACGAAGCCAAGGGAGCAAAGTTTGTTCATGGCGAGAATCTTTAAAAAATGAAGCAATGCGAATGCGCACAAGGCGCAGCCGAACGTGTTGGACAAACCCAGTGGCCCCATCAACGATGTGGCGAGGCTTGGGGCTTGGCAGTTTTTAAAGCGAGAGAGGTGGCCCGCGGCCGGGGGGTGGGGCGGCGTTGCGCGCGCGAGGTATCGCCAGTGCTGCGTGGTGCGATGAGAGCGACAAGGGCGCTGCAAGCGCTGCCACAACCGCACTGCCTGGTGCTGGGGCGGCGAATGGCAAACACAATACGCAATCCAAGCTGTGGCTTGGCTGAGATGATTGTGGTGCTGCTGGATCGGCGTTGACATCCACCAGCTGCACCATGCCCGCGGCACTGCACACCAACGCGGTGCTGTGCGTTTGAACCAGCGGCGAGGCCACTGCCACGCCCAGTGCAAGACACCAAACGGCCACCACGCTGCGCAAGAGCGAGCGTGCTTGGCGAAGGGATTGCAGGAGCGTCATGGCACTGATTATGGCACCAAGGCTGCTATCCTAGGGCGCTATGCAAAGCCTCTTTCACCGCGGGTAGCCTTTTGCAACCACCCTAACCGGCCGCGCGGGTGATCAACTTGTTCCTATGCCGCATTTTGGGTTGGCGTTGGCCTTGCCCGATTGAACTCAAAGGCTTAGCCTAACTTACAACTGTTTGCGCCACATGATGAACTACACCTTTGCTTCAGCGACGATTTTGCTGCTGCTCATTACC